>CACXEY010000001.1 GCA_902766695.1 uncultured bacterium
CTCATTCATCCACTTCATACTCCACTCCAACAACTTGCACCTTTCCATCCAAAACTTGGCACGCCCCCTGCTTATATCCCGGCGGACGAAGTTGAAAGGAGCTCGTCCGAGAAAAACCAAAAACCATTTCAACCGCAACCCTTAAACAGAAAGAGGTAAACAACATGTCCAAAGTACTCGGTATCGATCTGGGAACCACCAATTCCTGCATGGCCATCATGGAAGGCGGCCAGCCGACCGTCATCCCCAACGCCGAAGGCGGCCGCACCACGCCGTCCATCGTCGCGTTCACCAAGAACGGCGAGCGCCTCGTCGGCTCCGCCGCCAAGCGCCAGGCCGTGACCAACCCCAAGAACACCATCTTCTCCATCAAGCGCTTCATGGGCCGCAAGTACGACGAAGTCAAGGGCGAGCTCGACCGCATCCCCTACGAAGTCGTCCGCGCCCCCAACGGCGACGCCCACGTCAAGGTCGGCGACCGCACCTACTCCCCGCCGGAGATCTCCTCGATGATCCTCCAGAAGATGAAGGCCGACGCCGAAGCCTACCTCGGCGAGCCCATCACCCAGGCCGTCATCACCGTCCCCGCCTACTTCAACGACTCCCAGCGCCAGGCCACCAAGGACGCCGGCAAGATCGCGGGCCTCGAAGTCCTGCGCATCATCAACGAGCCGACCGCCTCCTCCCTCGCCTACGGCATGGACAAGAAGTCCGACGAGAAGATCGCCGTCTACGATCTCGGCGGCGGCACGTTCGACATCTCCGTCCTCGAAATCGGCGATGGCGTCTTCGAAGTCAAGGCCACCAACGGCGACACCCACCTCGGCGGCGACGACTTCGACACCCGCGTCATGGACTGGCTCGTCGACGAGTTCAAGAAGGAGAACGGCATCGACCTCTCCAAGGACTCCATGGCCCTCCAGCGCCTCAAGGAGGCCGCCGAAAAGGCCAAGTGCGAGCTCTCCAGCTCCCAGAGCACCGAGATCAACCTCCCCTTCATCACCGCCGACGCCTCCGGCCCGAAGCACCTCGTCACGACCCTGACCCGCGCCAAGATGGAGCAGCTGGTGGACGACCTCATCGACCGCAGCATGACCCCCGTCGAGAACTGCCTGCGCGACGCCGGCATCCCCAAGAGCCAGATCGACGAAGTCATCCTCGTCGGCGGCATGACCCGCATGCCCCGCGTCCAGCAGGAAGTCGAAAAGCAGCTCGGCAAGGAACCCCACAAGGGCGTCAACCCCGACGAAGTCGTCGCCATCGGCGCGGCCATCCAGGGCGGCGTCCTCAAGGGCGAAGTCAAGGACGTCCTCCTCCTGGACGTCACCCCGCTGACCCTCGGCATCGAGACCCTCGGCGGCGTGAGCACCCCGCTCATCGAGCGCAACACCACCATCCCGACCCGCAAGAGCGAAATCTTCTCCACCGCGGCCGACAACCAGAGCACCGTCGAAATCCACGTCCTCCAGGGCGAGCGCAAGATGGCGGCCGACAACAAGACCATCGGCAAGTTCCATCTCGACGGCATCCCGCCGGCCATGCGCGGCACCCCGCAGATCGAAGTCACCTTCGACCTCGACGCCAACGGCATCCTCAAGGTGTCCGCCAAGGACCTCGGCACCGGCAAGGAGCAGAAGATCACCATCACCGCCTCCTCCGGCCTCTCCAAGGACGAAGTCGAGCGCCTGGTCAAGGACGCCGAAGCCCACGCCACCGAGGACTCCGCCCGCCGCGACGCCGTCGACGCCAAGAACCGCGGCGAATCCCTCGCCTACGAGACCGAGAAATTCATCAAGGAGAACGGCGAAAAGATGCCGTCCGACAAGAAGATGAAAGTCGAGAACTCCCTCCAGGCCCTCAAGGAGACCCTCAAGGGCTCCGACACCGACGCCATCAAGAAAGCCTCCGAGGCCCTCACCGCCGACATGCAGGCCGTCTCCGCCGACCTCTACGCCCAGGCCAAGCAGGCCCAGGGCGGCCAGGCCGCCGGCGCCGGCGCCCCGCCCCCGCCGCCCCCCGGCGGCAACGCCAAGAACAACGGCGACGTCATGGACGCCGACTTCGAGATGGTCGACGACGACAAGAAGTGAGCCGCTGAGTCCGTGAGCCGAGCCGCGCCATTCATGGCGCGGCCCCCCCCCTGTAAAAAACAAAACCACCCGGGCGGCCCCCCCGCCGCCCATCCAACCCACAACCAAGGAGAAACAAATGAAAATCCAACCTTTGGGCGATCGCGTCCTCGTCGAACCCCAGGAAGAACAGGAAGTCAAGAAAGGCGGCATCATCATCCCCGACACCGCCAAGGAAAAGCCCCAGCAGGGCATCGTCATCGCCGTCGGCACCGGCAAACTCAACGACAAGGGCGAAAAGATCCCCTTCAACGTCAAGAAGGGCGACAAAGTCCTCATGCCCAAGTACGGCGGCACCGAAATCAAACTCGACGGCAAGACCTACCAGATCATGCGCGAAGAAGACATCCTCGGCATCCTCGGCTGATCCCGTCACAACCCCACTGAAGAAAGGATAAAAACATGTCCGCGAAACAAATCGTCTACGAAGCCGAAGCCCGGCAGCTCGTCCTCAAGGGCGTCGAAAAACTCTCCCGCGCCGTCAAGTCCACCCTCGGGCCCCGCGGCCGCACCGTCGTCCTCGAAAAGAAATTCGGCTCCCCCACCATCACCAAGGATGGCGTCTCCGTAGCCAAGGAAATCGAACTCGAGAACCCCTTCGAGAACATGGGCGCCCAGATGGTCCGCGAAGTCGCCTCCAAGACCTCCGACATCGCCGGCGACGGCACCACCACCGCCACCGTCCTCGTCGAATCCATCTACCGCGAAGGCCTCAAGAACGTCACCGCCGGCGCCAACCCCATGGAAATCCGCCGCGGCATCGACGCCGCCACCGAGGCCGTCGTCGCCAACCTCAAGAAACAGTCCAAGAAGATCAAGGAGACCGCCGAAGTCGCCCAGGTCGGCACCATTTCCGCCAACGGCGACTCCACCATCGGCACCATCATCGCCGAAGCCATGGAGAAAGTCGGCAAGGACGGCACCATCACCGTCGAAGAAGCCAAGGGCATCGACACCACCCTCGACGTCGTCGAAGGCATGCAGTTCGACAAAGGCTACCTCTCCCCGTACTTCGTCACCAAGCCCGACACCATGGAAGTCGTCCTCGACGACGCCTACATCCTCCTCTTCGAGAAGAAGATCTCCAACCTCCAGGACCTCCTCCCCGTCCTCCAGAACGTCGCCAAGAGCGGCCGTCCGCTCCTGATCGTGGCTGAGGACATCGAAGGCGAAGCCCTCGCCACCCTCGTCGTCAACAAACTCCGCGGCACCCTCCAGGTCTGCGCCGTCAAGTCCCCCGGCTTCGGCGACCGCCGCAAAGCCATGATGGAAGACATCGCCATCCTCACCGGCGGCAAATTCATCTCCGACGACCTCGGCATCAAGCTGGAATCCATCCCGCTGAGCGACCTCGGCCGTGCCAAACGCGTCACCGTCGACAAGGACAACACCACCATCGTCGAAGGCGCCGGCAAGACCGCCGACATCCAGGGCCGCATCGCCCAGATCCGCCGCCAGATCGAAGAGACCACCTCCGACTACGACCGCGAAAAACTCCAGGAACGCCTGGCCAAGCTCGCCGGCGGCGTCGCCGTCATCAACGTCGGCGCGGCCACCGAGACCGAGATGAAGGAAAAGAAAGCCCGCGTCGAAGACGCCCTCCACGCCACCCGTGCGGCGGTCGAGGAAGGCATCGTCCCCGGCGGCGGCGTCGCCCTCATCCGCGCCCAGTCGGCCCTCAAGGACATGAAGCTCGACGGCGACGCCCAGATTGGCGTCGACATCATCCGTCGCGCCTGCGAAGCCCCGCTGCGGCAGCTGACCGCCAACGCCGGCGTCGACGGCTCCATCGTCGTCCAGGACGTCCGCAACGGCAAGGCCTCCTACGGCTACAACGTCGCCACGGGCGAATAC
>CACXEY010000002.1 GCA_902766695.1 uncultured bacterium
CGGGCCGCCCTTGCCGATGCCGTTTTGCAGACGTTGAATCCCGTCGACCCCGCCATCCAGGCGGCATGGCTCGAAACCGCATCCCGCCGTCGCGGGGAAATCCTCTCCGGTGCCGTCCGCTCCCTCCCGGCAGATGAAGTCCTCGCCGAAGCCCGCGCCGTGGCCGAAGGGTGAAACATTCATTCCATCCAGCGGCCCGGGAAGAACTCCTTGCGGCCATTGCCTACTACAACTCCATCGAGCCGGAACTGGGGATGGCCTTTCTGGAAGAAATCGAGGCGGCCATCGCTCTGGCCGGAAATTTCCCCGACCTTTGGATGGAACTTGGCGATGGCGTCCGCCGTTGCCTTGTCCGGCGCTTTCCCTATGCGGTTCTCTACGCCCGGGAATCCGACCGCCTCTACATCCTCGCCATCATGCACACGAAGCGCAAACCCGGCTATTGGCTCGCCCGCCGGAATGGCCCCTGACCCCCTCCCATCCTCCTCCCTCCCACTCCCCGCCCGCACCGCGGGCGCACCGTCCTGAAGAGGTGAAAGGGGGAAGAGTTGAAAGGGTGCAAGGTTGGGGGAAGCTGTTGAAGGGCCATCCTTCAACCCTTCAACCTTTCAACCCTTCAACCTTTCTACCTTTCAACTTTTCGCGCCGCAGGCGCGCCGCGCGTTTCCCGTTGCATCACGACGCACCTTCTGAAAGGGTGCAACAAATTGATTGACATCAAACATACGTTGTTTTTATTTGGCGAACAACGGAGGAACGATGAAGACGACTTTGACCATGCGCATTGCGCCCGATTTGAAACGGGAGGCCAGCCAGACATTTGAACGGGTGGGGCTGGATTTGTCCTCGGCCATCACCATTTTCCTGAAAAAGGCGGTAAGGGTGGGCGGGATTCCCTTCGCGGTGACGGGAAAGCCGGAGATTCCCGCGGAAACGCTGGCCGCCTTGGCGGAAGCACGGGCGCTGGAAAACGACCCCGCCGCCAAACGCTACGACGACGTTGACGAGTTGATGGCCGACCTGCGCGAAGAGCCGCAGGCATGAAACGGCAGGTCATAACGACAACGCAGTTCAAGCGGGACGCGCGGCGGGCCTTGAAGCGCGGATGGCCGGAAAAGGCCTTGCGGGAGGTCATCCTGCGCCTGGCCGAGGATGTCCCTCTGGAACCCTCGCGCCGGGACCATGCGTTGACGGGCCCTTTCGCCGGTTTCCGGGAATGCCATGTACGCCCGGACTGGTTGCTGGTCTATCGCAAGGCCCGGAACGAACTGATCCTGACCCTCTCGCGGACCGGAACCCACGCGGACATCTTCGGCCTGTAGCGGCCACAACTCCCGCTCCCCGCCCGCTGTGGGGGCACCGCTCTGAAGGGTTGAAAGGTTGAAGGAATGGGCCATCCTTCAACCTTCCACCCTTTCAACTTTTCAACCGCGCCGCCCGCGCGCCGCGCGTTTCCCGTTGCATCGCGGCGCGCCTTCTGCTAGACGTTCCCTTGCACCACGACCCCCTCTCCGCCAAAGACTTTCCATGAACAGTGCCCCAAAAACCGCCACAGGAGACACCATCGAAGTATTGGTGGAAAAAGAGGATTGGGAGAAAGCCCGCCAAGCCATCTTGAAGGAGCTTGAAACCAATCCGGACAGCCATTACCTCGTGTCACGGCTCTCCCTGACCTATTACGAACAGCGCCAATACGAAACGGCTTTGCACTACAGCCGGGAAGCCATGGAACTGGCGCCCCGTTGCCCCCTGGTGTTGTGGAACCATGCCGGCGTCCTCGAACAGACCGGGCACGAACGCGAGGCCATCCGGATTTGGAAGCGCCTTTTGCGCCGCGGTGTCGAACGCATCGCCCACGGCCCCTGCGGAGAAGGCATCCGCCAAGCGGAATCCCTTTTGAACGATTGCCGCTACCGCATCGGAAAGACCTATTGTTTCCTCGGCCGCCCTGCGCTGGCCTGGCGCTACATGCAAGCCCACCTGGCGCACCGCCAGCGTGGCTTGCCCAGCATCTATTCCCGCGCAGATGTCCTTCGGAACCTGAAACGCATCGCCAAGAGCCGGGACAAACGCTGATTGCTCCCCCTTTTCCGTCAGCCTCCATCTCCATCCCCGGCGGACGTCAAAGAGATGGGAACTGGAATCTCGGCCGTACTTCGGCTTCCTTGAGGCACTTGCCAATCCAGCCCGAAGCGCGGCGGGTACCAAATGCCATGGGGGAGAGGATGATTGGGCCCCAGGTCCCCCATTGCGTTTTTCCGCAATCCCACGGGCTTTCCTTGGGCGGATCGGGACGGGGATTCCCTCACGACTTGGGGCCAGACCCTCAATCTGTTCTTCGCGGCGCACACCTTGCGCAGCGAAAAAGGGGCCAGACCAAGGCCAGACCAACCTCTCAACCTTTCAACTTTTCAACTCTTCAACTTTTCAACCGCGCCGAAGGCGCGCCGCGCGATTCCCGTTGCCTCCCGCCGCGCCTTCTGCTAGACGGGAACTTGAAACACCAAAACCAAAGGATTCCCATGAACAATGGAGATTTCAAGGGCCTGTCCCGGGACAAACCCCATATCTTGAACACAGGTTTTTCTTGGTAAAGGCAATACCTTGATTGAGGCCACAATTCTGATAGCATGCGATCATAAACTTGAATCAGGAGAACCATCCCGTGAACTTGAAATCTGCTTTGAGGCGCCGATGCTCCGCCGATGCCCCCGCCGTCCTTCTCCTGCTGGGGTGGGTGGGGTTGCAATTCCTCCTTCTCAAGGGCCTCACAGCCCTGTGGTTGGCAGTCGTTTCGTTGTTGCAGGAGGGGATACCGTCGGAGTGGATGGAAATTCGTAGGTTTCTGCTGGCGTGGCAGTCCGGCTTGACTTGGCTGGTTGTTCCGCTGGCGGCGTATGGAATCTGCCTGTGGTTGTTGCGCAAGGTGGTCTGGAACGGACAGCCCATACGGCGCCCCGCCCTGGTGGCGCTCCTGTGGCTCGCCGCCGAAATCGCCGTACTATCTGTCGGAGCCCGCATCCGCCTCGTCGCTTCCCCCGCTTGGCAGGGGGGTGCGGCCAACGGACAAACTGGCGGCCCGGTGTATGTCGTGGACGGCGCAGGCAGGCTTGTCCCCGTCCAAACAATCCGACTGGACACATTCCGGGAAATGGAGGCTATCACTCCAGAGGAGGAGGCGTTGTTATCCGAAACGGAAGAAGAAAGTCGCCGCCGCCTGTTCGGCAAATGATGGGGATTAAGGGCCCGCCCCCGCAACCGCCCTTTCGCTTTTCCACCCGTTATCCAATCGCGGGCATTGTTCAACTTTTCAACCTTTCAACTTTTCAACCGCGCCGAAGGCGCGCGCGCCGCGCTTTTCCCGTTGCCTCGCGCCGCGCCTTCTGCTAGACGTTCCCTTGCAACACGCCAACCCAAAGTCTTTCAATGACGCACGCACAATCAATGCAAAAATTGGAGAGATTCCAAATCTGCTTCTGCAACGACATCGCAACGGAGGAAAAATCCGGATGAAGAATGTGGCTTTTGCTGTTTGCTTTGCAATGCCGCTGGTTCTGTTTGCAGCAAGGCCCAGCGATGAAGAGATTGCACTGTACAAGGCTTGCAACTACGGTGCAGAAGCCAAGGAATGCCTGCGGGTTGTCGACCAAGATGGCATGCCCGTCGCGGGCGCAAGGGTTTGGGGAGGCCTGCAGACTCGCGGCGATGATTTCATACCTATCCAAGGGCACACAGATACCAACGGTGAGTATGTCATTCAGGGGAAATGCACGAGCAGAATCACGTGCGAGATAACCAAGGACGGATACTACGACTCGCGGTTGGAACTTACGAATTATGGCCAGACTCACACCCCTTTGGATGGGAAGTGGCAACCATATGGAGCGCGTACGACAATTGTGCTGAAGGAAATCATGAATCCCATTGCTCTAAAGCACGCTCCGCCCAATCTTGAGCCGCCGCCAAGCCAAGGAGAGTGGTATGGATATGATCTCGAACAACGCCAATGGGTGACGGCAGGAAGCGAAGGTTTGCACCCGGACATGCTTGTGAAGATTACTACGGACAAAAATGATGAAACATCCGATTTCAAAGCCACGCTGGAAGTTTCATTTGCAAACAACCCTTGAGCGGGTGCATATGTACTTCGAAAAGACAGGCATTCGGACATGAAATCCGTGTACCATGCAGATACGAATGCCACATACCAGACTTCTTTCCGTTTTGTCTATGAACGACATCCCGTTTGGGTCGAAAAACCGGTTAGATTCATGGACGGGGTGAATTACACGGATACCAGGCTCGCTGCTGATTCCTATCTCGTGTTCCGCACCCGGACGGAGGTCGATCCGGAAGGGCAGTTGATTTCGGCACACTACGGAAAGATTTATGGGCTTTGGGAGTTCTTTGGCGGAATGCGCGCTGCAAATGTCCAATTCAACCCAACCCCAAACGACACCAATCTTGAAGACGAGGAAACAGCCAACCGCACATTGATGAACAAGCGCGAACGCGAAGAACGCGAGCGCTACAAGAAAAAACGCAAATTCCTTTGGCCGTTTTGAGGACCGGGAAAAAGCGGGAAGGAAAATACGGGGACGGACCCGAACAAAAAGAACATTTGTTTTCCAATCATCTCCGCAGACGCCCCGCTCGCGACCCGACAGTTTTCCATGTCCGCGAAGCGGCATTCGAGATATTCTTGTAGCTTCCCTCCTCCCGCATTCCTCCCACGCCCCTCCCGCCCCCCGCCTTTGCGTTCTTTGCGTCAACCCCTTTGCGTTCTTTGCGTTTTCC
>CACXEY010000003.1 GCA_902766695.1 uncultured bacterium
GGAGTATAAATTGTGTCAAGAAAAACACTGGACCGTTTTAAATTGAAATTTTACAAAAAAGACAGTTGCTACCGGCCAGCCGCACCAGGCAAAAGACAGGGGTTCACCTGGCAACTCCTTTGGATACAACGTTTCAGGGGGGCGCGTTGTCGCCCTCCGGAAGGTTTTCCAAGGGAGTTGTCAGGCGAAACCCTCGTCTTTCGTTCGCGCAAAGGCGGACGGGGCGACGGGGGGGCTCGCCGCCGGAAGGCGGAACGTGACATCCCCGTACATGGGGAATCACAGGGTTAGGGCTCGGCAACTCCCATGCGCCGGGCGGCGACGCTTTCAACGTTCGAGGGGAATGGCCGCCCCGGGGAGAAGCTTGGGCGAGACGATGCGGATGCCGTCCGCCGGGTCCTCGGCGGAGGGCATTTCCGGAAGCGGGAGGACGAATTCCCGGACCTCGCCGGGCAGGAGCCCGCGCAGGGTTCCGGGGGCCGCGCTCCCGCCGAGCGCGGGGCATGCGTCATGGTAGAGGGGGGCGACGCCCTCGTTGGCGATGCGGATGCGCAGGGTGTCACCGTCGCGTTCCGCGCCCGCCAGGCGGAAGCGGTAGCCGCAGGCGTCGGCGGCGGCGCGGAAGTGCCGCGGCGTCCCGAACGGGCCGCCGACCGCGTCGTTTGCCACCATGAACGTGATGTGGTACTTGGCCGCTGCCGCCGCGAAGTTCGTCCCGTGGAGCCCGCGCGGCGAAAGGAAAAGGCGCTGGTCGTCCTTGCCGAAGTAGCTGATTTCCCCGCCCGCGGGGGCCCGTTTCCAGCGGTCGGCCCCGAAAGCGCGCCAGCAGCGCTCGTTGTGGCCGCCCCCCTGCGCGACGTCGTGGCGGCGGTGCATGAAGGAGTCGTCGAAAAGCCCGTACGGGAGCGCCGCCAGCTCCACGGCCGGGAAGGGCGGGGCGTGCCCCGGGGCGGCGGCGTCGATGGAGATCAGCCACGGCGTCCGCCGGAACAGCGCCGCGAGGTGCCGGAGAAACGTTCGCTGGCAGTCGGCGTCGGGAAAGTTCGTCCCCGGCCGCAGCCGCGTACCGAAGGTGTGCCACTCGCTCCAGTGGCCGAAGCCCGCCTCCAGGTAGGCCAGTCGCGGGTCGGCGTCGTAGCGGGCCGCGAAGGCGGCGAAGAAGCGCATCGTGAAATCCCGCAGGGCCGGATGCGACCAGTCCGCGTACCACGCGGGGCCGTCGCCTCCCGGGTTGGGCGCGAAGGTCTCGCGGTAGCCGGGGAGGGCCTTGATGCACGCCGGAACGGCCGTGGCGCCGCGAACGCCGCCAAGCGGTTCGCCGGGATGTTCGTAGCGGACGCGGAGAATCGCCTGGTGGCCACGGGACGCGATTCCGTCCAGAAGGCGGTCGAGCGGGGCCCAGTCGATGGCCGGTCCGCCGCCGGCGTCGAGCCCCGTGACCAGCTCGCAAGGCCGCACGTAGGCGAATTCGAGGGAGACGGCGCGCGAAAGGTCCGGGTGGTCGCGGGCTTCGTCGGGCCAGAGCACGAGCCCCTTGAGCGGCGCGGCGCCCGATCCCGCCGCCGCCGGCAGGCACGGCAGGAGCAGCGCCAGAACCAGGGCGCGCGGGATTCCGTTGGAGGTCGCAACCATCTCCCCGACAGCAAAACACACACCCGCCGCGATGGCAAAGGGAAAAGCGGCGTCCGCGGCCGCCGGGCGTTTGCGTTTGACATGGAGGGAAGGGTTTTGGAGACTACGGGAATGCACATGGATACCAAACGGACAACTTGCGGGCCGGCCGGGACCGGGAAAGGCGCGGGGCGATGACGCTGCCGTTTTCGCTGTTCCTGGCGCTGAAATACCTCCGGCCGAAACGGACGTTCCTGTCGGCGGTGACGGTGCTGTCGGTAATGGGCGTGCTGCTGGGGGTGGCGGTGCTGGTGATCGTGCTTTCGGTGATGACCGGTTTCGACGAGATGTGGCGCGAGAAAATCCTCGACTTCAACGCCCACGTGACCGTCACCGGGCGCGGTCCGCTCGAAGGGCGGGAGGACGAGCTTTGCGACCGCCTGGAGGAACTGGACGGGGTGGCCGGCGCGGCGCCTTTCCTGCAGAGCCTCGCCTTCGTGCGCCGCCTGGACGGGTCCCTCGAAACGCCGCTGCTCCGGGGAATCGACCCGGACCGCGAGGGACGCGTGGGGAAAATCCCGGAAAACATCGTGGACGGCTCGTTCTCGGTGGCGGACGGCGGGGCGGTCCTGGGCAGGCATCTGGCGGACCGGTTGGGGATCGGGGTGGGGGATGCGTTCACGGCGTACTCCCCGGGGACGTTCGCGTCGGAGGAGCTGGTACGGCTGCCGCGGGAGTTCCGGGTGGCGGGGCTTTTCGAGACGGGAATGTGGGACTTCGACGCGAACTTCGTGCTGCTGTCGCTGTGGGACGCCCGGGAATTCTGCGGGGGGGCGGGCATCGAGGCGGTGCAGGTCATGGCGACCGACCCGTACCAGGCGCCGGCCGTGGCGCGCGAAATCGCGGCGTCGCTGGGGCCGGGATTCCGCGCGACGACGTGGATGGAACAGAACCACCAGCTGTTCGCGGCGCTGCGGGTCGAGAAGAACATGATGTTCTTCCTGCTGATTTTCATCACGATCGTCGCGGCGTTCGGGATCACGAACACGCTGATCACCGTGACGGTGCAGAAGACGCGGGAAATCGGCCTCCTGCGCTCGCTTGGATTCTCCCGCGGGGCGATCATGCGGGTGTTCTTCTGGCAGGGATGGATCGAGGGGGTGCTGGGCACGACGCTGGGCATCGGCACGGGGCTGCTGGTTCTCCGCTACCGGAACGCCCTGCTGCGGGTCCTGAACGACCGGTTCGGGATGGAGCTGCTGCCGCAGGAGCTGTACCATCTGGCGGAAATCCCGTCGGTGACGCTGCCGGGCGACATCGCGCTGGTGGCGGTATCGGTCCTGGTCATCTGCACGCTGGCCGCCGTGGTGCCGGCGTGGCAGGCCGCGAAACTCGATCCCGTGGGGGCGCTGCGCTATGAGTGACGCCTTGCTCCAGGCCGAAAACCTCGTGCGGTCCTTCGCGATGGGGCACCGGCGGCTCGACGTGCTGCGCGGCGTCTCGCTCTCGGTGCGCGCGGGGGAGACCGTCGCCATCACCGGCAAGAGCGGCGCCGGGAAGAGCACGCTGCTGCACATCCTGGGCGGACTCGACCGGCCGACGTCGGGACGGGTCTCGTTCGACGGCCGCGACGTCTACGCGGCGGGGGAGAGGGAGCGCTCGGCGCTGCGAGCCGCGAAAATGGGATTCGTCTTCCAGGCCTACCACCTGCTGCCGGAGCTGACGGTGCGCGAAAACGTGCTCCTCCCGGCGCTGGGACTGCGGGGCGCGTTCCTCCGCGGCGGGGCGTTGCGGGCGCGCGCGTCGGAGTTGCTGGAGATGGTGGGGCTTTCCGCGCGGGCCGCCCACCGCCCCAACGAGCTGTCGGGCGGCGAACAGCAGCGCGTCGCGCTGGCGCGGGCCCTCATGAACGAGCCGAGGCTCCTGCTCGCCGACGAACCCACCGGGAACCTGGACTCGCACACGGGCGAAGACGTGCTTCGGCTCCTGTTCGGGCTGGTCGCCGGCAAAGGGCTGACCCTGCTGATGGTGACCCACAACGACGATGTCGCCGCCCGTTGCTCGCGCACGATCGTCTTGAAGGACGGGGTCGTGGAAGGGGGCGCGGCGGACTGACGTCGTCCGGTCCGGCAGGGATTCCGGCATCCAGATGTCCGAAAACGCATGATTGCAAACGGATGGGCGGTGGGGTAAGATTCAAAAATCCATGAAAACAAGGAGAGAGTATATGTCGCGTTGGATGTTGACGTTGGTTTGCGCCTTCTCGGTCGCGGCCGTGGCCGTTGCCCAGGATGAAGACGATTGGGATTCGTTGCTGGCCGGATTGGGTGACGACGCCGTCGAGGAACCGACGGCGGCCGTGGAAGTCCCCGCGCCCGAGGCCGTCGAGGAAGATCCGTTCGCCGACCTCTTCGACGAGGCCGGGGCCGTTTCCGAGTCGGCCGCGGAGGTCGCGGAAGACGTCGCGGAAGACGTGGCGGAAGCCGCCGAGGCGATTCCGGAAGCCGCTGCCGAAACGGTGGAGGATTGGAACTTCGACGAGGCTTTCGCCGACACGGCGGATGTGGCCGAATCCGTGGAGGCCGCCGTCGAAGAAACTGCCGTTGCCGTGGAAACGGCTGCGGAAGAGGCGGCTGGGGAAGACTCGTTCGCGGACCTGTTCGGCGAGGATGGCTTCGAAGCCGAGGCCGCGCCGGCCGAGGAAGCCGCGGAAGACGCCGCGGAAACTGCGGAAGCCGTTTCCGGGGAAGCCGCCGCGTCCGTAGAAGCGGCTGCGGAAGAGGTGGCCGGGGAAGACCCGTTCGCGGAC
>CACXEY010000004.1 GCA_902766695.1 uncultured bacterium
CCAAGGGGCCGAACGGGTTCACCGCTCCCGCCCGGTACCGATGGCCATCGGTACCGGGCATCCTTTCCGACACTTATCGGAAGAACGTTGCCTAATCTAACACAGGTTCAAGGAACAAGGGGCCGACCTCCGGGCGGCCCGCCATGGGCTCCACGGTCGCAATTCCGTCCTGCCCCCCGCAGGGCGCCGGGATTCCCATTTTGCTGGCGGGAGGGGAGGGAACGTGGTAGCGTGGCCGGACCTTTTGCGATGAATGGCGAAACGACAACCGGTGGCGGCTCCCCCCCCGTGCGCGTGTGCGTGCTGGGATCGGGGAGCAGCGGCAACTGCACGTGGATCGAGTGCGGGGAGGACGCCATCCTCGTCGACGCGGGGTTTTCCGCGAAGCGGACGCTCCGGACCCTCCGCGACTGCGGGCTCGACGAACGGAAGCTCCGGGCGGTGTGCATCACCCACGACCACGGCGACCACACGAAGGGCGTGGCGCGCCTCCACGCGCTGCTGGGAATCCCCGTCTACGCCAACACGGGGACGGCGCGGGCCGTGAAGAACGTCCCGGCGGACTGCTGGAAGTGCTTCGTGACGGGCAATCCGTTCTCGGTGGGGCCCTTCTCGCTGTTCCCGTTCGCGCTGCCGCACGACGCGTACGAGCCGGTCGGATACCGCATCTCCTGCGGCGGGGTCCGCATCGGCATCGCCACCGACCTGGGCATGGCCACCACGCTCGTGCGCGGGATGCTGCGCGGCTGCCGCCTGCTCGTGCTGGAGGCGAACCACGACGAGGAGATGGTGCGGCTGGCGGACCGTACGTGGCAGCTCAAGCAGCGCATCCTCGGCAACCAGGGACACCTCTCCAACCGGGCCGCGGCGGCGCTCGCGGCGGAGGTCGCGGGGGATACCCTCGAAACCGTCGTCCTCGCCCACCTTTCGCGCGATTGCAACCGCGAAGACCTCGCCCTCGAAACGGTCCGGGACGGCCTCGCCGCACACGGCCTCGGGCGGATCGCCGTCCTCGCCGCCCGCGCGGACGAACCCATCCTCGTCCGCGTCTGAGAAGACGCCCGGACGGCGGAATGCGGGTTTTCCAATGATTGGAAAATATTTTTCCAATGGTTGGAAAAATCGGACTGGATTTTCCAACGATTGGAAAAAAGTTTCTGTATTTTTCCAATGATTGGAAAAAATGTTTCCAACCATTGGAAAATTTTTCCCGCGTCAGAGGAGGGCGCGGAGGGCGTCGGCGGCCAATTGGCCTGCGGCCCAGCGGCGGTAGTCGGCCGTGGAGCGGATGTCGTCGATGGGGTGGACGGTGTCGCGCACGACGGCGGCCGCTTCTTCGGGCAACGACTGCGTCAGCGGACGGCCCTGCAACCATTGCTCCAGGGCGGTCAGGCGCACGGGCGTCGCGGCGACGGACCCCATCGCGACGGCGGCGTGCTCGATGGCGCCTTTCTTCACCAGCACGCGCGTCGCGACCATGATCTTGCTGATGGCCTGCGCGGCGCGGGTGCCGACCTTGCGGAACGTCTCCTTCGCGCGGCCCCGCGGCGGGAGGAGGAAGGATACGATGATTTCGTCGGGCGCCGCCGCGGTCTGGCGGTAGCCGGTCCAGAATTGGTCGAGGGGCACGGTGCGCGGGCCGCGCACGCTGGCGAGGAGCACGAGTCCGCCCGTCACGAGCAGCGCGGGCGCGGTGTCGCCCGCCGGGGAGGCGTTGGCAACGTTGCCGCCGAGCGTGCCCGTGGCCTGGATCTGCCGGGCGCCGACGGAGAAACTCGCGGCGACGAGCGCGGGAAGGAGGGGGCGCAGGCGTGCGTCGTCGCGGATGGCGGCGTGCGTCGTCGCGGCGCCGATTTCCACGAGGTCGGGCGTTAGGGCGATGCCGGTCAGCTCGGGAAGGTTCTTCAGCGACACGATGCGCTCGGGGACGGGCACACCCGCCGCCCACTGGGCCATGAGGTCGGTTCCGCCCGCGATGAGGCGTCCGCGGGTCTTGGGATTGGCCTGCAGGCGGCAGGCTTCGTCGAGGTCTTTCGGAAAGACGATGCGGGGGGTGTCGGCGTTCGGGATCATTTCGCTTCCTCCCGGAGGCGGCGGGCGGCCAGACGGACGGCGGCCACGATCTTCGCGTAGCCGGTGCAGCGGCAGAGGTTGCCCGAAAGGGCGGTGCGGATGTCGCGCTCGGTCGGGCGCGGGTTGCGCTGGAGCAGCGCGTAGGAGGAAAGAACCATGCCCGGGATGCAGAAGCCGCACTGCACGGCCCCCGCGTCGATGTAGGCTTGCTGGAGGACGCGGCCGGCGCGGGTGCGGGCGACGCCTTCGATGGTCAGCAGCGCCGCGCCGTCGGGGACTTGCGCGGCGGGGATCAGGCACGCGGCCACGGGTTCGCCGTCGAGCAGCACCGTGCAGGCGCCGCATTCGCCTTCGCCGCAGCCTTCCTTCGCGCCCGTCAGGCCGAAGTCCTCGCGCAGCACGTCGAGGAGGCGCCGGATGCCGGGGATGTCCGCGGTGACGGTCTTGCCGTTGAGGGTCCAGGTTCGTCGGGTCTTCATGGCGGACAGTCTAGCATGGGGGCCGGGTGAAGTCAAAAGGCGAAAACGGCCGACCGCCCGGTCCGTCCAGTCCGTCCGGGCGGGACGGCAGGAACGCGGCCAGCGCCGTCCGCCGCAAGGCTTCCTGCTTCGGGGTCAGATCGCGCGCATGGAGGAAATCCGCCAGCTCGCGCCGCGTGTTTTCCGCCAGGACGGCGTCGA
>CACXEY010000005.1 GCA_902766695.1 uncultured bacterium
CCGGAGATCATCCGCCCTTCCCACCCCGCCCCTCCCACCCCCCGCCCCTCCCCCCCCCTCCGCGTCCAACCCACTTGCGATATCAAGGAAAATTCTTGCATTCCCTCCATCTTTCCCCCATTCTGTTCCCCATGAACAACGAACCCATCTTCCCTCCCGGATACCTCAACGCCCTCGCCCGCGACTGCTTCGGCCCCACCTGCAGCCACGCGCCCACGGCCATCCTTCTCCAGACCGTCGGCTCCCTCGCCCTCTTCACCGGCGCGCTCGCCGCCCATCTCGCCTGGTACGGCGGCAAACGCATCCTCGCCCGCCTCCGCCGCCGCGTCTCGCCCCCCGAGCCGCTCCCGCCCGCGGCCCCGCAGGCGCCGGTCTCCCTCCGCGGCATCCCCGCGCCCGACGACATCGAAGACGTCTGGGACCTCGACCCGCGCACCCTCTGCGGCCGCCTCCGCATCGGCTCCCGACTGGCCGACCTGGAACCCACGCTCGACTCCCGCTTCCTCTTCAAGAAAACCCGCCACGGCTCCCGCCGCATCTGTGCCCGCCAGCCCGGCCTCAAGGGGTGGATGCGCAAGAACGTGCCCGCGGTCAAGTACTCCACCGCCATGCACTACAAAAAGCTCGCGACGCGCCTCCGCCAGCTGATCGGCCTCGACGCCCGCATACCGCTCGAATGGCTCCTGCCCGACAACGAAGAGCCCCTCCCGGCCCTCTCCGCCGCCGACCGCCAGGCGGCCGCCAAGGCCCGGACCAAGCTCGCCCGCCTGCTGGCCGACCACCCGAAGGTCACGCGCCTGACGCGGGCGGTGGAGCAGAAGCTCGGCATCATGCGGATGGTGACGATCCGGCGGATCCAGCCGCCGGAACCGGGGCGCGGGCGGAGACGGAAACCGGAGAAAAAGCCCGATAATTCCTTGATATCGCGAGTGTCCTTCGCCGGGCGGACCGTGACGGCGGACGAAGTGCGCACGAGGGCGTTCTGGGACGCCATACGGCGGGTTCTGGGCGACCCGGCCCCGGATGCGGAGACGCGGCGCTTGCAGTCGGACATCCGCGACTGGCTCAACGCGCCGCTCCAGGCGCGCCGGAACCGGCGCCGGTAGGGAGAAGAACGGGGGACGGCCGCCGCGGAGGGGAGGGATTCCGATTGCTCTGGAAAGCACTCGCCGCCGGGCTCGGTGCTTCAGGCGCGGATCTGGAAGCCGAGGGCGGCGAGGAGGTCGACGAGGTCGTCGGGGAAGTCGGAGAGGAGGAGGCGGTGGGCGGCGAATTCGCGGCGGGCGGTGTAGGTGCGGCGGAAGAGGTCGAAGCGGGCGCGCAGGTCGTCCGGGTCCGCGGCGGTACGGGCTTGGGCGCGCCAGGCGGCGGAATCGGCCGGTATCGGGCAGGCGGCGGCGAGGACGGCCGCGAGCAGGTCGCAGGGGGAGCGGTTGCGTCCGGACAGGGCGATGGGCGGCGGCGGGGGCGGGAGGGCGCCGGGGGGCGGGGTCCAGTCGGGGAGGTCGAGTTCGAGGTATCGGGCGAGTTCGCGCCGGCACTGGAGGGTGCCGTTGAGCAGGCCTTCGAGGGAGTAGCCGGCGATGTGCGGGGTGAGGTGGAGCGCGGCGCGTTCGAGGGCGTCGGGCAGGCCGGCGGGTTCGTGTTCCCAGACGTCGAGGACGCATCCGGCGAGGCAATGGCGCGCGAGGGCGAGCTGGAGGGCGTCGGTGTCGGCGACGGCGCCGCGGGAGGTGTTCAGGAGCCACGCGCCGGGCTTGAGGCGGCCGAGGAGGCGGCATCCGGCGAGGTGGCGCGTGGGGAAGGGGGCGGCGTCGGTGAGGGGGACGTGGAAGGTGAGGATGTCGGCGCGCGGGAGGATGGCGTCGAGGGGCCGGTATTCGGCGTCGTCGCCGGGCGTCCGCCGGAGGGCGCGCGGGGGGTCGTTGCGGAGGACGTGCAGGCCGGCGAGTTCGGCTTTCTTCGCGACGCGGGAGCCGACCTGGCCGCAGCCGACGACGCCGAGGGTCTTGCCGGGGAGGGGGGAGGAGGCGTTGGCGGCGAGAAGGGCCATGGCGGTGAGGGCGTACTCGGCGACGGAGTTGGCGTTGCAGCCGGGGGCGCCGGTCCAGGCGATGCCGGCGCGGTCGAGCCAGGCGGTATCGAAGTGGTCGGTGCCGGCGGTGGCGGTGGCGACGAAGCCGACGGGGGTGCCTTCGAGGAGGGCGGCGTTGACGCGGGTCTTGGAGCGTACGACCAGCGCGCCGGCGTCGAGGAGGTCGGCGCGGGAGATGGCGCGGTCGGGCAGGACGACGACGTCGCCGAGCGCGGCGAAGGCGGCGCGGGCGTGGAGGACGCTGGCGGCGCAGACGATCTTCACGGGGCGGCGGGGGCGGTTTCGGCGAGCTTCCTGGCGGCGTCGGCGGCGGGGACTTCGATGGCCACGACGCGGCCGTCCCGGAATTCGACGAGGGCCGACAGCGTTTCGCGGTCCTGGCGGAGGGTGATCCACGCGGAGCCGCCGGTGATGCGTCCGCCGCCGGGGCCGGCGTAGGAGAGGCCGTCGATGTCGGCGTGCTGGCGGTCGTAGGACTGGGTGATGTCGGTGTAGGTCCAGATTTCGGAATCGCCGGCGGCGGTGCGGCGGATGGTTTTGCGCCGGGGTTCGCCGAGGGCCATGCGGACGCTCTCGGGCGTGAAGCCGAGGTCGATCTTGCCGATGCGGATCTGGGCCTGGTCGGCGGCGGGCAGGGCGTCGAAGTAGTCGCGGTTCTGCTCGATGCGCGACTCGATGGTGGAGCAGCCGGCGGCGAGGGCCAGGACGGCGGCGGCGAGGGCGGCGGGGAGGAGGGGAAAGCGGATCATGGGGGGCTCCTTTCGGGGTTCAGGGGTCGGGGGGCGGCTCGGCGAGTTCAATGTACTGGGTGTCGTCGGGTTCGAGCTTGCGGACGTGGAGGGTCAGGTGGTTGAGGTTGCCCTCGCGGCGGTACTCCATCTTGGCGCAGACGCGGGAGAGGAGGGCGAGGCCGAGGCCGCCGTCGGGGACGTTGTCGAGGACGTCCTCGACGGGGGCGTGGATGCGGGCGGTGGGGTCGAAGGGGATGCCGTCGTCGGTGAAGTCGAGGCGGAGGTAGTCGCGCCCGACGGCGATGCGGACGGTGATTTCGTGCTCGCCGCCCTGCGGGAAGCCGTACTTGACGGCGTTGCCGGCGACTTCCTCGACGGCGAGGCGCCCGACGTACTTCGCGCGCGTGGAGAGATTGTGGGCCTCCAGCCAGTCGTGGACGTCGCGGGAGACGGCGGGAAGGAGCTCCAGCCGGTTGGGGACGGTCCAGGTTTTTTCGACGGGCGCGTTCATGCGGAAGTTGTCATTGACGATTGGTAGCAGATTGGCCTACGCTTTCCCATCCAAAAAACACGAGGAGCAGAAGAAGATGAAAGCTTGCGACCTGGCCAAGGGCACGGTGGTTGAACTCAACGGCGATCCGCACATCGTCGAACAGCTGCGCACGCAGACGCCGTCGGCGCGCGGCGCGGCCACGCTCTACAAGGTGCGGTTCCGCAACCTGCGCACGCGCGCGAAGCTGGACCAGACGTACAAGGGCGACGACGCGCTCAAGGAGTGCGAATTCGACACGCGCAAGGTGGAGTTCAGCTACAGCGAGGGCGACCGGTTCACGTTCATGGACCAGGAGGACTACTCGCAGTACGAGCTGATGCGCGACGAGCTGGGCGACGCGACCGACTACCTGATTGACGGCACCGAGGGCATCAAGGCCCTCTTCAAGGACGGCAAGCTGCTCGGCATCCAGATGCCCGACTCGGTGGACCTGGAAATCACCGAATGCGCCCCCTCGATGCGCGGCGCCAGCGTGACGGCCCGCACGAAGGCGGCGACGCTGGAGACGGGCCTCGTCCTGCAAGTCCCCGAATACATGCAGCAGGGCGAACGCGTCCGCGTCGACACCCGCACCGGCGAATTCATCCAGCGCGCGAACTGACCGCCCCGCGGCGGGCGGGCGGGGGGCGTGGAATTTTCCAATGGTTGGAAAACTTTTTTCCAATGGTTGGAAAAATCGCCCCCCGTTTTCCCAATGGCGGTGCCAGGCGAAGGACTTGTGTTTTCGCCAGGAATTTCGGCTGCTTCCAAACGGAAAAGCTCTGCGTCCCCCACGCCAAATCCCCTCTTGCCAGCATCCTCCCCCCGTCGTACACTCCGGCGCATGATCAACCAACCGGAACAAATTGTGGCGCGCGTGCGCGAACTCCGCGCCGTGCTGGACATCCCCGCGGCCGACGCGGCCGCCGCCCTCGGCGTCGACGAACGCACCTACCTCGACTACGAGTCGGGCGCCCGCGACCTTCCCATCAACGCCCTCTACAAGCTCGCCGAACTGTTCCGCGTCGACGTCACCGAGCTGCTCACCGGCGAGTCCCCGCGCATGGCCGACTACACCGTCGTCCGCGCCGGCAAGGGCGCCAAGGTCGACCGCTACCCCGGATACGACTTCGAGTCCCTCGCCGCCAACTTCCGCCACCGCAAGCTCGAGCCCATGCTCGTCCATCTCGCCCCCCACGCCGACGAAGCCCACGAGCCGGCCCTCGTCAAGCACGGCGGCGAGGAGTTCAACTACGTCCTCCAGGGAACCGTGCGGGTCATTGTAGGCGGGCGCGCGTTCGAGCTCGGGCGCGGCGACAGCATCTACTTCAACGCCTCGCTCATGCACGGACAGCGCGCCGTCGGCGGACCGGCCGTCTTCCTGACCATCATCCAGAACTGACGCGCCCGCGTCCGGTTCCCCGCCCCCCTTCCACCCCACACCGCCCCCGCGCAAGGAGACCACGCCATGCTGGAAAAATTCCTCGACCGCACCGAATACTCGTCCTACGAAGACTTCAAGGCCAACTGCCGACTGAAAGTCCCCGGAAAATTCAACTTCGCCTACGACGTCGTCGACGCCTGGGCCGCCGAAGACCCCGGCAAGCGCGCCCTCGTGCACCTCGACGACGCGGGCAACGTCCAGACCTTCACCTTCGGCGACGTCCGCGACCGCTCCAACCAGGCCGCCCGCGCCATCGCCCGCCTGGGCATCGGCAAGGGCGATGTCGTGATGCTGATCCTCAAGCAGCGACCCGACGTCTGGTTCACCCTCGTCGCCCTCAACAAGCTCGGCGCCGTCGCCATCCCGGCCTCCTTCCTGCTGACGGGCAAGGACATCGTCTACCGCTGCGAAGCCTCCCGCGCCAAGATGCTCGTCACCACCGACGACCCCGTCATCGTCGAGCACGTCCGCGCCGCCCTCCCCGCCTGCACCACGCTCCGCCACTGGGCGACAGTCGGCCCGCACGCCCCTGAGGGGGCCCTCGACTTCCGCGCCCTCTGCGCCGCCGAGGAACCCGTCTTCCCGCGCACCGAGGCGACCGCGTGCGACGGCGACCCCATGCTCGTCTACTTCACCTCCGGCACCTCCGGCTGGCCCAAGATGATCGAGCACGACTGCACCTACCCGGTCGGCCACATCATCACCGCCAAATACTGGCAGCACGTCCAGGACAACGGCCTGCACCTGACCGCCGTCGATTCCGGATGGGCCAAATTCGCCTGGGGCAAGATCTACGGCCAATGGATCTGCGGCAGCGCCATCGCCGCGTACGACACCGAAAAATTCACCCCGTCCGGAATGCTCAACGCCATCCAGACCCTGCGCGTCACCACCTTCTGCGCGCCGGCGACCGTCTACCGCTTCATGATCCACGCCGACGTCCGCGCCTACGACCTGAGCAGCGTCAAGCAGTGCTCCATGGCCGGCGAACCGCTCAATCCCGAAGTCTACAACCGCTGGATGGACCTCACCGGCATGCCCCTCGTCGAAGGCTTCGGGCAGACCGAAGGCACCGTCCTCATCGCCAACTTCGGCTGGTACCCCATCCGGCCCGGCTCCACCGGCCGCTTCGCGCCCAACTACGACATCGAAATCATCGGCGAAGACGGCGACCCCTGCGAAGACGGCGAAGTCGGCCGCCTGATCATCCGGCACGTCGACACCGACCACCCCATCGGCCTCTTCCGCCGCTACATCGACGCCCCCGAAGCCATGGCCGAGAAATGGCACGACGACAGCTACGACACCGGCGACATGGCCTGGCGCGACGCCGACGGCTACATCTGGTTCGTCGGCCGCTCCGACGACATCATCAAATGCTCCGGCTACCGCATCGGGCCCTTCGAGGTGGAGAGCGCCCTGATGGAGCACCCCGACGTCATCGAATGCGCCGTCACGGCCGCCCCCGACCCCGACCGCGGGCAAGTTGTCAAAGCCACCATCGTCCTGCGCGAAGGCGTCGAAGGCACCCCCGAGCTCGTCCACGCCCTGCAAGACCACGTCAAGAAGACCACCGCCCCCTACAAATACCCCCGCATCGTCGAATTCGTCCCCGAACTCCCCAAAACCCACTCCGGCAAAATCCGCCGCAACGCCCTCCGCGACGGTCACTGACGGCAAGGGGGGCTCGGGGCGCCGCCCCCGTCCTTTGCCCCCCCATCCCCTCCCCCCTCGTCCCCGTCTGGCCGGGCGGCCGCCGTGCTGCCCCCCTCCCCCTGCCAGCGCGCGGACGCCCCGCCCGCTTCCCCATCCACTCCCCTCCCGCAGCGGCGCGGCAAGATGCCGCACCCCCTGGAAGCGGCGCGGAACCTTCCGAACAACCACCGCGCAACTTTCGGAGTTGTGGCTTCCAGAGCGAGATAAGAAATTGTCTGGCCCCATCCATTATCCCGCCAGGCAAGTTCCACTGCTGCGGACGCGCAGAAGCGCGTCCCTCCCCGTGGAGAGCGCCCCGGGAGGGTCGCGCTTCCGCGCGACCTTGTTGTTGAGAAACCTCTGGGAAGCCACAGAAAAACGCAACCCGCCCCAGCCGCGCCGCCAGTCGCGAGATCAAGGAAAACATTGGTCTTTCGCTTGTTTTCCGCTTTCCAGAGGCTTCGCGGGCGGCCTGCTCGCGCTCCCCTTCCACTCCCCGCCCGCGCAGCGGGAGCCCCGCATATTGTCTTCACTGTTCACCGCGCAAGTTTGGACTTGATGCGGCGGATGCGGTAGGGCAGAGTGAAGCCAATGGGATTCTTGCCGGATGCCCCCGGTCGCGGCACCCAAAGGCAATCCCGGAACAAAGGACAACCACGAACGACAACGTTTCGAATTCGACAACCCTTTTTTGCGTAAACTGCTAAACGACGCCACCTCGGAAAACCTAGCACATTTTCCACCGTCGCGAGAAGAACGGGACCGCACGGTCTTGTCCAGGATTGTAGCAGAGCGCGCCTCCGGGCGCGTTCTTGCCGTGTATCCTGAACGGGCTTGTGCTAGGGCCTCCGAGGTGGGCATGGATTCGAGAACGCGCTTTTTCATGTCCCGATTCCATGCTGGCCGGATTGGCACGCGCATGACGGACAACGATTCATGAACAACGAAATGCAACCACAAGCGACCTCCCCCTCAAACGCCCCCCGGGGAAAGCCCCCCGGCCTCTTCCGCAAGGCCCTCCGCATCGTCTGCGCACTGCTGATTCCGGGCGCCATCGCATCATGCGCCGGCGGCGGGGATGGCGGCGACGGGATGGGCTGGACATTCTCCGACGAGAACTTCTACAGCGTGTTCACTGACTTCCCCCAGGACGAGGGAATGGTTTACAAGTACGCCGGCAGGGACCTCAAGGTGCTGCAAGCCACGTGGAAAGGCAACTTGGTGGAGGATTCCGACCGTGTGGTCTGGGTCGAGACCAAAAGGCGCCATGCCAACAACGAGCCGTTGGACGAAGGATACTACCTCCGCCGCGGTTCGATGGAATACGAAACCGTCCTCGGAACCCCCAAACGGGTGGCGCGCTATGTCGAAGTGACCGGCAAGGTCCGGAAGCAAATCGACGCCAGAAAACCTTCCATCGCAAGACAAGTGGCCAAGCTGCAGTCCGGCCGGACCGCCGGCGAGACAACCACCATCACATTGCCGGGCGGCGTGGCGATGGAAATGGTCTGGTGCCCGCCGGGAACGTTCACGATGGGGAGCCCCGCCGGCGAAGACAACGAAAAGCCGCCGCACCCAACCACCCTGACGAAAGGCTTCTGGATGGGGAAGACCGAAGTGACGCAGGCCCAGTGGAAAAGCGTGATGGGCAGCAACCCCTCCAGCAAAAAGGGCGACGACCTCCCCGTGGAGAACGTGAGCTGGAACGATTGCCAGGCGTTTTGCAAGGACACGGGCTTGCAGCTGCCGACGGAAGCGCAGTGGGAGTACGCCTGCCGCGCGGGGAGCACGGGCCCGTATGCGGGGACGGGCAACTTGGACGAAATGGGCTGGCATGGCGGCAACGGCGGATGGGGGGCGCATCCGGTGGGGACGAAGCACCCCAATGCGTGGGGGCTTTCCGACATGCACGGGAATGTGTGGGAGTGGTGTGCGGACGCCTACGGGAATTATCCCGCGGGAGCGGCGGTGGACCCGCAAGGGCCGCCTGCGGGATTGTCCCGCGTGCTGCGCGGCGGCAGCTGGAACGACCATGCCGACGCCTGCACCTCCTCCGCCCGGGGGTGCACCGGACCGTCGTCCGAGAACTTCAGGTGCGGCTTCCGCCTTGTCGGAACCCCGGCCGAATAGTTTGCCCCTTCCCCCCTCCCCCCTCCCGCTTCCAATGCGCAAGGGCGGCAAGATGCCGCACCGGCTGGAAGTGGAGTCCTTGGCTGGCGCGAAATTATCGTCCCGGCCATGGATAATGACATGGGAGTTGTCCGGAGAAAACCTTGCAATTGCTTGCCGGGCGTTCCCGCTGGCAAGGGCCCGACCTCCGGGCGGGCCGTGCGGCAGGATGGCTTATGACGGGCCGCCCGGGGGGCGGCCCCTACCGGCCAGCCTCACCATGCAAAAACAAGGTTTTCACCTGACAACCCTATAGAGCGGTTTACGAAATATTGTGACCGCATTTGGGAGGGAGACAAAACTCCGATTTGTCCGATGCCTGCGCTAACGCTCCGGCAAAGCTTCCCAATGGC
>CACXEY010000006.1 GCA_902766695.1 uncultured bacterium
GCGTTTTCATGCAGGGAAGAATGCATGATTTCAGGGGGGCGGCAGGGCCGCTCGGTCGGCCTCGGCGCTACGCGCCGCCCCTGCGGGTCCGGCCTCCCTCCCGGCCCTGCCGCCCCCCTGAGCACCCCGCTCAGGTTCCCGGGCGAGCAAAACTGGACTCCATTCTTCCTAACTCATTCCACCACAATGGAAATCTTTCTTGAAACCTTCCACTTTTGCTCGCCCGAACCCTTCCACTTTTGCTCGCCCGGCAACACGGTCATTGCAAGGGGGCCGGTGGAACGGGAGAGATTTGGCGAATCTTGGCGTGAACAAGCGTGTTGAAGTAGAACCTGCCGATCTTCACTTTTGTCTTGTTGCCAGAGGAATCAACATCGATGCGCCAAGCCCTGTAGTAGTACGTTTGGCAGTAGAGAGGTACAGATCGAAGGCGTCGCCGTTATGGAAAATCGGTTCGGTGTCAACGTCGTTCCAGATGTCCGCATTGGTCACTGTCTCCTTGAGGATTGCGGCATGGAATCCGGCGTAGGCGTCTCCCCCCTGGAGGGCGCTGAACAGGCGGGAGGTGTCAAAGTTTTCCGGCGCGCACAAGGGGTCTTCCGCCCAGTAGAGCGTGTACCACGGGTCCGAAGATCTCTTCCTGGTGATCTTGTAGAGCATGACGCCATCTTCGGGGGCGTTCCAATCGCCCCAGTCCCTTGGCCGGATTTCCGCCGGGGTATATCCCTCTTCGAGAAGGCGCAAATCTTCGTGGATGGTTTGGCTCTCGTCATCGGGGTTGTACGAAGCGCGATGGGCGGCGATTTCCGGATTGAACCGCCAGTCACCGTAGGAGGGGGAGGAATACGGCTCTCCGCCTGCCCATCCGGCAAAGGAGGCCTCTGGCGGCATGAACGGGCGAACGGTGGTTGCACGGTCCGTGTGGAACGCCGCCCGCTTTCTCGGGGCGAACCAGTGGAAGGACGCCTTCGATGCGTCGAACGCCCCGTTCGGCGCGATGGCGACGTTCTGCGCCAGCAGCAGGCGGTCGCACCGTGGCCGGATGGAGAAGACATGGCCCCGGTGATGGACTTCCCGCCCCGTTTGCGCGTATGGGCAGGTGTATTCGCAGCTGTACGGACCGATGGAGGAAAGGTAGTAAACCCGATGAGTTTTGTCGCCGGGATGATACCAGTCCGGCGCGGTCCATTTCGGCCTGTCGTAGTACGCTTCCGTGACGGCTGGCGCGCCGTGCGTTCCAGGAAGATGGAGCCAAAAACTGGTCTCCCCGGTGGTCTTGCAAGTCTCACCGGACCTGGCATTGCAGCCGTTCGCCTTCTTCCACGGTCTCCAACCTGGTTTTAGGCCGCCGAGATTCACGCCGCCGGGATGGTTGTTGAAAGCAACATCCGACGTGTCCAGGTTGGCGGTGTGCGTCGATGTCCCGTAAATCTCGGAGAAGGCGTTGGAATGGCAATCAGGGGGAATCATGCGGTTGGATGTCCACAACGTTGGTCGCGGCGGGAATCACGATGTTTCCCCAATGGAGCTGGGTGACGGCCCAGACAGGGGGTGGTTCTTCTTCGCCCTCTTCTTCCGGCTGTTCCGCCAAGTTCCTGATATGCGCGATCGGAACCCAAACCTCCTCGTCCGGGTTTTGGTTGGTCATGGGCCCGTACTCTAAATCGCTCCGCCACTCCGGGGGACTCACGGTAAGGTCCAGCACGGCATAGATATATCCGTCGACGGCCGGGCCCAAATCCGCCGCTTCATACACCTTGACAACCCCGCCCCATGCCTGTGCCGTCCCGGTCTCGACCTGGACGTTCCCATCCACGTCGATGGACACGAGGAAACCTAACCGGGGGTCCTGCCCGGCTGCGTAGCGTCTGACGGTTGCGCTTTTGGCGGCGGTGAGGATGGTTCCGTTGGCGGTGGTGGAGACGGAGACGGTGGCGGATGGGCGGACGGTGATGGCGCGGAGATAGTCGATGACCCTGACCGACCAGGGGACGAGGCTGTTGATCGGATCGCCGGAACGGAGCGGTGGGGGGAGGGACGGCATGGCGGTCAGGAGGAGGGGTAGAGGTCCTCGTCGAGGGAGTCGAAGCCGGACCACTCCTGGATGTGCGACCATTTGGACTGGCCGTTCTTGGTCCAGGAGTCGGCGGTCTTGAGCCAAGCATTGGCAAGATTGTCGAACTTGGGAGGGTCTTGGCGCATGCCGCACCTGGAAGAAGCGTTTGAACCCGGCCCGCTGACGGTGGTTTCGATTTTGCGGACGACTGGGACCTGAACCTGATAGGCGGCGATGCCTTTGGCCAGCTTCTGGCAGAATTTGAGGGCGTCGCCGGTGAGAGAGCGCCAGGAAGTAGGGTTTTCGATGTCGTTCGGAATCTTGAATTGGGCCTTGTAGTAAGCGTGCTTGTCCTGGATGTTCTTCCACGTGTAGATGTCGGCGAAGCTGTCGGTGTTGGTGAAGAGCGGGGCGAAGGTCGGGTGCTGTTCGAGAGGGCGTTCAACGAGGGTCCATTCGAGCTGCCAATCGACGCCCTTTTCGGTCGGGAGGACGGTGACGGACGAGTTGGAGACGGCGGAGAGGCCGACGGTGAGGCGCCCGGTGCCGCCGGCCCCGCCGGTGATTTCGACGCCGGTGACCTTGAAGGTGTCGCCGGAGATGTTCAGGTTCGCCGGGACGGCGGAGGACGTTTGGCCGACGGTGAAGCCCCCCGCCTTGGTCTTGAGCTCGGCGAGGTCGCCGCGGTAGACGAGGGTGGCGGTGGCGGAGGCGTCGGCGAGCTTGACGCCGGACTCCTCCATGGAGAGGCGGGCGGCGAGGTTTCCTTTTTTGATCAGGGTGCTCATAGCGTGGTTGCGGCGGCGGCGCGGTTCATGCGGTCGGCGATTTTCGAGGTGTAGGACTGGAGAGCCTTCAGCGCGGTCAAGCTGCTGCGCTGGATGTTGAGCGTCTCCGCCTGCGTTCCGTTCCCGGCAAAGGCGCCGATGCGGGACCATTGGTCCGCCGCGGGCTGTCCCGCCGCGCGCCCGGCCTTCCCAAGGCTGTTGCCGTCATTGCCGTCGTTGCCGTCGCTGCCGTCGTAGCCGATCTCGCGGGGCTCTCCGGAGGGCTGGAAGGCTTTGGCAGCGTCCTTCTCCGCGTATGCCGCTTGCTGGAGGGTGCCTTCCACCGCGGCTTGGACTTGTTGATTGAACGCGTCGAGGTATTGGGCCCCGGCGGAGTTCATCACCTTGTCGCCCCAGTCGTCGAAGGCGCCTTTCCAGGCGTCGGCGGCGCCCTTGATGCCGCGGTCCCAGAGGTCGGCCCCCATGTCGAGGCCGGGTTGGTAGAACCTGGAGGAGCGCTGCATGGAGTCGTTGTAATGCTCGCCGAAGGATTTGGCGCCGGAGGTGTCGAAATCGGCGAAGGGGAGATAGTTGAGGCCCTCCTTGATGAGGTCGATGGCCTTCATGACTCCCGCTTGGAGGACGGCGTTTGCGGCTGCAACCCCTTTGAGGAGCACGGCGCCAGCTTCGATGAAGGCCCCGCTGGCGAGGAGGCCGATGGCCTTCCAGGTGCTGCCCGAGGATAGCCCGAGTTTCCATATTCGCCCCCATTTCCAACTTTTTTCAGGAGGTTGGCAGTGGAGTTTCCTAGGAAATTCGCATATCTGGCC
>CACXEY010000007.1 GCA_902766695.1 uncultured bacterium
GAGGGGGGGGATTGGCGGAGGGTTCAGTGGAGGGGGCGGCGGAGGGCGCGGAAGGGGTGGGGGAGGAGGGGAGGGAGGAGGGAGGTTCCCCGCTGTTTCCGGCGGGGCGCGGGACGTCGGGGACGGGGGAGGGGGAGTCGTCGGAGACGGGGGCGACGAACTGGCGGGAGATCCAGACGCGGGCGGTGGAGGGGGGCTTGATTTTCAGCCACTCGCCGAACTCCTGGAGGGGTTCGACGGGGGTGCCGAGGGTGAGGGTGTCGATGATGTTGTAGTTGATGGAGGAGCCGGCGCGGACGTTGACGCGGTTGGCGCCGATGGTGTTCTGCGGGCGGAGAACGTATTCGGCCTTGACCCAGGCTTCGACGGCGGTGGGGGGCTCGATTTCGACCCATTCGCCGCCGAGGTCGCGGGCTTGGAGGATGTCGTTGTAGTCGGCCTGGCCGACGAGGTCGCCGGTGGGTTGGGGCGCGGCGCGGAGGTTGACGTTGTGCGCGGTAACGCGGACGGGGACGGTGCCGGCGAGGGCGGGGAGGCACGCGACGAGGATCGCGGCGAGGAATGCGGGAACGGCTAATGGATGGGTGGATGGAGTCATGGGCGGGGAGAATAGAAAAGTGCGAGGGGTTTGTCCACAGTGCAGTGACGGGGGGAGGGGGGGCGGGATGCGGGAGGAGGGGGGGCGGGGAAACAAGGCAGCCGGCCGACGGCCGGCTGTCAGGAGGGGGGGGAGGATGGGACGGAGGAGCTACTGGCCGGCGGCCACCTTGGCGGCGACTTGTTCGCGGATGTGGCGGAGGACTTTGGGGGAGTATTCGTAGGGGCCGACGTAGTCTTCGGGGAATTCGGTCTGGTTGATCAGGCGGACCTGGCGGGCGTGGTTGAGTTCGCCCCAGATCTGCCGGGAGGCGGTGATGGCGCGGTAGCGGACCCAGGCGGATTCGGCTTCCATCTTGGCTTCTTCGCGCTCGGCGGGGTCGGTGGCGGTGGCGGCGCGCTGGTCGGCCAGGATGGCGCGGCCGCGGATGCCCGCGAGGTACTGCTCGTTGCGCTGGATGCCGCGGCGCCAGTCGCGCTGCTGTTCGAGGAAGTCGTTGAGGCCGTTCTTGAGGTAGTATTTGGTGAAGTCTTCGGCGAATTTCTGCTTGGAGACCTGGTTGACTTTGTAGAGGTCGAGCTGCTGGCCCCAGGTGATGGTGGTGTTGCCGCCGAGGGCGAAGTTGATGTTGCCGTAGACGCCTTCCAAATGCGGCTCGAAGGCCTGCAGGAGCGGGATGATGTGGGTGCCCTTGATGGCGGGAATCCAGCCGATGCAGCGATTGAGTTCTTCGTTGCCTTTCTGGGAGGAGAGGAAGAGGAGGAAGTCGAGGGCGACGTCGAAGTGCTGGCTGCTGCGGGTGATGCCGAACTGGAAGCCGACGCCGGGGGATTCGTAGATGCGGCCTTCGACGACGCCGCCGTAGACGGGGTCGTCGGGCGACGGCAGCGGGAAGTCCATGATGCCGATGTCGAACTGCCCGCGCGCCTGCTCCATCAGGGAGCCGGCGTCCCAGGTGCCGGTGGTCATGAAGACGGCGCGCTGCTGGGCGAAGAGGAAGACGGCTTCGTCGCGCCCGAGGCCGGTGTAGCCGGTCTGGAAGTAGTCGGTGACTTCGCGGATCATGGTGAGCCAGGCGTCGAGCGGCGGGTAGGTGAAGTCGAGCAGGCCCGTCTTGAAGGCGACGTAGGTTTCGTCGTTGCCGACGAAGCCGTCGCGGTTGAAGTCGGCGCGCCGCAGACAGCCGTAGGTGACGGGGGAGAACATCATCGGGTCCCACTGGCCGTAGTGGTAGGCGCTGCCCGCGATGGCGATGTAGGGCTGGCCGGTGGCTTCGTTGGTGGAGTGGGCGATCTTGTCGCAGACGGCGAGGAATTCGCGGTAGTCGAGGGGGGCTTCGTCGAGGCCGGTGAGTTTTTTGAGGAGGGTCTTGTTGTAGAAGATGCGCGTGCCGAAGAGGGTCAGCGGGATGGCCATGTACTCCTGCATTTCGGCGACGTAGGCGGTTTTCATGCCGTCCTTGTAGGTCTGGCGGAGGGGGGTGTCGGCGAGTTCGGTGCCGGCGTTGTAGGGGTTGGGCGCGGAGACGTAGCGGGAGAGGGGGTGGAAGTAGCGGTTGTAGTAGCTCAGCCAGATGTTGCCGGGCAGCTGCCCGCCCACCTGCAGGATGTCCGGCGCGGTGCCGCCCATCAGCTGGGTGGAGACCCACTGGCCGTAGGTGCTCTCGGGGATGGCGTCCTGGATGATGCGGATGTCGAGCTCGGGGTGGAGCTTGCGGTACTCGTCGGCGAGCTGGTTGAGGCCGTCGCGGACGCCGGCTTCGAGCTGCCAGTGGCCGAGGCGGATGACGACGGCGTCGGGCGGGGTCTGCTCGGCGCGGTAGGTCACGATGACGAACGCCGACCAGACGAACACCGCCAGGACGACCAGCAGCGCGAAGTAGGTGCGGACGAAGTTGAATGCGGCGGAAATCCATTTCATGGGTCAGTCCTCCTGGGGGGCGGCGGCGGTTTTCTTGGCGCGCTTCTTCGCGGGCTTCGGGGGGGCGGGGGGCTCGGCGGCGTCGGCGGCGGCGCCGTCGGCGGGGGCCGCTTCGACGGCAGGCTCACCCTCCGCGGGCGCGGACGCTTCCGCCGGTTGCCCGGCGGCGAGTTCGGCGCGTATGCGCGCCTCCATGGCGTCCATGCGTTCGAGGGCCTGCTTGCAGCCGTGGACGCGGATGTCGTTGGGGTACTCGCGGAGCAGCTCCTTGTAGTACTTGCGGGCGAGGTCGAAGTCGCCGACCTCGAACTCCGCGATCGTGCCGAGGTTCCAGTAGGCCCAGGCGTATTCGACGGACGGGTCGAGCGGGTCCTTCTCGACGTTCTCGAACGACTTCTCCTCGGCGTGCAGGCGCTTCTCCTGCTCGTCCATCGTGACGTAGGCGACGGTCAGCAGCGACCACGCCGGGCTGACGAACTCGTGGTCCTCGTGCGAGATGAACTCCAGCAGGTTCGACTCCGCGACGCGCGAACTCTCCGGCGCCAGCTCCGAGAGCCGGATGCCTTCGAGATAGAGGAACGCCTCCTTCGCCGCGAGGTGGCCGGGGTAGGCATCCATGATGTGCTGGAAGCCGGCCTTGACCGCGTCGTAGTCCGGCTCCTTGCCGACCGGCACCAGATGCTTCTGCCGGACCAGCGCCAGCTCGACCCACGGCGCGATGGGCGAATTCGGGGCCTTCTCCATCGCCTCGTTGAAATACTTCGTCGCCTTGGCGGGGTCCTCGCCGGGGCGCTGGAGGTCCCACACGATGCCGAGCCCGTAGGTGGCCATCGCCCAGTCGTCGGAGCCGACCTCTGCGGCGGCGCGTGCGGCCTCGAAGTGGCGTATGGCGTCGTGGAACTCGTTGAGGCGGTAGGCGGTCCACGCCTGGTTGACGATGTCCTTGACGTCGCCCTCGGCGGCGACGTCGCCGTCCTTGGAGCACGCGCCGCCCGCGAGCGCGACCGCGAGGCCCACCGCGAGGAAGGCCGGGAATCTGAAATGAAAAGCCATGGAATGCATCCTTTCTCCGGCAAGCCGGACCATCACCCCTCCACTATGCCGCTTCCCGCGGCGGGCTTCCAGCACAAAATTGGCCCCGCCGCGGCGCGGCGCCGGCGGGCGCATTTTTTCCAACCATTGGAAAACTTTTTTCCAATCATTGGAAAATTGCCGAAAATTTTTTCCAATCATTGGAAAAAACGGTCGGATTTTTCCAACCATTGGAAACTTTTTTTCCAATCATTGGAAAACTTTTCCGGGGCCGGGTCAGAGGTAGGCGGCGACGGAGATGAGCACGGAGACGACGAACAGGGCCGCGATGGAGCGGATGACGCCGCGGGCCGCCGCGATCGGTACCGCGCTGAAGGTGTGGCCCGCGGACAGGCCTTCTTCGCAGCAGCAGGCGCCGGTCAGCATCCCGGGGAGGATCGATTTCGCCAGCAGGATGAACACGTCCGCCGGGCGGAGCGCCCCCACGACGTTCGCGAAGAACCGCGAAATCGAGAAGCCCCCCGCGTCCATCAGCCACAGGCACGCGAAGCCGCCCAGGAAGGATACCGTGCAGAAAACCACCGACAGGCAGAAGACCGATACCGCCACGCCGATGATCCGCGGCATCGCGAGGTAGACGAACGGATCGAGGCCCATCGCGTCCAGCGCCCGGACTTCGCCGTTCACCGCCATGTTCGCCAGCTCCGTCGAGATCGCCGTGCCGCTGCGCGCGATTACCGCGAAGTTCGTCAGCAGCGGGCCCAGTTCGCGCACGAGAACCGTCACGAGCACCGGGCCGATGAGCGCCGTCTGGCCCAGCTTGTTCAGCCAGATCTGCGCTTCGACCACCGCCAGCACCCCGGACAGCAGCGCGATCAGCGAGACGAAGCCCGTCGCTTCGTAACCCGTGAAGAGGATCTGGCGGGCGACGACGTTGCGGAAGGGGGGCGTCCAGGTGCGCGGCTGGAGGGCTTTCCAGACGACCGCGAAGAGGGTCCCGGCCTGGCGCGCGACGGCGCCGAGCCGGGCCAGGGTGGCGTTGCCGATGGACCCGATCCAGTTGCTCATGGCCCGGAGCATACGCCAAGGGAGGGGGCGCGGGCAAGGAGGGAAGAAGGGGGGCGGCGAGGGGGATTTTTCATGGTGGGGAGGATGGGGGAGGAATGGGGGGAAATGTGGAGGTTTTCCGTGTTCTCAAATGTGGGCGGGGGTGGGGAAAGGGGAAAGAGAAAAGCCGGCCGACGGCCGGCTGTCAGGAACGGGGGGAGGAAGGGATGGCGGGTGGGTCAGGTGGGGGGGAGGGAGGTGGGGACGATGCGGAGGGTGATGGTGCGGTTGAGGCGGCGGTGGGCGGGGGTGTCGTTGGGATAGGGGGCCGGGGAGGAGGAAGGGGGCGCGAC
>CACXEY010000008.1 GCA_902766695.1 uncultured bacterium
CTGCCGACAGCCGCCAGGCCGTGCCCGCCCCCATGAGTGGGGGCCTGCGAATCGGGCCAGCACCCCCAACATGCCCTCGCAAGCCCCAGCCCGTACCGTCGCCACCGTCGGGGAGTCCCCTGTAATAGAGCCAACCGCGACGTTGTCCCTTGCCGCCGTTCGCGCTGCCCCGCCCGAAACCCCGCCATTCTCAAAGACATTCATCCGATTGTGGCAGGAAGTCCTTTGAAAATGTATTCTCAACAGAATTTCTGACTCAATATCAAATCAGGCGTGATAAATCGTGGAAAACACAATTGACTGGAAGTCACGCGATGCTTGTTCAGAAGGTCCTTCGCCACTTCCGGGGGGGCGGCATCTTGCCGAGAGGGGGAGCGCGGCGGAAGGCCGCACCGCAAACTCGTCACTCGTCACTGCTTCGCGGAGACGAGGCAGGTCCAGGTGCCGGTGGGGGCGCGGAGGCGGTGGAGGTCGGGGGGAGGGAAGCCGGCGGCGGCGAGGTGGAGGGAGAGTTCGCCGGGGGTGCGGACGTGCATGGAGGGAAGGGCGTCGGTCCAGGGGCGGGCGGCTTCGGGGTCGTCGGCTTCGAGGAAGATGGCGAAGGTGCCGCCCGGCGCCAGGACGCGGGCGATTTCGCGAAAGGCCGCCACGGGGTCGGGCCAGAAGTACACGGTCTCGCACGCGGTGACGAGGTCGAAGGAGGCGTCGGGCCAGGGAAGGGCCTCGACGGTGCCTTCGCGGATTTCCATGCGTCCGGCGGCGATCGCGCGGCGGTTGCGGCGGCGGGCGGCGGCGACGGACGCGGGGGAGATGTCCACGCCCGCCAGTGTCGCCCCGGGGGCCCGGGCGGCCATGCGGCGGAGGAGTTCGCCGCCGCCGCATCCGGCGTCGAGGATGCGTCCGGTGCGCGGGAGGGAAATCTGGGAGAGGCCGAATTCGTAGAGGGGGGAATGGCCGTGGTTCATGCTCCAGAGCATGAGACGGCCGCCAATGGAATCCCCCGGCCGCGCGGCGTGGCGGATGAGGGAGGCGAGGCCGGGGATGTCGGTGATTCTCATGGAGTGCCGGCTTTCTTTTCGTGGCAGTGGCATTCGCCGCCCCCGCGGCGGGGACACCCGCCGCAGGAGCACATGGCGCAGTAGTCGCCCTTGCCGGCGCGCCGCAGGACCCGCCAGGCGGCGAGTCCCGCAAGCGCCAGGACGACGGCGGTGACGGCGGCGCCGGCCATCACGCGGCCTCCTTCAGGTCCTTGGGCATGGGACGGAAGATCATCCAGAGCACCCAGAGGTCGGCGGCAACCGCGACGGCGGTCCAGACGCCCCACGCGCCGCTGCTGGCGAGGCGCCCGAACTGGTAGGCGTTCAGCGCGAGCAGGTAGCCGACGAACATCTGGAAGCCGACGGCGAACCAGCCCCACGCCCGCGTCCCCATCTCCTTGAAGGTGTTGACGACGGCCACGATGCACGGCGGGATGAACAGGTTGAAGAGCATGAAGGAGAACGCCACCGCCTTGTAGTCGGCGCCGCCCCAGTCCTTGAACATCGCGAGGATGTTCGCGGCCGCGGAGCCGTCGCCGCCGGCCACCATGGCGAGGGTCGCGGTGGCCTGTTCCTTGGCGATCTCGGCGCTCAGGCTCGCCGCGGCGCCCTGCCACGTGCCGAAGCCCAGCGGCGCGGTCAGCCACGCGAGCCAGCCGCCGACGGTCGCGAGGATGGAGTCGGCGATGTCGTCCACGACCTGGAACCGCCAGCCGAAGGTCATCATCAGGGTCAGCACGACGCAGCAGGGGAAGATGACGACGCCGGCCTTGATGGCGTAGGCCTTCACGCGCGTCCAGGTGTGGATGACGATGTTGCGGAAGGTCGGCATGTGGTAGGCGGGCAGTTCCATGATGAACGGCGCGGCCTCGCCGGCGAACGCGCGCGTCTTCTTGAGGGCGATGCCGCCGAGGATGATGATCGCGATGCCGAACAGGTCCATCAGCGCCGCCACCCACCACCATTCGCGGAAGAAGACGGCGGAGAACATGGCGATGATCACGGTCTTGGCCCCGCAGGGGATGAAGGTGGCCAGGATGACGGTCATCCGCTGGTCGCGCTGGTTCTCGATGGACCGCGCCGCCAGCACCGCCGGCACGCCGCACCCCTTGCCGACGAGCATCGGGATGAAGGATTTGCCGCTGAGGCCGAAGCTGCGGAAGAGCCGGTCCATGATGAACGCCACGCGCGCCATGTACCCGCAATCCTCCAGGAACGACAGGAACAGGAACACGATCGCGATCACAGGCACGAACCCGAGGACGGTGAAGACGCCGCCCGCGATGCCGTCGATGACGAGGGCGCGCGCCATGGAGCCTTCTTCGACGCCCCAGCGGTCGAGCCATCCGCCCAGCACGGCCTGGGCGCCGGGGATCCAGATGCCGAAGTCGTGCGGATCGGGTTCTTCGACGGCCTTGGCGGCGGCGTAGGCGGCCGCGTCGACGGTCCACTTTTCGGGGTTGCCGTCTTCGTCTTCGAGGATTTCGCCAGTCTCTTCGTCCTCGAGCCACGCCTCGACGGGTTCCCCGCCGCCGGCTTCGTAGGCCTCGATGGAGGCCGCCGGCTTCGCGTAGGCGTCGGAGGCGTCTTCCCACGACATGCCGGCGTAGGCGGAGCCTTCCTTTTCCGAATCGTGCCCGGACCACGGCAGGAACCAGCCCGAGTCGCCGAGCAGGCCGTCGTTGGCCCAGTCGGTGAGGACGGTGCCCGGGCCGTTGTCCGAGACCGCCAGCCAGTACATCGCCATCAGCGCCGCGACGAACGCGGGGATCGACAGGATGCGGTGCGTGAGGACGCGGTCGATCTTGTCGCTCATGCGGACCTTGCGGCGGAGCGACTCGTTCTTCGTGACGCACCGCGCCATCAGCTTCTGGATGAAGGCGTAGCGCTGCGCCGTGATGATCGACTCCGCGTCGTCCTCCAGCTCCTTCTCGCAGTCCTTGATGTGCTCCTCGACGTGCGCCAGCAACTCCGGGTCCAGCTCCAGCCCCGCGATGGCGTCCTTGTCGCGCTCGAAGATCTTGATGGCGAACCACCGGATCGACTCCTGCGGCACCTTGCCCTGGATCGACTCCTCGATGTGCGCGATGGCGTGCTCCACCTCGCCGGTGAACACGTGCGGCACCTCGCCCGTGCGGCCGCCCTGCGCGTATTCCAGCGCGAGCCGCGCGGCCTCGTCGCAGCCCTCGCCCTCGCGGGCGGAGATGCCGGTGACCTTGCAGTTGAGGGCCTTGCCGAGCTTGGCGAAATCGATCTTGTCGCCGGCCTTGTCCACGAGGTCCATCATGTTGACCGCGACGACCATCGGGATGCCCAGCTCCGCCAGCTGCGTGGTGAGCAGGAGGTTGCGCTCGATGTTCGTGCCGTCCACGATGTCCAGGATGGCGTCCGGACGGTTCTCCACCAGGTACTTGCGGCTGACGCGCTCCTCCAGCGAGTAGGGGGAGAGCGAGTAGATGCCGGGGAGGTCCTGGATGGTGACGTCCTTGTGGCCCTTGAGGGGGCCGTCCTTCTTCTCGACCGTGACGCCGGGCCAGTTGCCGACGTACTGGTTGCTGCCCGTCAGGTCGTTGAACAGCGTCGTCTTGCCGCTGTTCGGGTTGCCCGCCAACGCGATTTTGATGGCCATGTCGACACCTCCCGGCTCAAGCCGCTTCCACGCGGATGCGCATCGCGACGTCCTTGCCGAGCGCGATCCGGCTCTCGTGCACCGCGAGGATCATGTTCCCCGCGGCGATCTGCAGCACCCGCACCGCCGTGCCGGGGACGAACCCCAGCGTCTCCAGGCGCTTGCGCGTCCCGTCGTTCCCCGCGATCGACTCCACCCGCACCTCGTCCCCGATCTTCATCATGGCCAAAGGCATGTTGCGCACTCCTTTCTATCCGTTTCCGTTTCCGCGCGTCAGAACGACGCCGCGACCGAGACCCCCGCGCACCACTGGAACGAATGCCCGTCCGGGTCCGAATCCTCCGCCGCCTCCCGCAGCGCGTGCTCCACCTGCTCCGTGCAGTACACGTAGGGCGAGATGCAGACCGGCCCGACGTTCCACGGCAGCGCCGCCCCCACCTGCACGTCCTTGAGGCTCGCGTGGTCCCACTCCGCGTCGTACTCGTTGCGCTTCGAGTTGCCCATGCCGAGGCCCGCATTGAGCTCCAGC
>CACXEY010000009.1 GCA_902766695.1 uncultured bacterium
CCGCGGAGGGTGGGGGGGGGAGAGAGGGGGATCAAGGACGACAGGATGGCGTAAAAGGCGGGGAAAAAACCGGTGTTTTCACGTGATTGCACAAACGGGAATCACGTTCGCCCTTGACGGGGCGGAGGGGGTTGGCCTATCACAGGCGGCATGAAGAAATGGATGGGCAGCCTGTTTGCCGCGGTGGCGGCGGTGGCGGTGGCGGCGGTGCTGGAATCGTCGGGCCTGGCCCGCTACTGGGAGTGGACCCTCTCCGACTGGCGCGCCCGCGCGATGGCGACGCCCGCCCCGTCCACCGACCTCGTGAAGCTCGTCCTCGTGGACCAGGCCAGCCTCGACTGGGCCTCGGCCGAGCAGGGCCTCCCCTGGCCCTGGCCGCGCGAAATGTACGCCGCCATCGTCGATTACCTCACCCGAAGCGGTGCCCGCGCCGTCGCCCTCGACATCCTCTTCACCGAACCCTCTTCCTACGGTCCCGAGGACGACGACGCCCTCGCCGCCGCCCTCGCCCGAAACGGCCACGCCGTCGCCGCCGTGTTCCCCGGAACCCAGCCCGGCCGCAACGACCGCTGGCCCGCCGACGCCGCGCAGGCGAACCCGATGAACCTCGAAGGCGGCTTCGCATCCCTCGACTCCCCTTCCGCCGTATTCCCGGTGGACGCCCTGGCGGCTTCGGCGGCCTGGCTGGCCAGCGTCCGCGACCGTCCCGACGGCGACGGCGTGTTCCGCCGCTCCGTCCCCATGCGCACCTTCGACGGCCACCCCTTGCCCTCCCTCGGAATGGCCTGCGCCCTCGCCGGGGAGACGAATCCACCCGCCGCCCGCCTCGTCGGAGTGCGGGAAAAACCCTGGCGGAAGAGCAGCTCCATCCTCTCCATCGGCACCGCTTCCGCGCCGATTCCCCTCGACGCCGACGGGTGCGCCCGCCTCCGCTTCCGCGGTCCCTCCGGCGTCCACGCCGCCTATTCCGCCGCGGCTGTCATCCAGTCGGAACTCTGCCTCCGCGAAGGCCTGGAGCCGCCCATCGCCGACGGCGCGGCGCTGTTCGGCGGCAAGTACGTCGTCGTCGGCTTCAGCGCACCCGGCCTCAAGGACCTGCGCCGCACGCCGATGGGCGGAGACTCCCCCGGATGCGAACTCCACGCGACGCTGATCGACGACTGGCTCGCCGGCGACTTCCTCCGCAATCCCCCCGCCGCCGCCGGATGGGCCTGGACCGTCCTCCTCGCCCTCCTCGCCGCGCTCGCGACCGCCGCCGCGCGCAACGGCCTCGAAAGCGCCGCCGTCTGGACGGTCTCCGCGCTGCTCCCTTTCGCCGCCGGCTTCGCCCTCTGGCGCTTCGCCGGCCTCGAGTGGCCGATGGCGGTGCCCCTGGCGGCGTCCGTCTCCGCGCTCGGCATCGGCGCCATGCTCAACTACATCGCCGAAGGCCGCCAGAAACTCTTCCTCAAGGGCGCCTTCCGCCACTACCTCAGCCCCGCCGTCATTGACCAGATCCTCCGCCATCCCGACCGCCTCCGCCTGGGCGGCGAGCGCCGCGAACTGACCATCTTCTTCTCCGACCTCCAGGGCTTCTCCTCCTTTTCCGAACGCCTCTCCCCCGAGGAACTCACGCGGCTGCTCAACGACTATCTCTCCGACATGACCGACATCATCCTCGACGAAGGCGGCACCCTCGACAAATACGAAGGCGACGCCATCATCGCCTTCTGGGGCGCCCCCGTCGAGCAGCCCGACCACGCCGTGCGGGCCGTTCGGGCGGCCGTCCGCTGCCAGCGCCGCCTGGCCGAGCGCCGGGCGGAGTGGGCGGAGCGCTACGGGGCCGTTCTCAAGATGCGCATCGGCATCAACACCGGCCCCGTCGTCGTCGGCAACATGGGCTCCAGCCAGCGCTTCGACTACACGATTTTCGGCGACGCCGCGAACCTCGCCTCCCGCCTCGAAGGCGCGAACAAGGCCCTCGGCACCTACCTCATGGTATCCGAGTCCGCCTGGACCGCCACCGCCGGCGCCTTCCCCGGACGCGAACTCGGCGCCCTGCGCGTCGTCGGCCGCAGCACCCCCGTGCGCGTATGGGAAGCCACCGGCCTCCCCGGCGAGCCGCCACCCGCCGACGCCGCCCCCTACGAAGCCGCGCTCGCCCTCGCC
>CACXEY010000010.1 GCA_902766695.1 uncultured bacterium
CCTCCCCGTGGAGAGCGCAACGGGAGGGTCGCGCTTCCGCGCGACCTTGTGGTGGGAAAACGTCTGGGAAGCTACAGAAAAACTTAACCCGCTCCAGGGCGGCGAGTCCCTTCGCCGCCGGGCGTACGGCCCGCGGGCCTTTGCTGCCGGGTTGCGCGGACGCCCCCCCCCGCCGTCAATGCCGGGCGAGCCAGCGGGCGCGCTCGGGGGCGTCGAAGCGCTCGATGGCGTAGCGGAGGGTCGTGCGGGGCATCGCGTCGCGGCGGGCGGCGAGGAAGGCGCGGAGGCGGTCCGGGTCGCGCTTGCCGCATTCGCGGAGCATCCATCCGACGGCCTTGTGGATCAGGTCGTGCGGGTGGCCGAGGAGGGCGTCCGAGAGGCGGAAGGCGTCGTCGAGATCGCCGCGCCGGATGAAGGCCAGCGTGGAAACGATGGCGATGCGGTTCTCCCAGAGGGACGGCCGGCGCGCCAGGTCGTCGAGCAGCCCGCGCGGCCGGTCGAGCAGGTGGAGGCCGACGAGGGTGGGCGCGGTCGCATCCACGAGGTCCCAGTTGTCGACCCGCCCGGCGGCGGCCGCGGCGAGATAGCGGGCGTGGAGGGCGTCGCGCTCCGGGGCGCCGGCGTACGCGTAGCGGCCGACCATCAGGAAGAGCGCGCACTCACGGGCTTCGTGCCAGGGCGAAGCGAGCAAGGCGTCCACGGCCTCCGGCGGCGCGCCGGCGCGGGCCTTCGCGATGGCGCGGATCCGCGGGACCATGACCCCGAGGAACCGGTCGCCCTCCCCGTACTCGCCCGGCCCCGTGCGGAAGAAACGCGCGAGCACTTCGCGCTTCTCCCTGCTGGCGGCCGCGCGCAGGTCGCGGAGGACCGCCGCGGCGGCGGGAGGGAGCGGGGGGCGGCTCACAGCGAGTCGTACGGCACCGAGAAGGTGTCCCCGTCCCGGAGGTCGCCGGTGGCCAGGCCCTTCTTGAACCACTTCATGCGGGAGGAACTCTTGCCGTGCGTGAAGGTTTCGGGCTGGGCGTAGCCGCGGGCCTTCTTCTGGAGGTAGTCGTCGCCGATGACTTCGGCGCAGCGGATGGCTTCCTCGATGTCGCCGTCTTCCAGGCTGGCGAAGCGCGCGTTGTCGTTGTGGGCCCAGACGCCGGCCAGGAAGTCCGCCTGCAGCTCGATCCGCACGCTCTCCCGGTTGGCCGATTCCTTGTCCATCCGGGCCATCTTCTTGTGGGCGTCGCCGAGCGTGCCGAGCAGGTGCTGGACGTGGTGGCCGACCTCGTGGCCGATGACGTAGGCGTAGGCGAAGTCGCCGTCCGCCCCCAGTTCGCGGCGCATGTTGGAGAAGAAGGAGAGGTCGATGTAGAGGCAGCGGTCCGCCGAGCAGTAGAACGGCCCCGTCTGCTTGCTCGCCCCGCCGCAGCCGCTCTGCACGGCGTCGGTGAACAGCACCAGGTCCGGCGGCTCGTAGGTGCGGCCCATCCCGCGGAAGATGTCGGTCCAGACGTCCTCGGTGCCGGCGAGGATTTTCTTGGAGAACGACGCGAGTTCCTGTTCTTCCGGCGTGGGGACGTACGGCTCGCCGGAGGAGGCGCCCTGTCCGGCGGCCGGACCGCCGGCGCCGCCCTCCACGACGGCGTTGAGGACGGCGTTGAGCGGATTCCCGCCCGTCATGTACGCGAAGAGCGCCACCAGCAGCAACCCGCCGAGGCCGAGCCCGCCCGCCATCTTCGTGCGGCTGCCCCGCACATCCCGCACGTGGGTGCTTTCCCGTCTTCCCTGCATTCTCATATCGCGGACTCCTTTGTCGTTCGATCCGCCCGCCACTCTACCCGAACCCCCGGCCGGAATCCAGTCGTTTGAGAGCGGGGCCCAAGCGGCGGCCCCCCCCTCCCGGCCGCCTGCGGAACCTTGTTTGAGATTACGGGGAACACTGTGTTTTCCATCGGTTTTCCACCATTCCATTCACCATGAACGACACTGGTTCTTCAGAGATGCCAGTGGATCGTGACGATGGGTCTGGGACGATGGGGCCGTATTCAGGGCATGGGGTGCGCGCAAGCATTCGCCCCCCCTCCGAGAGGGGGGTGCCGCCCGGTGGAAGGATTTCCAACGGAATTGGGCCTTCGGAGCAAATGGAAAGGGCGGCGGGAGGAGTACTGCGGGAGGCCGTCGATGCATGCGTCCACTGGGTCCATCCGCAAAATTCTTGATTCGTTCGTTGCCGGTGCGGAGTCGTGCTTGCCGCGACGGCCGCGCGCAGTACTCCCCCCGTCGCGGCCCCTGCCGCTTTCCTTCTTCCATGCATGGACATCCCATTCATGGCCGCGCCCCCCCTCTCGGAGGGGGGCGGATCCTGGCACCTTCCTTGATCCTTGCATTCGCGGAATTCGGGAGACGGTGCCACTAGAGCGATAATGTGGGCGGAAAAACTCCGATTTGTCACGCAGAGAGGCTGGAGGGGCTCAGGCGGCAGCTCGGAGGCCAGGCGAGGAGACAGAAAGCACAAAAGGACAAAAAGCGCATGGAGAAACATGGTAGATATGCATCTTTTCTGTTTCCTTTCCCTTCAAAGTGTGCACAACGCCGTGATGGGCCGGTTTCGACCGGCCCATCACGGCGTTGTGCACGTTGGGTTGAAGAAGGGCCATCCTACATGTCCTTTCTGTTCTTTTGTGCTGATATCCCCTCCCCAAGCCCTCTGCCTCTCTGCGCCTCTGCGAGAGACAAATCGGTTTTTCTCCTTCCTCCCCATGCGGACACATGATTTTTTCAACTGCTCCAAAGTCCACGAAGAACCAAGGTTTCCGCCGGCCCCCTCCAAAGCCACGATTCCGTCCTGCCACCCCCGCCCGTTCCTCCCCCGCGAAAAAGCGTGCCTTTTCCCCCGTCCTGCCTTATGCTTGCGGGAAATCATCGAAACCCATCCCCAAAGGAGAAGCCCATGAACGTTCCGTTGCTGGACCTGAAACCGCAGTACGAGACCCTCCGCGCCGAGATCGAGCCGGTGCTGCTGGAGATTTGCGCCTCGCAGGGCTTCATCCTGGGCCCCCGCGTCAAGGAATGCGAGGAAAAGCTCGCCGCCTATTGCCAGACCGCCCGCGCCGTCGGCGTCTCGTCCGGCTCCGACGCGCTGATCATCAGCCTGATGGCGGAAGGCATCGGCCCCGGCGACGAAGTGATCACGACGCCCTACACCTTCTTCGCGACCGTCGGCGCCATCGCCCGCGTCGGCGCGACGCCGGTCTTCGCCGACATCGACCCGGCGACCTACAACATCGACCCCGCGCTCGTCGAAGCCCGCGTCACGCCGCGCACCAAGGCCATCATCCCCGTCCACCTCTACGGCCAGTGCGCCGACATGGACGCCATCTGCGCCATCGCCAAGCGCCACAACCTCCTCGTCATCGAGGACGCCTGCCAGGCCATCGGCGCCGAATGGCAGGGCCGCCGCGCCGGCAGCATGGGCGACTACGGCTGCTTCTCCTTCTTCCCCTCCAAGAACCTCGGCTGCTTCGGCGACGGCGGGCTCGTCACCACCAACGACGCCGCGAAGGCCGACCGCCTGGAAATCTTCCGCAACCACGGCATGGCCCCCCGCTACTACCACCACGCCGTCGGCGGCAACTTCCGCCTCGACGCCCTCCAGGCGGCGGTCGTCTCCATCAAGCTCCCGCACCTCGACTCCTGGTCCGCGGCGCGCCAAGCCAACGCCGCCCGCTACGCCCGCCTCTTCGAGGCCTCCGGGCTGCTGGCCAGCGGCGACATCCGCCTGCCCGCGCCGCCCGCGCCCGGCAACCGGCACATCTACAACCAGTACATCGTCCGAGCCCGCCGCCGCGACGCCCTCGAAGCGTACCTCCACGAGCACGGCATCGGCTGCGCCATCTACTACCCCGTCCCGCTCCACCTCCAGGAATGCTTCGCCTCGCTGGGCCACAAGGAAGGCGACTTCCCCGAGAGCGAACTCGCGGCCAAGGAAACCCTCGCGCTGCCCATCTACCCCGAGCTGACCGACGAGATGGCCGCGGCCGTCGTCGACGCCATCGCCGCCTTCTACCGCGCCTGAGCGCGCGGCGCGGCGGGAGCCCGCCGATGACCACCTTCGAGTACAAAGGCTACGACACCGACGGGCGCCCCGCGCGCGGCCTCCTCGAAGCCGACGGCCCCAAGGACGCCCGCGCCCGGCTTGCGGCGCGCGGCATCCTGTCCGACTGGGTGCGCCCGGCGGCCGACCGCGCCGCCGCCGCCGGACGCCGAGCCGGACGCGCCCCCGCCTTCCCCGTCGCCGTCCGCACCATGCTCTACCGCGAACTCGCGGCCCTGCTCGACGCCGGCGTCGCCCTCGTCCCCGCCCTCGAAATCGTGCTGGAGGCCCCCGGCTCCGGCCCCTCCCGCATCATCCTCGCCGCCGTGCGCGACGCCGTGCGCGAAGGCCGCCCCCTCTCCGCCGCCCTTGCCGACGCCTCCCCGCGCGTCACCCCCTTCGAGCGCGCCATCGCCGAAGCCGGCGAACGCACCGGCGGCATGGGCCAGGCCCTCGACCGCCTCGCCGGCTTCCTCGAAGAACAGGAACGCCTCGCCGAAAAACTCCGCTCCGCCCTCGCCTACCCCTGCATCGTCGTCGGCCTCGCCCTCCTCCTCGGCACCGGCGTCCTCCTCTTCCTCCTGCCCGCCATGCAGCGCGTGCTCGCCGAGGCCGACCTGCCCATACCGCTCGTCACCCGCATCCTCCTCGGCGGCGGGCGCATCGCGGGCATCCTCCTCGCCCTCCTCCTCGCCGGGGCCGTCGTCACCGCCGCCGCCGCCCGCCGTCGCCGCCGCACCGATTCCGCCTTCCGCATCCGCCTCGACCGCCGTTTCTATGCCCTACCCGCCGCGGGCCCCGCCTGGCGCGAACTCGCCAGCCTGCGCTTCGTCCGCACCTGGTCCCTCCTCCTCGCGCGCGGCGTCGGCCTCGTCGACGCCCTGCCCCTGGCCGGACGCGCCTCCGGCAGCCCCTGGCTGGCCGACGCCGCCGACCGCGAAGCCGCGGCCCTGGCGCAGGGCAAGCCGCTGGTCGAAGCCGTCCGCGGCATCCGCGCCCTCGACCCGTCCCTCGCCTCGTGGGTGCGCGCCGGCGAGACGTCCGGCAACCTTCCCGGACTCCTCGACACCGCCGCCGGCCGCCTCCAGCGCTCCTGGGAACGCCGCACCTCCCGTGGCATGATGCTCCTCGAAATCGCCCTGACCCTCGCCGTCGGCCTCTTCGTCGCCTTCATCGCCCTGGCCATCCTCCTCCCCGTCCTCCGGATGAACCAGGGCCTCGCCCCCGTGTGACGGAGGCATGCGCGGGGATGCCGCATCCGCGCGGACCGATTCACGTTCCATTGGATTCCCCTGCGTCCGGCGGGCAGGGGACTGCCCGCCCTACCGTTTCCCGGACAGCACATCCCTTGCGCGAAAGCGCGGGTAGGGCGGCGAGTCACCTCGCCGCCGAGCGGACGGTGCGTGCCATCCGGCAACCGAGAATGCGCGGATGCCCCTCCCCCGCCCCGCCCCGTCGCTGCGCACATTGAAGTGCAGTTGCAGAAGCGCTTGGAACGCATCGCCGGAGCGTTAGCGGAGGCATCGGACAAATCGGAGTTTCCATGCCTTGGAGCGGATATCCTCTTTCTTGAACCGCGCCACCCCCTCCCGCCTCCCTCCCGCAATTCCTCCGCCCGCAGGGCGCACCCCTCACTCGTCACTTGTCAGTGGCGCGGAACTTCATCCACAAGTGCTGCGGTACTTCCGGGGGTGCGGCATCTTGCCGCGCCAACGAGGGGACATGCCGCGCCCGCAGGGCGCACCGCATCTCGTCACTCGTCACTCGTCTCTCGTCACTGCGCCCGGAGGGCTGCCACGGCGCCGCCCGTCTCAATAGGCGGCGGACTGGACCGGGCGCGGTCCCTGCACGAGGCGGTAGTAGCGCTCGGTGGAGGCCGGGATGCGGTCCTTCACGATCACGCGTTCGCCGTCGGCCGCGACCTGGATGTTCACCGCGTCCGGCAACGGCTGCCAGCGGGCGCGGGTGCCGTTGGTCGGGGAATACATCACGCTGTAGTACGTGCCGCGCTGGCCGGTCCACGCCAGCGTCACTTCGCCGGCGGCGCAGGCGACGGTCAGCGTCGTCTCGCGCACGGGCAGCAGTTCCTCGTGGACGCATCCGCCCAGCAGGCCCGCGGCCAGCAGGAGGACGGCGGCGGAGAAGAGAAGGGTACGGCGGCGGGTCATGGCCGGAGGTCGCCCGGTGCGGTCAGTTCGCGGGGACGGGGTCCGCCGCGCTGTCGAGCGTGATCACTTCGCCGGGGGCCGGCTCGACCGGCTCGATGGGCGCGTCGGCCGCGCTGGCGCGGGAACGGCGGGAGCGGGTGAAGTACTTGAAGAAGCCCGGCGAGGGATCCTTCACCGGCGCGGTGCTGTCGTAATAGCTTTCCGAGGCGAGCTGCTGCCGCTTCGCGGCGGAGGTGTCCGCCAGCGTCAGGTTGTAGCGGCCCGCGAACCAGCGCCAGTCGGATGGCGTGAAGGGGATGTACTGCCCGATCGCGTTCACCAGCGCCGGCGTTTCCAGGTCCGGGAACTGCTTCGTCTCCGGGCACCACGCCGAGACGTCGCGCAGGCTCGCCGGCAGCAGGGAGTCGTCGCCCAGCAGCAGCGTGCGCGAGGGGAAGGTCTGCAGGAAGGCCCCGCTCCGGTAGTCGTCCGGCTGCAGCGGCATCCATTCGTAGCCGTTCCAGACGTGCAGGCGCGGATTGGGGTCGGCGCTCTGGTAGCTCACGAGCACGGTCGGATAGCGGCGGGCCAGATCGAACGCCACCTGCATCACGGTGTAGCGCGCCGGCGCCACCAGCAGCACCGCGTCGCCGTCGGCCGCGCGGACCGGGGTTGACAGCAGGGTGACGCCCGCCACGAGGGCGGCCAGCAGGACCATCAGTTTCTTCATCGTCAAACTCCTTGGATGGGTTCCCCTTCCGGGGATTCCCGTGCATTCAACCATGCCCGCCCGCGCATGGCAAAACTTTTCCGCGGCTTTCCGCGAAAAAATATGCCGGCGGAGGAGGAGGGGGATGGAGAGTGCGTTCATGCAGGGGAGAATGGGTGGAAAATGGCGGGGAAGCAGGGGTTTTCCTTGATATCGCGAGTGGGGTGTCAGAGCGGTCTGGGGCGCAACGCAACGGGGCAACCGCGTGGCCGCCAGGGCCGGGAGCCCCTGCGGCAGGACCTTGCGAAGACGACTTTTCTGTGGCGTCCCAGACGTTCCCAACCACAAGGTCGCGCGGAACCCCGTGCGCTCTCCGCGGGGAGGGACGCGCTTCTGCGCGTCCGCGGTGGAAACGGTCACGGCGCAATGAGCCGCGGCCAGCACGCTTCCGCAACCCGCTCTGCGCACGAGGGCTGTCGGGTGCGTGGCGACGGCGCTCCGCTGGCAGGCAGGGGCCGGGCTCCGGAGCGGAATCGTGCCCAGCGGCGTTTCCCGGGAAACATCCGCCCGCCTCTTCCCGCTTGCACCCGGCGGGGGAAACCTCTAGAGTCCGGCGGCATGAAAACGACTTTCCCGACAGCCCGTCCGTTCTCCCTTTCCCTGGTCCTGCTGCTGGCCGCCGCCGGCGGGTGCGTGATGGTGCCCGACGCCAACGAGCCGCCGCCGGCCACCAAGGCCGAAGTCCAGTACCTGCGCGACGAAATGCGCCGCATGAACGACCGCCTCCAGGCCTCCGAGGCCCAGTACGGCGACATCCAGCGGAACCTCTACTCCGCCGAAGCCAACCGCCCCGCCGCCGCCACGCCCGCAGACATCGCCGTGCTGCGCGAACAGATCGAAGCCCTCCAGCGGCAGGTCCACGAACTCGACGCCGCCCGCGCCGCCGACAAGCGCGCCATCTACGACGACATCTCCCGGAAGGTCGCCGAGATCGTCAAGAAGTCCGCCCCCGCCGCCACGTCCACCAGGACGTCGGCCCGGCAGACCGGCATCGAACACGTCGTCCAGCCCGGCGACACCCTCTCCACCATCGCCCAGGCCTACAACAAGAAGACCGACGAACTCATCAAGGCCAACGGCCTGAAGAACGCCAACACCATCTTCGTCGGCCAGAAGCTCTTCATCCCGGACTGATTTCCCCTCGCCCCGCGCGCCGCGGGCAACAAAAAACCGCGCGGTCACCCGCACGGCCTTTCCGTCGTCGTCGGATTTGGTGGAGGGTAGGAGGTTCGAACTCCCGACCTCCTGAATGCCATTCAGGCGCTCTACCAACTGAGCTAACCCCCCAAATCCTCAGACGTTGCCCGTGTTGTACCACGCCCCCCTCCCCCTGTCAAGGCCCGATTCCGCTTTTTTTCACCGCCGGGCGCATCTCTGTTTGTGCAAGGGACGGACCAATGAAAGTTTGCATATTCCCGCGCGGAGCGCATGGTGGGGCGAGGCGTCCCCGCCGAGCCGTTCTTGCCGGTTTTCCAAACCTCCTGCCCCCTTCCACACCGGCTCGCCGGGGACGGCTCGCCCCACCCGAGGCCTTGCCATTCAATCAGGGGGCATCAACCGTCGAGGAGGATGCACAAACTGGAGATGCGCCCTTCACCGCCGGGAAAAGACGGGAGATGCACCGCCCCCGCTCTACGGTCCGGATGCGTCGGGGGCGGGGACGACGGGACGGAGCAAGGCGTAAAAGCGCTTGTTGATGCGCTTGATGCGGAGGGGGCGCCAGTCGGGGTTGCCGTGCATCCATTCGGGGAAGGTTTTCGCGTCGCGGCCGGCGCAGACGAGCAGGGCCAGGTTGTCGCCGGCACGGGCGCGCTCGACGAGTTCGACGGGGTTGCCGAAGGCGCGGCCGGGCTTGTAGCCGTAGAAGATGAGCGCGCCTTCGGAGTTCTCGTTGAGGCCCCAGCCGACGAGTTCGGCGCCTTCGGGGAGGTTCGCGCGGAGCATCTCGACGAGCGGGACGCTGGATTTGGACTGGTTGAGCGGGCCTTCGAGCCAGTTGAGGCCGAAGCCGCACCAGACGAGCACCCCGGCGAACGCCCAGAGGATGCCGCGGCGGTCGCCTTCGACGGTCTTTTGGAGGAGGGCGGCGGTGAAGCCGGCGCCGATGATGAACCCGCCGGCGTCGAGGGCCAGGGACCACTCCTTCATGGTGAACGCGGGCACCCACGGGGCCGCCATCGCGGCGAGGCACCAGAAGGCGGCGATCAGGCCGAAGCAGATGCGTCCGGCGCGGGCGGGGGCTTCGCCGTCGCGGGCGTAGCGGTCGACCCAGGCGGCGCAGGCGAGGGCGACGGGCGGGAGCATGGGGAGCAGGTACTGGTTGTCCTTGCCGCTGGAGATGCTCAGGAGGAGGAACATGCCGACGGCCCAGCAGAGCCACAGGAGGCCGCCGCGGCGGGCGGCGTCGTCGCCGGAGCGGGAGCGGCGGACGAGTTCGGCCACGCCGAAGGGCGCGAGGAGGGTCCACGGGGCGCAGGCGGCGAGGACCTGCGGGAGGTAGTAGTGCCAGGGGGCGGTCGGGCCTTCGGTTCCGGTGAAGCGCTGCCAGTGGTTCTTGATGAAGAAGATGCGGTAGGATTCGGCGCCGCCCTTGTTCCAGAGCGCCCAGAGCCACGGGCCGACGACGAGCGCCAGCATCGCGGCGCCCACGAGCCAGTGCCAGGAGAACACGAGCTTCCAGCGGCGGCGCGCGAGGACGTAGATGGCGGCGCCGGAGCCGATCAGCAGGAGACCGATTCCGCCCTTGCAAAGGAAGGCGCCGCCGCAGGCGGCCCAGAAGAGGGCGGACCAGGCGGCGAAGGCGCGGCGCTTTCCGTCGGCGGCTTCGTCCATGCGGTCGAAGGCGAGCATGGCGAGGGTCGTGAAGAACATCATGCCGTTGTCGATCATCGCGCCGTGGTTGACTTCGATGAAGAGTGCCATCGAGGCGAGGATGGGGACGGCCGCGCCCATGCCCCACGGTCCGAGCTTGCGGCGGGCGAGGGCGGGGAGCAGCGCGAGGGTGGCCAGGGTGAAGAAGAGGACGGGGACGCGGGCGGCCCAGTCCTTGTAGCCGAAGGCCTTGAAGGACGCGGCGAGGGTCCAGGTGTAGAGGGGGGGCTTTTCGAGAAAGATGTCGCCGTTGAGGTGCGTGGCGGTCCAGTCGCCGCCCTCGATCATCTCGCGGGCGATGGCCGCCTCGCGCGCCTCCGCCGGCCTCCACACGTCGTGGTTGAACAGGCAAAAGACGCACAAAGGCAACGCCACCAGCCACCCGGCGAGGGAGGCTTTCCACCACTTCGATTTTTCATTCGCTGTCACAGTCGTTTTCCGTTTGCGTTTTTTCAGGAAACAAAATGAACAAAACAAGAAACAAATTTACAAGGATGACAAATCACCCTTACCACATGGGCTTGCCTTCCACCGTCAGCAGTTCCCGGGTTTCAGAGTCGAAGAAATAGCGTTCGAGCTTGTAGAACTTCGGGTAGAAATTGACGATGATTCCACAAGGGGTTTTCAAGAGCCGCATGTAGTTGAAGAGTTGCGCGCGGAGGGTCGCATTCAGTTCGGGAACGGCCTTGCATTCGACGACGATGTCCCCTTTGCAGAGAAAGTCGAGACGGTAGGCCGCGGACATGGCGACGCCCTTGTAGGTGGGATGGAAGGTCTTTTCCCTCTCGAACGGGATTCCCAGCCGTTCCAGTTCGATGGCGAAACCTTCCTGGTAGCAGTACTCGTTCAGACCCGGTCCGAGTTCGTCCCTCACGGCACGGAGCGCCCCCACCACGTCGAACACATGCGCCTTCAGGCACTCCAAATCGACCATCCCGGACCTCCACGCCCCCTCACAGGGAAACAAAAAGCCCGCAGGGGACAGGTTTTTGGAAAGCGCGAAGCGCTCTTTTGTCCAAAAATTTTGTCATCCCTTTGTTCTTTTTGTTTCCCATTTTTCCGGAAGCGGTCAGTACTCGTATTCGCTGCCGCCGATGAATTCGCGGATGAGGGACTTGGGGCCGATGGCGCTGTCGTCTTCCATGGGGGTGAGGTCCTTGAGGGTGTCGTAGACGCGCTTGGCGCGGACGTAGGCGTCCTGGCGCTTGGGGTCTTCCTTGAACTTCTCGATCGCCGGCGGGAAGTACTTGAAGAGCCGCGCCTTGAGCACCGGCAGCTCGAACGGGACCGCGCTGTTCACCAGGTAGTCCACCGTGCCGATGAACGGAATGATGTTGCGCAGTTCGCTGCGGCGGACGTAGTGCCAGTGGGTCAGCGTCTGCTCGGGCTGGAGGTTCCGGTGCCAGCTGTCGCGGATCATGCGGCGCAGCAGGCGGTTGTCCGCCCAGCGCATGAACATGCCTTCCTTGTTCTGGACCTGGCCGAGCGTCTCGATGTAGAGTTTGAATTTCTTGGAGTCCGGCGTGGACTTGGTCATCTCGCCGAAGAGGCCGTGCAGGGAGTCCAGCAGCAGGATCTGGTTCGGCGCGAGGCTGAGCTCGTGGACGTTGAGTTCGCGCTGGCCGGTCTTGAAGTCGTAGTGCGGGGTCTTGATGGTCTTGCCTTCGAGGAGGGCGGCGATGTGCTCGTCGATGAGCTTGAGGTCGAGGGCGTAAGGGGTCTCGTAGTCGTAGTCGCCGAACTCGTCCTTGGGATGCTGCTCGAGGTTGAAGAAGTAGTGGTCGAGGTTGATGGCCTTGAACTCCATGCCGGCCTCGGCGAGCTTCTCGCTGACCTTGATGGTGGTGGTGGTCTTGCTGGAGGAGCTGGGACCCGCGATGATGACCATGCGCACCTCGGGCAGGCGGTCGATGATCAGCTGGGCGCCGGCCTTGACTTCCTTGTCGTAGCGGTCTTCGCAGGCGGCGACGAGCTCGGGGAAGCGGCCGTCGGCGATGATCTTGTTGATGCCTTCGACGGTCTCGCAGCCGTGGTCCATGTTCCAGCGGAGGACTTCGTAGATCTTCTTGTAGGGGATGTTGTCGGTGGCCTCGAACTTGTAGGCGCGCTGGGTGCGGGCCATGGCGCGTTCCTGGCGGTAGCGGATGTAGGCGCGGGCGGTGGTGGCGTGGCCGGCGTGGATGAGGGTCTCCTCGACGATGTCCTGGATTTCCTCGACGGAAGGCGTGGAGCCGGGGCCGTACTGGGCGCCGAGCTTCTCCTCGACGAGGACCGCGAGGCGGTCGGCTTCGTCGTAGTTGGAGCCGCCGACGGCGCTGGCGGCCTTGAAGATGGCGGTGGCGATGCGCCCGCGGTCGTAGGGGACGACCGTGCCGTTGCGTTTGACGATCTGGGTGATGTGGCTGCTCATGTCTGTACCTCCGTTGGGCGTTCATCGCCCGCGTTTCTTTCTGCTGTCGCCGACTCTACGCCGCGCGCGCGCGCTTGCAAAGCCTTTTCCGCGCTTCTTCGCGGATTTTTCCCGCCGCACGGACTCGGCCGGAAGCCGCATGCCCGGAAGGGCCGCCGTCCATGCGAGATCATGGAAAATCCTTGAATTTCCAACGGTTTTCCGCCATTCCGGCAGCATGAAGTCCGTCCACCGTCCGGGGCGCGAGGGTACGGCAAAGCCCGCGCCGGGAGGCGCGGGCCGTGGGGGGGAAAAAGTCGGTCCTCCGCTCAGGGCACCGGGAACCTGGCGGTGAGCTCGAGGACTTCGGCGCGGATGCGGTCGATGGCTTTTTCGTTGTCGGGATGGTGGGCGATTTCGCCGATCCACTTGGCGATCTGTACCATCTCGGGCTCCTTCATGCCGCGGGTCGTGACGGCCGGGGTGCCGATGCGGATGCCGGAGGCGATGAAGGGTTTGAGCTTGTCGAAGGGGATCGCGTTCTTGTTGACCGTGATGAGCGCCTTGTCGAGCGCCGTGGCGACGTCCTTGCCGGTGACGCCGAGCGGGGTGAGGTCGGCGAGCATGAGGTGGTTGTCGGTGCCGCCGGAGACGATGCGCAGGCCCGCCTTTTCGAGCTCGGCCGCGAGGGTCTGGGCGTTGGCGACGATCTGCCGCGCGTATTCCTTGAACGCGGGCTGGAGCGCTTCCTGGAAGCATACGGCCTTCGCCGCGATCACGTGCATCAGCGGGCCGCCCTGGAGGCCCGGGAACACCGTCTTGTCGAGTTCCTTGGCGTAGGCTTCCTTGCAGAGGACCAGGCCGCCGCGCGGGCCGCGCAGGGTCTTGTGGGTCGTCGTCGTCACGAAGTCGGCGTACGGCACCGGGCTCGGATGGAACCCCGTGGCGACCAGTCCGGCGATGTGCGCCATGTCGACGGTCAGGTAGGCGCCCACGGAGTCGGCGATGGCCCGGAAGCGCTTGAAGTCGATGATGCGCGAGTACGCGCTGGCGCCGGCGACGATCATGCGCGGCTTGTGTTCGCGGGCGAGGCGCTCGAGGTCGTCGTAGTCGATGCGCTCGGTCTCGGGGTTGACGCCGTAGGGCACGATGTTGAAGAAGCGGCCCGAGAAGTTCAGCTTGTGCCCGTGCGAGAGGTGCCCGCCGTGGTCGAGGCTCATCGACAGGATAGTGTCGCCCGGCTGCAGGACGGAGAAGTACACCGCCATGTTGGCCCCGGACCCGCTGTGCGGCTGGACGTTCGCGTGCTCGGCCCCGAACAGCGCCTTGGCGCGCTCGATGGCGAGGCGCTCGGCGTCGTCCACGAACTCGCAGCCGTTGTAGTAGCGCTTGCCGGGGAGGCCTTCGGCGTACTTGTTGGTCATCAGCGAGCCCTGGGCCTCGCGGACGGCGCGGGAGACGTAGTTCTCGGAGGCGATCAGCTCGATGTTCTCCCGCTGGCGGCGCGCCTCGTTCCGGAGGGCGGAGTAGATTTCGAAGTCCTTCTCCCGCACCGACACCGGCTCCGTCACGCGCGCCGCGCACGCGTCGATCTTCTGGACGCGCCGGTCGTGGCGGCTGCCCGGCTCGAAGACCGCCGAGAACCACTGCTCGAGGATGCCCTCGAGGTCTTCCATGGGGACGATGGACTGGCCGAGGACCAGGATGTTGGCGTTGTTGTGCTCGCGGGCCATGCGGGCCATCTTGGCGTTGAAGACGAGCGCGGCGCGGACCTTCGGGAACTTGTTGGCGGCCATGCTCATGCCGACGCCGGTCGTGCATACGAGCACGCCCTGGTCGAGCTGGCCGTCCGATACGCGGCGGGCGACCTCGACGGCGAAGTCGGGGTAGTCGACGGATTCGCGGCTGTAGGTGCCGAAGTCCGTGACGTCCGTGCCGGGACGGGCGGAGAGCAGTTCCTTGAGGCGTTGCTTCATCTCGAAGCCGCCGTGGTCCGATGCCAAACCGATTTTCATGTGCATGATCCTTTCGTGCGCGCCGCCGGGCGGCGCAATGGCGTTCCTATATATCGGAACGGCCCCCTCCCGTCCAGCGCTTTCCCCGCGCGGGCCCCGTACGGAAACCGCGGCCCCTGGATTGTTCATGGAGGACAGGATGTCTGAAATCCGCTCATTTCCTGGTGTTTTTCTGTAATCTCACGCATGGTTCACCTTGTCGGCTTTTCCGTTGAGGTCGCGCGGGAGGGAAGGGACTGAAGCAACGGCGGCGCATGGGGGACGCACCGGTGCGGCCGCGCGGCCCGGGTTGCGTCGCAGGGGAATCCCGTGGACCGGCGGGCAGGGGACTGCCCGCCCTACCCCACGGGCAACAATTCGGGGTGCAGAGCGCAGATCGGGTGGAGCACGACCGCATGGGAGTTGTCAGGCGAAAACCTTCCGATTTCCCGTGCATCGGCGTGGTAGGGGCCGACCTCCGGGCGGCCCGTACACGCCTTTGGAACAAGCCCGGCCCGCCCGGAGGTCGGGCCCTGCCGATCAAACGGGAAGTTTCACGCCTGACAACTCCATGGCACGAAAAAAACCCGGCGACCGGGTGGGCGGTCGCCGGGTTGCGGGGAAGCCGGGTGACTACTTGAGGTAGCTGGGCTTGCCGATGGAGATCATCAGGGTGTCGGCCGTGAGGGAGAGGTCGAGCTCGACTTCGCCGTCCGCGTTGATGCTCGCGGTGCCGTACTCGTACCAGCCCCAGTCGCCATTCACGAAGCCCTGGGAGACCCAGACGGGGACGGATTCGAGGGCGCCGCTGTCGGTCGTGAGTTCGACGTGGATCTTGCCGTCGGAGCCGACGGTGATCGCACCCACGGATTCGACGGTGATCGTCGGGGCGTTGTCGACAACCGTCACGGTGACGGTCTTGTTGGCGCTCTTGCCGTCGGCGGAGGTGTTGGTCGCCAGGAAATCGAAGACGTAGTCGCCGATTTCGCCGGGGGTGAACACCAGGTAGCCGCTGCCGGCCGAGTAGGTGTAGCCACTGTAGGCCTTGCCGCCGAAGGTGGCGCTGTTGACCTTGACCGTCGGGTTGCCGTCGCCAGCCGCCGTCACCTTGAAGCGGACGGTGGTGCCCATCTGGGCGGTCTCGGGAACCTCCGCGACGGTAATCACGGGGGCATCCTTGTCGGCGTCGGCCACGATGATGGTCACGCTGTCGCTGACGGTTTCGCCGGTTCCGGAGGTGGTTTCGACAACCTTCGGGTTGTTGACATACAGGTCATTGTGGTTGTTCCAGTTCCAGACACGGAACCGGTCGCAGGCTCCGGAGAACGATCCCGTGAGGGTGCAGGAGGTAGTGGTACCGATGATGCTGACAACAGCGGTGTAGGCGGTGTCACTGCTCATGGTGACCTCGATATGCAACCCCGCGTTGGTCCAGCCGAATGTGGTCGGCCCGGCCGTGGTTCCGTAGTGGTTCTCGTCACCCTCGGAGCCGCCGTTGTACCAGATACGGAAGCCGGCATCGTCGTCGCTCGCGGAGCAGAGGCCGAAGCCGCATCCGCCGCCATTGGCCACGTCGGAGTTGATGAAGTCGATGCTGAAGACATCTCCCTTCTTCAAGGCCCGCGGCAGGGTGCGCCGGACGGCGGTGTTGTGGCCGGACTCGACCCACATGCCGAAGCCGGTTCCGTTGGCCCAGCATCCGCCGTTGCCTTCGTCGAAGGTGACGGACCAAGCACCGAATCCGGTGCCGCCGTTGAGGCCGTTGAAGCTCTGGCCTTCGGTGTAGGCGGCGTTGGAGGATTTATCTTCGGCGATTGTCTGGGTGCTGCTGCCGGCGGACTGGGCGGAGACGGTGATGACGTTTTCGCCGGTGACGAGGGCAACCGACTGGGTCCAGACGGTGGACTTGGCGAAAGTGCCGTGGGCACCGGTGGCGGCGTTGGTCCAGGTGATGTCGCCGACGATGTCGTCGCCGGCCATGCCTTCTACGTCGTAGGAGGCGGTCGCGTTGGCGACTTCGAGGGTGTCGGACGGGTCGTTGATGGTCAGGCCGTCGGGGGCGACGGGCGGGACTTCGCCAGTGACGTCGTAGACCTTGAGGTACTGGACGACATTGCCGTTGTCGGTCCACTCGGAGGCGGGGATGTCTTCCTGCTCCTGCTTCTGCTCGTTCCAGCGCCAGGAGCCCTGGAAGCCGACGTAGATGCCGTTGGCGTGGATGTCCTTGCCGCTGCGCGCTTCTTCCCACAGGAAGTTGGTGCTCGTCGAAGCGATGTTGACGAGGTTGTAGAAGCGGTCGGCGCGGTTCTCGATGCCCATCTTGTCGGCGAAGGCCGAGACGTCGTACCAGGCGCCTTCGCCCCAGTGGCCGTTGAGCTCGTTGTTCTCGCCCATCTGGTCGTTCAGGAAGACGACGGCGGCGAAGACGGAGTCCTTCTCGTTGGGGTTGGCGCCGGCTTCTTCCCACTTGCCGCAGAACATGATCTTCTTCTTGTAGACGCCGTCCTTGTCGGTGTTGAGGAACCAGCGGTTCTGGGACTGGAGGGCCGGGGATTTCTGGCGGGCGAGGTTGATGCGCCCGTAGAAGGCGGCCAGGTCGCGGGAGGCGTTGGCGGTGCCGTTGGAGTACACCATCTCGTCCCAGACGAGCATCTTGTTCCAAGTCTTGAAGTGCGGGATCCACTTGCCGAAGTTGGACTCGAACTTGAGGAAGCCTTTCCACTTGTTCGCCGCTTCGGGGTTGTCGCCGCCGTTGAGGTCGAAGGTGGAGATGCCCTGTTCCTGCCCGTAGAAGATCATGGGGACGCCGTCGAAGGCGGAGACCATGGCGTAGCGGGAGGCGGTGGCCTGCGGGTCGCCCCACGGGATGACTTCGTCATGGCAGGTGAGGTTGAGGAGGATGAGGCCGTTGCCGTAGGCTTCGCGGCGCTTTTCGAGCTCGTTCTGGAGCTGGGCGGGGTCGGAGACGTGGTCCTGGGTGAAGCGGAAGACCATGTTCTCGTTGAGGATGTCGAACTGGCGGTTGGAGCGGAAGCCGACCTTGCCGCCGTCGAGGGACTCGGCCATGAAGAGGAAGTTCCACTTCAGGTGGCGGGTGCGGTTGATGGTGTACTCCCAGAACTGGTTGGGGAGGCCCTGGGCGTAGTCGCAACGGAGGCCGTCGATGCCGAGGTCGTCGGCGTCGTCCCAGGTGTTGGCGTCGCCGTGGCCGGTCTTCTTGATCCAGTATTCGGGATAGGAGGCCATGTACTTCCAGAGGACCTTGGTGGCCGGGAGCATCTCGTCGTAGTAGTACTTGTCTTCCTCGGAATAGATGCGGGAGGTCTCGGGGCCGAGCTCGGAGTAGGAGTACCAGTTGCCGTCGTCGCCCTGGTACCACTTCTCTTCCATGTCGTTGAAGCGGACCATGGTGGAGTAGTTGCCGTAGAGGAGTTCGGCGACGTCGTTCCACTTGCCGAAGTCGTAGCGTTCGGGGGCGTTGGCGATGTCGTTGTTGTCCACGTCGACGTAGCGGGAGGCGGGCTGGGCCTGGTTGTGGGTGTCGTCGACGACGTGGGAGTACCACTGGATGCCGAGCGTGGTGGCGGGGATGGTGTCGGCGGGCGTCACGTTGTCCCAGCCGGCGCCGAGGGCGGCGGTGACTTCGGCCTTGGCCTTGGCGCTGAGGCCGGCGAGGGCGAGGGTGATACCTTCGCCGTAGACGGCGTCGAAGGAGGTGTGGTTCATCACGCCGTCGAGCATGACGTTGATGGTCTTGAGGTTCTTGGTGCCGCCGGCGTCGCTCTGGGCCTTGTCGCAGAGGCGGACGAAGTTGGTGAAGGCGGCGACGGCCTTTGCCTCGTCCTTGTCCTTGCTCATCTCGTAGTTGACGGAGAAGTAGTTCTTCGTGGCGTACGGGGAGCCGGGGTAGTAGCGGTCGCCGGAGGCGTTGGTGTTGCCGCGGGCGTAGCCGAGGTTCGGGTGGATCGGCTGGAACCACAGGCAGTTGACGCCGAGGCGGTTGAGGTAGTCGATGGAGAATTCGCCGTAGGGGTCGGTCTCGGTGGAGGCCTTCATGCGCTCGGAGAGTTCCTCGAAGTTGCCGGCCTGGTCGTTGCTCGCGCCGGCGGCCTTGGTGGTGAGGACGTTGAGTTCGTACATCGTCTGCTCCATGGCCTTCTTCGGCGAGATGACGACGACGTGGTCGCGGCGGTCGGTGCCGTTCGGGTTGTCGGAGTAGTACACCCACTTCCCGTCCTGCTTGTAGCGCGCGGTGATGCGGTAGACGCCGCACTTGCCGGTGGTGAGTTCGGCGGTGTAGGCGCCCTGGCCCAGGGTCATCGGGATGGCCTGCCAGTAGCCGTTGGCGCAGTTGCCGGCGGTGACGCTGTCGCGGTCCGGCGGGATCATGCCGTCCGGCCAGCCGTCGTCGTTGGCATCCTCGTCGGCGTAGTCGCGGCGGCCGAAGTTGGTGAAGACTTCCACTTCGGTGGCGTCGTTCGGGGCGTGGTATTCGACCTCGACGGTGACGGTTTCGCCCTTGGCTTCGTCGATGAAGAACTTGCTGGTGGTGTAGTCGGCGGAGACGCCGTCGACGGTAAGGTCGCCGGAGCCGTCGGAGAACATGCGGTACTCGAAGGTGCAGGAGCCGTCTCCGGCGTTGTATTCGGCCTGCTTCCAGTTGCCGTTGCCCTTGCTGTTGCGGGCGTAGACTTCGTAGATGAGGACGGCGTTGGGGTCGAGCAGGCGGTCGTCGGCGATGGTGCCCATCCACATCATGGCCTGACCGTTGGGGGAGGCGTCGGCGACGAGGGACTGCATGGTCATGGTGACCTGGTTGGTGAGGGCCTTCCAGGACTTGGCGGAGCGGGCCGCGGAGCGCTTGACGGCCTTGACGCCGGCGGAGCGCTTGACGCCTTCTTCCTTGATGTCGATGCGGTAGCGGATGACGGCCTCGTCGGCCCAGGCGTCGCCGTTGTCGGGCTTGAAGCCGATCTTGGCCCAGACCTGGACGGCGTTGTCGGCGCTGCGGGTGATGTTGCCGCCGTGCCAGATGAAGCCGGGTTCGGTGCCGGACGGGGAGCCCGCGATGCCGACCTCGAAGGGCGTTTCCTTGGCTTCCTTTTCGGAGGTGGTGCGCATGTACATGCCGGAGTTGTCCGGGTTCATGTAGAGGTAGGTGGTGGCAAGTTCGTCGCTGTTGGTGTACTCGACCTCGAAGTAGTACTGGAGGAACTTCCCGGCCTGGCCCGAGGGGATGTCGCAGGTGCCGACCCAGAAGTTGTTGTGCTCGACGCGCTGCTCCCAAGAGAGGGCGGCGGACTGCCAGTCGCCCCAGGTTTCGCCGGCGCCGAAGCGGTAGTAGAGCTTGCCGCCGGTCATGTCCATGGGTTCGTTTTCGGTGCTGCCGCCGGGGCCTTCGCCCTGGTAGTTGCCGAGGCGCAGGTACATCGTCCAGCCGACCTGCGGCGTGACGGGGGTGCGCATGGCGAACTCCTCGAAGGGCTCGTGGTTGGTCGGGCAGTGCCAGCAGACGCCCGCGATGCCAGCGACGTTGCCGGTGATCTTGGTTTCGTAGGCGTTGCCGCCGTTGGCCTGGATCTTGTCGGTGCCGCCGTTGGTGGCTTCGAGCTTGTAGTTGAGGTATTTGCCGCCGGGGAGGTTGGCGATGGCATGGGTGAAGTTGACGATGCCGTCGCGCGCTTCGCCCTTGGCGAGGGTCACGTGGGTCCATTCGCTGGTGGTGCTGCCGGCGACGGACTTGGTCACGAAGGCGTAGTCCATCGTGACGGAGAGGGCGCTGACGTCGGCCCCGTCGTCGGCCTTCATCGCCGCGGTGATGGTGACGCTACCGCCGTCGTCCGGCTCGACGGGGTTCGCCGAGACGGTCTGGAACTTGGCGCCGATGCTCGCCGGGGGCTCGCTGATGGTCAGCTGGTAGTTGGCGCCGTTCCGGCTGTCGAAGATTTCGTTGCCCTGCTCGTCGCGGGCGCAGAGGAAGTAGTGGAGCGTGCCGCTGCCGGTGATGACGCTGTCGGGGATTTCCGCGTGCCACCAGTGGCCGGCCTGGGAGGTCCAGTCCGCGTTGATGGTCATCATCACGCTGGAGCCCGTCTCGTTGGTAGGCCAGTCGCCACCGATGACCGGGTTCAGGTAGTAGAAAACCTCGATTTCCTTGACCGTGTCCGCGGGACCGGCTTCGGTGTTGATGTAGATGGTGTCGTCGGTGGTCGCGCTCTCGGTCGGCCAGCCGTAGGTGCCGGCCATCCACATGCCGGTGGAGCCGCCGCCACCGTCGGGGAAGACGTCGGAGATGTTGTTGGGGTTGTAGTTGCGGATGAGGACCTTGCTGCCCTTGCCGGCGAGCTTGACGTGGACCTTGCCGCCGCTGGTGGTGTACTTGTCGCCGTCGCCGTTCTCGTAGAAGTCGCCGTCGGCGCCCGTGGAGATGTCGGCTTCCTGCTCGTAGTCGGAGGTGTTGAGGACCACGAGCGCGATTTCGTCGTCGTACCACTTGGTGAAGGCGTAGATGCCCTGGCCACCGGAGTAGTAGCGCTGCTCGAAGCCGCCGCGGCGGAGGGCGCGGCAGTGGTTGCGCAGGTTGTTCAGCCAGGCGATGTGGTAGTAGAGGCCGCGGTCCTTGGCCCAGTCCTGGAACATGTCGCCGGAGGCGTTGCCGGGCTGGAAGCCGCGGTCGAACATGCACTCGCGCTGCCAGTCGCTGTCATCCGCGTTGGAGTCGTCCCAGCTACGGTTGGAGCCGTTGCCGTGGCCGCCCTGGTCGAACATGTGCTCGGTGCCGTAGTAGAGGAGCGGGACGGGGGGCGCCAGGTAGAGGAAGGTCATGGCCGGGGCCATGATGCGCTTGGCGTTCTCGGCGTTGTTCGGGGCGAAGGCCTGGGCGAAGCGGTTGACGTCGTGGTTGTCCAGGAAGGCGATGACGTTTTCCTTGCCGGCGCCGTACATCTGGATCTTGTTCATTTCCTCGCCCAGCTGGTAGGTGCTGTAGCCGTTGCCGAACGCATTGTTCATCGCCTGCATGAGCGGGAAGAGGAGGGCGGAGTTGAAGCCCTTGCTGGAGTCGTTGCACCAGCTGGAGAGGGCGTTGTGGTCGTAGCTGAAGAGTTCGCCGAACATCAGGAAGTTCTTCTTCCCGCGCCAGGCCGCGTGCTCGCGCATGGCCTTGGCCCAGCCCTGGCACCAGTCGTAGGGGATGTGCTTGATGGCGTCCACGCGGAAGCCGTCGCAGTCCGTCGCGTCAATCAAGTTCTTGAAGGCCTTGTAGAGGATGTCGGAGGTGGTCGGGTCTTCCTGCTTGAGGTCGTCCGTGCCCTTGAACTGGCCGATCAGGTTTTCGGGGGACTGGTCCCAGTTGTTGATGGTGCCGTTGACGTGGAAGCGGTCGAGGTTGTCGAAAGGCACGCAGTGCTTGTTGTTGTCGTTCCACCAGCGGCGGCCGTCCTCGCTCCAGGAGAACTGCTTGTCGGTTTCCTTGTCATAGCGGCCGTTCTTGTCGCACATGTGGTTCGGGGCGACGTCGAGGATGACGGCGATGCCGGCCGCGTGCAGGGCGTCGATCAGGTCCTTGAGGTCCTGGAAAGTGCCCATGGCGGGGTCGCAACGGAAGAAGTTGTCCACGTGGTACTGGTGGTACGGGGTCCAGCGGTTGTCCGTGGCGGACTGGTCGTTCTGCTGGACGCCGCTGATCCAGACGGCGGTGACGCCCATGCCCTGGAGGTAGGGGATCTGGTACTGGAGGCCTTTCCAGCTGCCGCCGTGGTGGTAGTTGCGGTTGAAGGGGAACTGGCGGTTGAGGCCGTCGCCCGAGTACTCGCAGTCCCAGGTCGGACGGTAGCTCTGGACGCGGATGTTGCCGTCGGTCGCGAAGCGGTCGGTGAACAGCTGGTAGATGTTGCGGTCGCGCCACTGCTCGGGGGAGGGCGTGTAGGAGAAGCCGGGTTCGTTTTCGCGCGAAACCAGCGCGTAGTCGTCGACGGCGCCGCCGGCTCCGTACCACTCGTTGGGGAAATCTTCCTTTGCAAACGCCGCTCCGGCAAGCATGGCCAGCCCGCAGACGGCAATACCGATGGCTTTCATGTGTTTCATGGCAACTCCTGGATACAGTTCCTCTGTTTCCCTTCCATCCTACCCCCTCCCCCACCCCATTGCAAGCCCCGATTCTGCCTGGCGCATCTGCGGTTTGCGCAAGGGGCGGACTGGTCGAAGATTGCATGTTCCCGCGCGAAGCGCCTGGTGGGGCGAGGCGACCCCGCGGGGGGGGGCAGGACAGAATTGTGACTTTGGATACAACATCCCGGTTTGGGCACATTTGTACCCGACGGGGAGAAAGAATAAACTCCGATTAATCCGATTTCCTCCGCTACCGCGGAGGAATGCGGCGGTCATTCGGGGAACGTTTCCGGAGAGCCGATGGGCACTCCGATTTTTCCGATGGGCCTGCCGGTGTCGCGCATCCGTTCGCCGATACGGCCAATCGGATGCAATCGGAGTGTCCATCCGGGTCCGGGCATGGAACAATATGGTTTTCCTCAGCCCGAAGCGGTAGCGGAGGGAATCGGACCAATCGGAGTTCATCCCCCTCTTTGCCTATCGTTATATCCAAAGTCACTGGTTTGTCCCCTCGCCGCCCCCGCCGGGCCGCGGGCCGAAATCGCGCTTGTCGGAAGGGGAGGGCGGTTGCTACATTTGCCCGCATGGCCGCCGTTCCCGGACCTTCCGGCGTTGGAAGGATCCGGCGGGATGGCGTCCTCCCGGATTACCGGCATTCCAGCCCCGAAAGGCCCCCATCATGACCCCCGCCAAACCCACCGCCATCCTCCTCGTCTCCTGCCCCGACCGGCAGGGCATCATCGCCGCGCTGGCCGGCTTCATCACCGCGCACCGCGGCAACATCATCGCCCTCGACCAGTACGTCGACCACGCCGAGGAAACCTTCTTCGCGCGCATCGAGTGGGAAATCGATTCCTTCGCCATCCCCTACGACGGCATCCCCGCCGCCTTCCGGCCCCTCGCCGACCAGTACGACATCCAGTGGTCCCTCCACCGCTCCGACCGGCGCCTGCGCATGGGCCTGATGTTCTCCAAGCAGCCCCACTGCCTCTACGACGTCCTCTCCCGCACCGACAGCGGCGAATGGCCCGTCGACATCGCGCTGGCCATCTCGAACCATCCCGACCACCGCGACCTCATCGAGCGGCGCGGCATCCCCTTCAAGCTCATCCCGGTCACGGCCGCCGACAAGCACGAGACCGAGCCCGCGCAGATCGAGGCCATGAAGGAGGCCGGCGTGGACTTCATCGTCCTGGCGCGCTACATGCAGATCCTCTCGCCGGCGTTCGTGGAGGCGTGGCCGATGCGGATCATCAACATCCACCACTCCTTCCTGCCGGCGTTCGCGGGGGCGAAACCCTACCACGCGGCGCACGACCGCGGCGTGAAGATCATCGGCGCGACGGCCCACTACGTGACCGAGCACCTCGACGAAGGCCCGATCATCGAACAGGACGTCCAGCGCGTCTCGCACCGCCAGGGCGTCTCCGACCTGATCCGCTTGGGCCGCGACCTCGAAAAAATCGTCCTCGCCCGCGCCGTCTACTGGCACCTCCAGCACCGCATCCTCCCCTACAAGAACCGCACCGTCGTCTTCTCCTGACCGCCGCCGACCAGCCCCGCCCGCCGCTCCGCAGGCCGTCCCTTCCGGCCGTCGGCCTGTTGCTGTATTCGCTGTTCGTCTTCTGCCGGTTCGCGTTCTTCGAGCCGCCGCGGCCCTACGGGGACGGCCTCGAATACGACTACGTCACCGAATCCCTCTTCCGCCACGGCACCCCCGAAGTCCTCGACGCCGACATCACGGCCGCGCAGGCCAAGCTCGCCGCCCAAAGCGGCATCCGCGACTTCCCCGACCCGCGCACCGGGCTCTTCAAGACCGACTCCGGCCACCGCTACAGCTACCACTTCTGGCTCTACCCCCTCCTCGCCACCCCCGCGAAGGCCGTCCTCGCCGCCCTGCACGGAGAGGAATTCAAGGCGTTCGGCATCGTCAACGCCCTCCTCTACATCGCCATGCTGTGGGTCGTTTACCTGTTCTCCCCCAAGGAGAAGCGACTCGCCTCGACCGCCCTCTCCCTCTTCTCCCCCATGGTCCCCTACATCGTCTGGCCCTCCCCCGAAGCGTACAGCGCCGCCCTCGCCACCATCGCCATCGTCTTCCATCTGCGCCGGAATCCCGCCCGCGCCGCCCTCTTCTCCGCCTTGGCCTCGTGCCAGAATCCGCCCATCGCGTTCTTCACCCTCTGCGTCGGCCTCGGGGCCCTCCGCGACGCCGCGGTCCGTTGGCGACGGACCCGCCACCCGTCCGCCCTTCTCCCCCTCCTCCGCACCGCCCTCTGCTCCCTGCCCGTGCTCGCCGCGCCGCTCTTCTACTACCGCCACTTCGGCACCTTCAACCTCATCCACAAAGTCGGCGCCGCCGACTTCTCCCTCATCACGTTCCACAAACTCCTCAGCTACTTCTTCGACATCAACCAGGGCGCCATCCTCTACTCCGGGCTTCTCCTCTTCGTCTTCCTCTTCGGTTTCGCGAGGAACCTCCTCCGCCTCGACTTCCGCCACCTTGACCTCGCCCTTTCCGTCCTTGTCCTGGCCATCCTGAGCCTGCCCGCGCCCAACTGGAACTGCGGACTGTCCGTCGCCATCCGCTACTTCGCGTGGTGTTATCCCTTCCTCGCCTTCTACGTCCTCTGTGCCGTCCCCTTCCGCCGCCCGCGCCTCGGACACGCCATCCTTGCCGCCAACATGGCGCTGCTCTTCGTCGTCAACGACGCCTTCGCCGGCAAGATGAACAACCTCCACCACACCAACCTCGCCGAAAAAATCCTCACCCACGCCCCCTGGCTCTACAACCCCGAACCCGACATCTTCGCCGAACGCATCGCCCACGCCGAAGGCCGCCCCTCGTACCCCGTCGCCTACATCTCCCGCAACGGCCGCCTCACCAAGATCCTCACTACCCGAGACGGCTGGGTACGCCTCGCCGCCGATCCCGACTTCCACATCGCCGACCCCGGGTTCCACGCCCGCCAGCTCGCCAAGTTCACCCCAAAACACCCCCTCCGATACATCAACATAACCCGCAGGCAGATCACCTGGGCGCCGACCATCCCCTTCCGCGACCGCCTCGACTTCGCCACCCTCGCCAAACCCGTCCCCGGCCTCGGCAAACCCGCCCCCGCCGGACGCTGGACCACCCAGAAGCGTCTCACCTTCGCCCTCCTCCTCCAAGACCTCCCCCCCGCGCACCCCGACGCCGCCGAGGCCCTCCTCTTGCTCCGTTTCGACGTCACCCCCCTCCTCTCCCCCTCCCACCCCGACCAGACCGTCGAAATCTGCGCCAACGACCACCCCCTTCCTCCTTGGACCTTCCAGTACGGCCACCCCGCCCCCGACACCACCCTCCGCATTCCCCGCACCCTCCTTGCCGACGGCGCCCTCCTGATCCTCCACTTCCGCATCGCCGACCCCCATTCCCCCCGCGACCTCGGCCTCGGCCCCGACACCCGAAAACTCGGCATCGCCTTCAACACCATCGAACTCCTGGACCGCACCCCGTAAGGCCCGCCCCCCCCATCCAGGTTTTGCTCGTGGCCGCGCCGTCGGCCACCCTTTCCCTCCCTCTCTACCGCCCCGCCTCCCCCTCCACAATGTTCCCCGCCCTCATGTAGTACTCCTTGGCCCCGCTCCACGCCGGGTCCAGCTCCGCCGCCCGCCTGGCATCCCAATACGCATCCATCACCATCTGGTTCCTGAAAAACACCTCCGCCCGCCCCAGATACAGCACCGGAATCTCCGGTGCCAGCCGGATCGCCTCGTTCCAGTCGCGCAACGCTGCCTCGTCGTTCATCGTCCCTTCGAGTTGCGCCCGGATGGCAAACCCCTCTGCCCGCTCCGGATGCTCGCGGATGGCCGCCTCCGCATAGCCGAACTCCCGCGGATAGAACGTCGCCGGCCGCGGCGGCGAATCCGAACCGCCGGCAACCGCCGGACGCACCCCGCCGCCGGACACCTCCCCCGGCAGCCCCTGGAACGCCAACGACGTCCACCGCCAGGGCGCGACCTCCCCCTCCAGACTCCGCAATTCAACCCACTCCCCCTTGTACCGTACGCGCCCGATGCCCTCCACTTCCAACCCCTCCGGCAGCGCCACCAGCGTCTTGAGCAGATTGGCGGATTCCCATCCCTCCACCTTCGACCGCAGCAACCACGGCCCCGGCGTCCATCCGCCGGGATCCTTCTTCAGCCACTCGTACAAAAACACGTCCCCTTCCAGCAGATTCCCCTCCCCGCACGGAATCCCCACCTCGTCCAGCCGGAAAACCGCCCCGCTCCGCGAAACCCTCGGCCACGCCGGGAACGTCCCCAACCGCCCCGACCCGTTCCACGGCGGCACCACATCGTAATCCAGCACGAAAATCCCCGCCACCGTCCCTCCGCCCGGAACCGCGCACTCCGTCCAATCCCGACAGATTCCCTCCAGCGCCTCCGCCTCGGACGACACCACGAACAATCTCGCCCCGTCCAGCCACGCATACCGCGTTGCCGCCTCCCCCCGTCCCGCCAGCCCCGCCGCCAGCAAACAACCCGCGACCAACAACACCCTTGCACCCTTCATCATTCCATCTCCTTTCATCGCGCCCCCATTCCATACCCCAAAATCCCCCCCCCCCGCAATCCTTTTTTTGCCCTCCCGCCCTCCCCGCCCCCCAAGCCTTCCCCCCCTGCGTGAGATTACAGAAAATATTGGCATTTTCTCCCATTTTCCACCTTCTCCCCGGGGGCTCGTGGGCCCCGCCCCCGTCCTTGCGCACCCCTCGCCCCTCCCTTTGGAGTTTGGTTGCCCTCTCCCCTCCCATCCATTATGCTTC
>CACXEY010000011.1 GCA_902766695.1 uncultured bacterium
CTCTTCGGCCGCCCCATCCCCGTCGAAAACGACTGGTGAGTCCCATGCCCCATCCCTCCCCCATCCCTCCCCACCCCATCCCTCCTGACGGCGGGCGGTCCGCCCGCCGCCTCCCCACTTTCCCCTTCCCCCACCACCCCCAACCCACTATCCTCCCTCCCACCATGAACCCACCATCCACCACCACCACCCACCCGCACCCCACCCGCCCCTCGGGGGCTCGGGGGGCTCGGGGGCTCCGCCCCCGTCCCTTGCACCTCCCCTTCGTCCTCTTCCCTCTTTTCACTTTTCTCTTTTCTCTTTTCTCTCCCTCTCCCGCCTCCGCCATCGCCGCCACGGTGGATTGGGACATCCAACCCCGCATCCTGAACCTCGGCGAACCCGCAACCGCGACCATCACCTTCCACGGCACCTCCGCCCCCGGCAGCCTCTCCCTCCCCGACATCGACGGCCTGAGCATCCAACCCGCAGGCCGGAGCAGCAACACCAGCTTCGTCAACGGCCGCGCGAGCAGCAGCATCACCTTCAACTACACCCTCTTCCCGCGCCGCGCGGGCGACTACACCCTGGGCCCCTACCAACTCACGGGCCCGGACGGCGAAGACCCGATCGAGCTGCCGGCCATCACCCTGACCGTCCGCGCCCCCGACCCCGACGCCCCCCAATCCGAGATGCTCTTCGCCCGCGTCGAAGCCTCCACTCCCACCCCCTACGTCCAGCAATCCTTCGACCTCATCCTGCGCATCTACGCCCTTCCGACCGTCGAACTCGCGCGCGACATCCGCCTGGCGGGCGGCTTCCCCGAATCCGGCTTCGTCCAATCCGCCTTCGAAGAACTCCAGACCGTCCGCGAAGAAACCGCCGGGCAAATCTACGTCGTCCGCCGCTTCCGCGCCCGCTTACGGGCCCTCACCGCGGGCGACTTCGACATCGCGCCCATCCTCCGCGTCGGCGTCGTCGACCGCGCCAGCCGCAACGCCCGCCGCCGCACCTCCCCCTTCGACGGCTTCTTCGACGACCCCTTCTTCAACCCGCCCGCCGCGACCCCCGTCGACCTCGCCGCACCGCCCCTGACCCTCCACGTCCGCCCCGTCCCCGCCGAAGACCGCCCCGCCGACTACACCGGCGCCGTCGGCCAATACCGCTTCGAAGCCGACGTCCGCCCCCGCGAACTCAAAGTCGGCGAACCCCTGACCGTCACCCTCCGCCTCACCGGCCGCGGAAACCTCTCCACCGCCCGCCCCCCCTCCTACACCGACACCGACACCTACAAAACCTACGACCCCCGCCAGTCTGGCGACGCCCCCGACCCCTCCTCCGACACCGGCACCACCACCTACGAACAAGTCGTCATCCCCCGCACCACCGATTTGACCGCCCTTCCCGCCCTCACCTTCACCTACTTCGACCCAGACGCCGACACCTACCAAACCACGACTGCCGGCCCCTTCCCCCTGACCGTCCACGAAAGCGACTCCTCCTCCTCCGCCCTCCTCGTCCAAATCCCCGCCACCGACACCCCCGACCGCGCCCGAGCCCTCATCCTCGGCACCGACATCATCTACCTCCAACCCGCCCCCACCCACTGGCTCGCCCCCGCCTCCTCCCCCCTCCCCCGCCTCATCGGCACCATCGCCCTCTTCGCCACCCCCATCCTCGCGCTTGTCGTCCTCTACCTCACCACCCGCCACCGCCGCCACCTTGCCACCGACATCGCCTACGCCCGCCGCCTCAAGGCCCCCCGCGTCGCCCGCGCCGCCCTCCGCCGCGCCGAAGCCGCCGCCCGCGCCCCCACCCCCAATCCACAAGCCATCTTCGAGCCCCTCACCGAAGCCGCCACCACCTACTTCGCCCACCGCCTCAACCTCCTCCCCGGCGCCGCCACCCCCCCCGCCATCCTCGCCGTCCTCGAAAAATCCCCCCTCCCCCCCGAGGCCCTCACCCAATGGCGCGACTTCTTCACCCTTTCCGACGCCATCCGCTACGGCGCCACCCCCACCCTCCCCCCCACCACCCTCACCCAATGGCCCACCCTCCTCCTCACCCTCCTCCGCCAAGCCGAAAGGACCCGCCTCCCATGAGATTTCTCTTCCTCATCTTGTCACTTGTCACTTGTCACTTGTCACTTGCTGCGCTTCCGGCGCAGCCCGACCCCTCCCGCCTCTTCGTCGAAGCCTCCCGCGCCTACGACGAAAACCGCCTCGCCGACGCCATCACCTCCCTCCAAACCCTCCTCGACTCCGGCCAAACCCTCCCCCCCGTCCTCTACAACCTCGGCAACGCCCTCTACCGCTCCGGCCGCCTTGGAGAGGCCATCCGCTGCTACCGCCAAGCCCAATGGCTGGCCCCCCGCGCCCCCGACATCCGCGCCAACCTCGGCTTCGCGGCCCAGACCGCCGGCATCACCATCCCCGCACCTCCCGCCCCCATCGCCTTCCTCCTGACCCTCACCTCCCGCGAATGGCTCTACCTCGCCGCCGCCACCCTCTGGCTCCTCTGCCTCCTCGCCGCCGTAGCCCTCCTCCTCCCGAGAACCCGCCACTCCCTCCGCCTCCCAGCGGCCCTCCTCTCCCTCCTCCTCCTCCTCTCCCTAACCGGTATCACCACCCGCCACCTCCAAACCCGCCACCCCGAGTACGTCCTACTCACCCCCACCCCCCTCCTCTCCGCCCCCCTGGAGACCTCCACCCCCCTCCTCTCCCTCCCCGAAGGCACAATACTCCGCGCCCTCGCCTCCCGTCCCCCCTACCTCCAAGTCCTCGTCCCCGCCACCACCCCGCCCCCCCCCGGCTGGCTCCCCCCCACCCCCCTCCTCCCCGTCCTCCCCCCTCCCCCCTCCCCGCCCTCCTGACGGCGGGCGGCCCGCCCGCCGCGCCCTCCCTCCTTCCCCCCTCTCCCGTCTCGTTTTCCCGGACGATTTGCGCTTGCCTTGTCCCCCCCCGTGCGGGTATGTTTGCCACATGCTTGCAGGAGTAGGGTACCATGCGGAAAATCTTGGGTCGTAGTTTGCTGTTCTGTCTGCTGGCGGTCGTCGTTGCCGCCGGGATCGTCGCGTACCGGGGCTGGGACCTCTACCGCACCGGCGACGCCGCACGCCGCCACATCCGCTATCTCCTCGAATCCGGCGAAACCGTCGAGGGCGCCCCCGCGGACGACGTTCTCTCCGACAACTACCTCCGCTCGCTCTTCGGCGACAACCCCGACCTCGTCGAGCAGCTCAAGTCCGTCGTAGACCTCGGCATGGCCACCGACGCCAACCTCCGGCTCGGCAACGTCGCCGCCATGGTCGTCACCTACCGCAAGTCCGGCGACGACATCCTCGATCCCGCCATCTACGCCATCGGCGGCTTCCCCGACCCCAAGAGCGAACGCCTCGGCTTCCATGCCACCGGCTACTTCGCCCAGGAATTCGATCCCTCCCTCTGGAACTTCGGCAACAACCTCGTCCACCTCCTCGGGCGCGACGTCGTGATTTTCTGCGAACAGGACAAGGCCGAAAGCCACATGGCGTTGCTCTTCGACCTCCTCAACGGCAACATCCTCCCCCTCGCCCGCCGCATCGTCGAGGCCCCCCTCTATTACGCCGTCGTCTTCCCCGAACCCGGCGAAGTCGCCCCGCCCAACATCAAGAACGCCCTCAAGACCGTCCTGGTGCGCGGCTCCATGGAAGGCGACAAGGGCTCCTGCGACTGGATGTTCATCTGTCCCGACATCCGTTCCGCCTCCCACGTCGAGACCCTCTGCCGCGACAGCGCCACCGTCGCCCGTACCATCTTCCACGACAAGTACGGCGGCTACATCAAGGAAATGTCCTGGGGCAAGATGAACGACAACTGGTGGGCCGTCGAATACGTCGACCTCATCGACCACCAGACCATCAAGCAGGAGCAGAAGATCGTCCGCGTCCACGCCGACCAGAACCGCCGCCAGAACAACGCCATCCTCAAGACCATCGAGCGCGTATGCCGCGACCTCGCCGCCCAGAAAGCCTTCCAGGCCGGCGAACTCCCGTGGGAACTCGCCTTCGCCCAGAAGGACTCTTCCACCGGCGGGCACTGGAGCAAGGAACACATCGAAGGCGCCGACTGGCCCCTCGGCACCGTCGGCGTCCCCACCCCCGGCTCCATCGCCGAGGAAGAAGAAAAGGCCCGCATCAAGGCCGAACAGGAAGCCGAAAAAGCCCGCCGCCAGCAGGAACAGGCCCAACCCGCCGCCGACGCCCCCGCCACCGACGCATGATGAAAACCGCCCTCCCCCTCCTCGCCGCCCTCGCTCTCTGCGCGGCCGCCGCCAGCGCACGCGACTTCACCGTCCAGACCATCTCCCCCACCAACGGACAGGCCCGTCTTCCCGCCATCTCCTCCACCGGCTTCGTCGCGTGGCAGCAGACCGTCGGCGGCGCCGACGGCAACGGCTCCACCCCCACCGACATCTACGTCTGGAAAGACGGCACCGCTTCCAACCGCACCGGCGACAGCCCCCTCGCCGCCGGCCACGCCTTCCGCCCCGTCGTCTACGGCGACAACCTCCTCTTCTCCGCCATCTGCCCCATCGGCGACCAGTCCGCCATCCCCTTCCAGCTCGCCATCCCCGAGAAGACCGCCGACATGGGCAAGCTCGAAGACGACTATCCCTCCCTCTTCGGCCACGCCCTCCCCACCGTCGAAGTCCCGCCCCCCGAGGGTTCCGACCCCGACACGCCCCCCACCCGCGTCCCCGACCGTTCCGCCTCCTTCGAAGACGCCCAGCCCACCGGCCAAACCCCCGACGTCCTCCTCGCCACCCCCGACGGAACCATCCGCCGCATCACCCCCGGCAACCACGCCTTTTCCTTCCCCGTCGGCTCCGACGCCGCCATCGCCTTCCTCTGCGCCCGGACTTGGCCCTACGGCTACGACCTCGTCGCCTGGAAGCCCGGCGACGAGCGCCTCACCCAGATCACCACCAACTATTTCTACGTCCAGAACCCCGACATCCACGGCTCCCAGCTCGTCTTCCAGGCCTGGGACGGACACGACTACGAAATCTACCTCCACGATTTCTCCACCGGCGAAACCACCGCCATCACCCAGAACAACTTCGACGACATGGCGCCCGTCGTCTGGGACGGCCTCGTCGCCTGGGTCGCCTACCCCACCGTCAACGCCGAAATCTTCCTCTGGGACAACGGCGCCATCACCAAGATATCCACCGGTTCCACCGAAAACGCCGCCCCCTCCATCTGGAACGGCCACATCGTCTGGCAGGGCGTCGACGACGACGGCGATCTCGAAATCTACTACTACCACGCCAAGCGCACCATCAAGCTGACCTCCAACGCCTGGGACGACCTCGCCCCGCAGATCGCCGACGGCCTCATCGCCTGGAGCAGCTACATCGACAACTGGGATGCCGAAGCCGTCGCCCTCGACCTTTCCGACAACATCCTCTTCCGCCTGACCGACAACGCCTACGAGGACATCAACGTCCGCACCGCCGGCGAACGCGTCGTCTGGCAGACCGTCACCCCCGACGCCACCCTCGTCAACCTCGCCATCCCCGCCGCCCCCCGCGAGAACCCCGTCCCCTGACGCGCATCCTTCCCTCCCGGACATTTTCCGGTAATCGGATACCTTTTCCTCAATGGGGTCGTCCGGTGCAACCCCGGTTTTCGCCTGGTGCGCCTGGCCGGTAGGGGCCGACCTCCGGGCGGCCCGTCATGGTCCATCCTGCCGCACCCCCCCCCCGGAAATCGCAAGGTTTTCGCCTGACATCTCCATGGAGTTGACAGGAGGCCACTTGCAATTCCCCGTGTACGGGGATGCGTTCGGTAGGGCGGGCAGTCCCTGCCCGCCGGAGCAAGGAACGCCTGAGCACGGCGCCGACGATTCGCGGATGCATGTTTTTCCCCAGAGCCAGACCGGATTGCATCCAGACAGCTCCCTCGCATTCCGGGATCGTGTTCAGCTCCGCCGGAAGAACTCCAGCATCCGGGCGCCGAAATCGGGCGCGGTGTCGTAGAGGGCGTGGCCGTAGCCGTCGTACAGGAACAGTTCGGCACCGGGAATCATCTCCGCGATTTCCGCGGCGGCCCCGTCCCCGAACACTCGGTCGTCCCGGGAAGCGACCACCAGCGTCGGGCAGGCGATGTCGCCCGGTGCGCCCGCGGCGTCGAACCCGCGCGCGGCCTCCGCGAGCGCGACGAAACGATCCAGCCCGCGGGCGGTGACCGTCTTCGCGGCCTGGAGCGCCGCTTCGCGGAAGGACGCGAAGACGCTTGGGGGATAGAGGTTTTCGCCGAAGTCCAGGTACAACTCCTCGATCCGTCCGGCCTTGGCCAGGGCGATCCAGCGTCCGAGGGACCGTCGCCGTTCGTCCGTCATGCGCGCGGTGGTGGAAGCCAGGACCAGCTTCTTCACCAGGCGGGGATGTTCCACGGCGATGCCCATGGCGACCATGCCGCCCATCGACGCCCCGAACACGCACGCATCCGCCAGCCCCAACGCCCGCATGGCCGCGGCGGTGTCCCGCGACATGTCCCGCACGGCATACCCCGGCGGGAGGTCCTTTCGCGGGTCGAACAGCCAGACGGTGAAATCCTCCGTGAACGGTTTGTACGCCGCGGCGATCGCGTCCGCCGACTCCAGCACGCTCTGCACCGCAAGTCCCGGCAGGATCACGAATGGCCGCGGTCCGTTCCCGAACCGGACGTAATCCATCTCGAACGCATCCGTCCCGACCGTTTGAATCTCCATCGTGGCGTCTCCTTCCGGCGGTCGTGGCGCCGCCATCCATGCATTCCAATCTACCTGACCTCCGCTTCCGTCACAAGCCATCCGGCGTCCGCGGGGACATCTTCCGCCCTCCTCCCCCGCCGATCGCGAACGGGCGGCGGAACGCTTTCCCGTCCGGACAAATCCGCGTCCGCTCCGGCGGAGTTTGACACGCGGTCGCTTTTCTGCCACGATGGTTTACCCGTCCGGGACGTGTTCCCGGGACGTCGGCAATCGCCTGTTTTTCCCGTGAACATCCCGTTTCCATCCCAGCCGGAAGAGCCGCAGGAGGCCGAAGGGCCCGAAGCGGCTTCCCCCCTTCCCTCCGACGACCGCCCCCTGGCGGCGCGGATGCGGCCGCGCACGCTCGACGACATCGTCGGGCAAGACCACATCCTCGGGCCCGGCAAACTCCTGCGGCGGGCCATCGAGGCCGACCGGCTCTCCAGCCTCATCCTCTACGGGCCGCCGGGGTGCGGAAAGACCTCCCTCGCCGAAGTCATCGCCCACGCGACGAAGCGCGCCTTCGACCGCTCCAGCGGCGTGCTCTCCAACGTCGCGGGGTTAAGAGCCTCGCTGGAGGCGGCGAAGCAGCGGCTGGCGGTGTCGGGGCGGCGGACCATCCTCTTCATCGACGAAATCCACCGCTTCAGCAAGTCCCAGCAGGACGTCCTCCTGCCGTACGTCGAGGAGGGCGCCGTCACGCTCGTCGGGGCCACGACGCACAACCCGTTCTTCTTCATCAACAACCCGCTCACCTCGCGGAGCCAGGTGTTCCAGCTCGAACCGCTGTCGGCGGAGGCGGTCGGCACGCTCCTGCGCCGCGCCCTCGCCGCGCCGGAGGGGCTAGGGCGGATGCGCGTCGTCCTGGAGCCCGACGCCGAAGCGCACCTCGCCGCCGTCTGCGAAGGCGACGGCCGCCGCGCCCTCAACGCCCTGGAGATCGCCGCCCGCACCACGCCGCCCGGACCCGACGGCACCGTCCGCATCGACCGCGCCGCCGCGGAGGAGAGCATCCAGAAGAAGGCCGTCCAGTACGACCGCGACGGCGACGGCCACTACGACACCATTTCCGCCTTCATCAAGAGCGTCCGCGGCAGCGACCCCAACGCCGCCCTCTACTGGCTGGCCAAAATGCTCTACGCCGGCGAGGACCCGCGCTTCATCGCCCGCCGCCTGGTCATCCTGGCGAGCGAGGACATCGGCAACGCCGACCCGCGCGGCCTGACCGTGGCGGTGGCGGCGCTGGAAGCCGTCGATTTCGTCGGGATGCCCGAAGCGCAGCTGGCGCTGGCGCAGGCGACGACCTACCTCGCGACGGCGCCGAAGAGCAACGCCTCCTGCACGGGGATCTCCGAAGCGATGGCGGACGTGAAGGCGGGCCGCGTGCTGCCCGTCCCGCGGCACCTGCGCGACGCGCACAACAAGCGGGCCGCGCAAGCCCTCGGCCACGTCGGCTACCAGTACGCGCACGACGGCCCCGAGCACTTCGTGGACCAGGAATACGTCCCGACCGACAAGATTTACTACCATCCGACCGACCAGGGCTACGAAGACGTCATCCGCAAACGCATCGCCCACTGGAACGACCTCCGCGCCGCCGCCCGCCGGAGCACCCCTCCGCCTTGAAAAGGGGAATTCACAAGGGGGCCTGGTCGTGGTAGCTTGGGGGGCAGACAAAGGAAACGATCCATGACCATCGACAAGAAACTGGACAACGGCAAGCTGACCCTCGCGCTGGCGGGGCGCCTCGACACGAACACCTCGCCCGAGCTGGAGGCGGCGGTGCAGCTGGACGGGGTGCAGGAGCTGGTGTTCGACTTCGCGGGACTGGAATATATCGCGTCTTCGGGCCTCCGCGTGCTGCTGAGTGCCCAGAAGACGATGTCGGCGAAGGGCGGCCGCATGCTCGTCGCGAATCCCAACGAAATGGTGCGCGGCGTCTTCGAGGTCACGGGGCTGGACGGCATTTTCACGATCGCCTGACCGGATCCGCGGCATGAAACGGCGTTGGATCATCTTCGGCACCGCCCTCGCGCTGTACGCGGCGCTGATGGGGGTGGCGCGCGTCATCACCACCCGCCAGGCCCGGCGCAGCACCGAAGCGCTGCTGGACAACGCCATGCTCGACTACCGCGCGACCGTCGCGGGCGCCATCGACACCATGCTCGGCTCCATCGCGGGACAGGCGGTGCGCGAGCTGGGCCGCGCGGAACCGCGCCCCATGGAGGAGATCGGCGCGCTGGCGAAGCGCCTCGACGTCGACGAGCTCAACGTGGTCGACCGCACGGGGCGGATCATCGCATCCAACGACCCTCACTGCATGGGGGTGGACATGGCGGACAACCCGGTGACGGTGCCGTTCCTGGCGCTGACGAACGGCACGGTGGCGTCGGTGTCGCAGCCGTTCCGGCCGCACGCGCACAATCCGGCGGTGCGCGCGAAGTACCTGGCGGTGGCGTTCCCGGGAGGCGACGGTTACGTGCAGGTGGGGCTCGACGAGCGCCACCTTGGAAAGATGCTGCCGGTCATCTTCGGCTACGTCTTCGACGAGTGGATGCTGGGACGCACGGGGTTCCTCCTGTGCGCCGACGACGAAACCGACGTGCTGCTCTCCAATTCCTCGCGGCACCGCGACGAGGCCGGGACCCTTGCCGGAACCGGCTTCGACGAAGCCGCCGCGGCGCCATTCGAGGTCGCCGGCGACGCCGGCCTCGGCCGCACCTTCAAGCAGCGCATCTACGGGGAAACGTGCGACTGCCGCAACTACCTCTTCGGCGGGCACCGTTTCGTGCCCGTGCTCCCCGAGCGCGAGTTCTACGATACCCGCACGATTTTCGGTGCCGTGTTCGGCGTGCTCCTGTTCCTGGTCCTCGGGGCGGCCGCGTGGGGAACCGACCGCATCCTCCGTGACAGGGACCGCCTCAAGGCCTGCTACGACGCCGAAGACGCCCGCCGCCGCCGCGAGATGGACATCGCCAAGACCATACAGACCTCCGCCCTGCCCGGCAAGGTGCCGCCGAACCCCGTCTTCCGCCTGGCGGCCTCCATGACGCCCGCGCGCGAAGTCGGCGGCGACTTCTACGACCACTTCCGCTACGACGCCACGCACATCGCGTTCCTGGTGGCCGACGTCTCGGGCAAGGGCATCACCGCCGCCCTCTACATGATGACCTCCAAGGACATCCTGCGCAACAAGCTCCTCGCCGCGCGCGACGGCGAGGCGGCCTTCGACTCGGCCAACGCGGCCCTCTGCCGCAACAACCCCGCCAACATGTTCCTCTCCGCGTGGGGCGGCATCCTCGACACCGCCACCGGCCGCCTCCAGTACATCAACGCCGGCCACAACCCGCCCCTCGTCCGGCGGGCCGACGGCACCGTCGAGTGGCTGCGCGGGAAATCCGGCCCCATGCTCGCCATCGTGCCCGGCGCCGCCTACAAGCTCCGCACCGCCGTCCTCGCCCCCGGCGACACCCTGTTCCTCTACACCGACGGCGTGACCGAGGCCATGGACCCCTCCGGCGCCCTTTTCGGCGAAAGGCGGCTCGAAGAAACCCTCCGCGCCGCGCCCGCCGGCGACCCCGAAAGCGTCTGCCGGATGGTCCGCGCCGCCGTCGCCGCCTTCGCGGCGGGGGCTCCGGCCGCCGACGATTTGACCGTCCTCGCCGTGCAGCTCGCGCCGCCGCCGCGCCACCGCACCCGCATCTTCCCCGCCAACCGCGACGGCATCGCGGGTTCCTCCGATTTCCTCGACGAATGCCTGGCCGCCGCCCCTTCCTCCCTCGCCTCCATCTCCGCGCCGCTCCATGTCATGCTCGACGAAGTCGTCTCCAACGTCGTCAACCACGCCGGCGCGACCGTCTTCGAGGTCACCGCCGAATTCACCTCCGCCCGCGCGAGCCTGACGGTCTCCGACAACGGCAAACCCTACGTCCCGTTTGCCCACGCCGACCCCGACACCTCCCTTCCCGCCGACGAACGGCCCATCGGGGGACTCGGCATCCTGATCGTCAAGAAGACCGCCGACGCCGTCACCTACCACCGCGAAAACGGGCACAACGTGCTTTGTTTCGAAAAGCTGGCGGGCGACAAAACGCCGGAGGTGGAGCCCCCCCTGCCCTAGAGTGCTTCAAGAAATAGTGTGGCTGCACAAGGGGGAGAGAAAGAAACTGGTTCTTCGTGGAGTTTGGTGGAACCGTCTCCCGAATTCGCGAATGCAAGGATCAAGGAAGGTGCCAGGATCCGCCCCCCTCCGAGAGGGGGGTGGCGCGGCCATGAATGGGATGTCCATGCACGGAAGAAGGAAAGCGGCTGGGGCCGCGACGGGGGGAGTACTGCGTGTGGCCGTCGCGGCAAGCGCGACTCCGCACCGGAAACGAACGCATCAAGAACATTGCGGATGGGCCAAGTGGACGCCTGCATCGACGGCCTCCCGCAGTACTCCCCCCGCCGCCCTTTCCATTTGCGCCGCGGCACAATCCCATTGGCAATCCTTCCACCGGGCGGCACCCCCCTCTCGGAGGGGGGCGCATGCTTGCGCGCCCCCCATGCCCTGAATACGGTCCCCATCGCCTCGACTCCATCGTCACGATCCACAAAAATCCCCGAAGAACCAAGAAACTCCGATTGATCCGATTTTCTCCGCTACCGCGGAGGAAGGAGGTCGTCATTCGGAAACCGTTTCCGGAGAGCCGATGGGCACGCCGATTTTTCCGATGGGCCTGCCGGTGTCGCGCCGCGGCGGCCGGGGACGGCCCCCCTCCCGGGGGGGCCATGGGGTTGTCAGGTGCCCCCCCGTCTTTTGCATGGCGAGGCGGGTCGGTAGGGGCCGACCTCCGGGCGGCCCGTCACAAACCATCCTTTCGCACGGCCCGCCCGGAGGTCGGGTCCTGCCGGCGTGAGCGCCCGACAAGAAATCGCAAGGTTTTCTCCGGACAACTCCCACGTCATTATCCATGGTCAGGACGACAGAGCGGGCCGGGAAACAGGGCATTGCCGTGCCGCATGCCCATGCCAAGGGCGCAGCTGGAGCCCGCACTCCCCTGTCGCCGATTGGATTCAGCGGCAGAATCGATTCAATCGCGTCAGGCCAGTGGCTCGAAGTCGGCCGCGCCGTGCTTGCAGAGGGGGCAGATGAAGTCGTCGGGGAGGGTGTCGCCTTCGTGGACGTAGCCGCAGATCTTGCAGACCCAGCCCTTGCGGCCGCCCGCGGGCTGCGGTTTCGGCTTCACGTTCGCGTGGTAGTAGGCGTAGGTCATCGCGGGCGCCGAGGAAAGCACCCGGCTCTCCGCCACGGAGCAGACGAACATGCCGTGCGACCCCATGTCCACGTACTGCTCGACCTTCAGCGACAGCACCGCGCACACGTGCCGCGGCAGCACCGCCAGGCCGTTCGACGTCCGCGAGAGGCCTTCCACCCCCGCGAACTTGTCCGCCGTGCGCCCGCTCTGGAAGCCGTAGCGCTGGAAGATCTCGAACGGGGCGTCCTCGCTGAGGCAGTTGACGTTCAGCGCGCCGGTCTGCTTGACGACGTGGTGGGAGTAGTTGAGCTTGTTGATGGTGACGGCGACGCGGGTCGGGTTGTCCGACACCTGCGCGACGGTGTTGACGATCAGGCCGTTGTCCTTGCCCTTTTCGTCCTTGGTCGTGACGACGTAGAGGCCGTAGCCGATGTCGTTGAGGGCGGCGGGGTCGTTCTTGGGGGTGGCGGCGTCGGCGCGCGCGACGTACTCGCGGCAGAGCTCGTCGGCCAGCGCCTCCAGCTCGGCGCGCGAGGCGTCGGAGAGGGCCGACTGGATGTGGACGGTGGTGTCGGTGAAGCGGATGTTCTTCGATTTCTCGAAGCGCCCGCGCATGATCTTCGCGGCCAGCGGCGCCCAGGAGCCGTTCTCGATCAGGCCGATGGTCCGGTTCTGGTAGTTGCGCTCGACGAGGTGGTCGATGAACGTGTGCATGAAGGGGAAGATTTCCGCGTTGTACGTCGTCGTCGCCAGCACGAGCTTGCCGTAGCGGAAGGCGTCCTCGACGGCCTCCGCCATGTCGTCGCGCGCGAGGTCGGCGGCGGACACCTTCGGGCAGCCGCGCGCCTTCAGGAGGTCGACGAGCTTCAGCGCCGCCTCCTTCGTATGACCGTAGACCGAGGTGTAGGCGACGAACACGCCGTCCGTCTCCGCCTCGTAGCTGCTCCAGGTCTGGTATTTCGCCA
>CACXEY010000012.1 GCA_902766695.1 uncultured bacterium
CGTGAGTGCGGGCGCCCCGAACCGGTCTTCCCGCTGGCGCGACGCCGCGCGCTGGGCGCACCGCCTCGCGAAGCGCTGGGTCTACCGCGCGCGCAACGGCGAATACGTCTTCCTGCTGGGCGTCGCCGCCGTGGTCGGGGTGCTCGGCGGCGCGAGCGCCATCGCGTTCGACCTGGCGATCCGCGCGGTCGCGCGCACCATGTGGGGCATGGACTCCCCCACCCTCGGCGTCCTCCTCGCGATGCCGCCCTGGAAACTCCTCCTCATCCCCGCCGCCGGCGGACTGGCCGTCGGCGCCATCACCACCTTCCTCGTCTCGGAGGCCAAGGGCCACGGCGTGCCGGAAGTCATCAAGGCGGTCGCGGTCAACGGCGGACGCATCCGCGGGCGCGTCGCGGTCGCCAAGACGGTCGCCTCGGCGCTGACCATCGGCACCGGCGGCAGCGCCGGCCAGGAAGGGCCGATCATCCAGATCGGCGCCGCCATCGGCTCCCGCCTGGGCCAGGTCATCGGCATGAGCCGCCGCTGCCTGCGTACCCTCGTGGGATGCGGCGCGGCCGCCGGCATCGCGGCCACCTTCAACGCCCCCATCGCGGGCGCCCTGTTCGCGGGCGAGGTGGTCCTCGGCGAATTCGGGCTCGCGCAGTTCAGCCCCATCGTGATTTCGTCGGTGCTGGCGACCGTGACGATGCGCGCCTGGCGCGGCTCCGCGCCGGTGTTCGCCCCGCCGGAGTGCGGCTTCGCGGGCGCGCGGGAACTGGTCGCCTACGCGCTGCTGGGCGTGGCCTGCGGCGCGGTCTCCCTCCTCTACATCTACCTCAACGACCGCGTGCAGCGCCTCTTCGAGCGCACCCGCCTGCCCGGCCTCGTGCGCCCCGCCGCGGGCGGCCTGCTGGTCGGCGCGATGGCCCTCGCCCTGCCGCGCATCCTCGGCAACGGGCACGCGCTCGCCAACGAAGCCTTCACCTGGTCGCTCGGCGACGGCACGGGCATCGCGCCCTTCGTCCTCCTCGGCGTGCTGCTGCTCGCGAAGATGGTCGCCACCACCACCACCCTCGGCAGCGGCGGCAGCGGCGGCGTCTTCTCCCCGGCCCTCACGATGGGCGCGCTCCTCGGCGCCGGCATCGGCCTGCTCGCGGAGCCGTGGCTCGGCGCCCGCTACGGCGGGACCGCCGCCTACGCCCTCGCCGGCATGGGCGGCCTCGTCGCCGGCTCCATGCTCGCGCCGATCACCGCCATCCTGATGGTCTTCGAGATCACCAACAACTACGCCATCATCCTCCCCGTCATGCTCACCGCGATCCTCTCGACGGGCCTCGTCATGAAGCTCGCCCGCAACCGCTCCATCTACACCCTCAAGCTCTTCCGCGACGGCCTTCCCCTGCTGCACGGCAGCACCCCCGACCTGCTCCGCAACCGGCGCGTGCGCGACCACATGGTCCCCGCCCTCGAAACCATCCGGCCCGACGCCCCCGCCTCCGGCCTCATGGACCGGATGCTCGCCTCGCCGGCCGACCAGTTCTACGTCGTCAACGCCGCCGACACCCTCGTCGGCGCCATCCCCCTCGCCGACGCCCGCCGCATCCTGCTGAGCACGCCCGCCATGCTGCGCGTGCTGCTGGCGGAAGACGTCATGCGCCGCGAAATCCCGACCGTCTGCCCCGAAGACACCCTCTCCTCCTCCATCGCCAAGTTCTCCACGTGCGGCCTCGACGAACTGCCCGTCATCCGCTCCAAGACCGACCGGCGCCTCGTCGGCGCCCTCTCCCGCAACACCGTCCTCGACGCCTACCAGGACGAAATCCTCAAGGCCGACGCAACCTCCGCCCTCACCGGGTCCCTCGCCGCCCTTTCGGAGAGCACCGTCGAGATCGCGCCCGGCGTCGCCCTGGCCGAATGGAACCCGCCGCCCGCCTACGACGGCAAGACGCTCGGCGATGCCGCCCTCCCGCGCACCCTGGGCCTGCACGTCCTGCTGATCAAGCGCCTGAATCCGGGCGGCGGCATGGAAACGATCCTCCCCACCGCCGACACCGTCATCACCCCCGACGACTCCCTCATCCTCATCGGCCCCACCCACTCCATCCCCGTCCTCCGCTGACGCCCCGTCCCCGCGGCGAGTCTCCCGCCGCCGGGCAAACGATGCACAACCGTTTGCAATCGCGATTCGCGGACACCTCCGTTCCCCCTGTCGCCCGACCGGCACTACGGGGAATCGAACAGCAGGCGGGTCCGTCCGAGACCGAAAAAATTGGTCTTTGGACTTGAAATCACGAACACCCCCCAATCGCGGATGCGACGCGCATCCATCCGGCGCCCTCCGGGCGTCTGCAACCACGCTTCGGCCAGGACAACGGTATTCCACCCGTTTGTCACCGCCACCTCCGTCTGCCACCGGTCCGTGTAGGACGGATTGCCCGGACGGTCGTCGATGCGGACCCCCAGAATCCCGTCGCCTCCGTTGCTCTTCGGCCAGTAGATGAGCACCTCCATGCCCTGGCTCCCGGACCAGTCACGGCACAACGGCGAACGGAACAGACCGGGATATTCCGTCGGTGCGGCGCGGTCGACAACCGCACGGAGATGGTTTTTCCCGGAGCGGAGCTTGACGCCGTTCCGCTCCCAGCGATAGCGGCTCCAGCGGTGCGCTGCGTCCATCAACACCGGATACGACCGGATTTCCTCCATCGCCCGGGCTCCCGCACACCCCAGCAGCACCGCACAGACGACACCGGCCAATCCCAATCCCGTCTTCCGATATCCCCGGCCGCACAGGAATGCCATGAGGGCCCCCAGTGCGTCCATCCCCAGATCGAGCCATTCGGGCGTCCGCCCGACGAACCCCTGGATGATTTCGCTCAATCCCCCGGCCAGTACCAGCAGGACCAGCAG
>CACXEY010000013.1 GCA_902766695.1 uncultured bacterium
CGCCCTCATCACTCTCAACAAAGTGATGATTATTTACGGATAAGTTCTTAAATTGAAATTTTACAAAAAAGACAGTTGCTACCGGCCGGCCTCGCCATGCAAAAGACAAGGTTTTCACCGGACAACCCCAAGGCCCCCTCTTCACTCCGGTAGTGCGATTATCCATGGCCGGCACAATCATCCTATTCACCGGCGGGCAGGGACTTGCCGACCGCCCCTGGGGCAACGGCCTACTTCCCGCGGCGGGGGGGCTTCTTCTTGCCGGAGGCGGGGGCGCGGCGGAGCCAGGGGAGTTTCTTGGAGGTGGCGGAGTGGGCTTTGGGGTGCTTTTTGGATGCGCGGGGATTGGGTTGGTGGGTGCCGCGGAAGGGGTTCTCGGCGTGCTTGAGTTCGTAGATCTGGTCGCGCAGGATCGCCGCGCGCTCGAATTCGAGGGCGGCCGAGGCTTCCGCCATTTCGCGTTCCATTTCGGCGATGGCGCGGGCGACGTCGTAGGAGGGGGAGTCTTCGCGCAGGATGAGGGTTTCGGTGGGGGTGGGGCCGGAGGAGGAGGCGGCGGGCTGGAGGTCTTCGCGGATGGCTTTTTTGATGGCGTGCGGGGTGATGTGGTGGGCCTTGTTCCATTCGTCCTGGCGGCGGCGGCGGTCGGCCGTCAGGTCGATCATCCGGCGCATGGAGTCGGTGATGGTGTCGGCGTAGAGGATGACGCGGCCGTCCAGATGCCGGGCGGCGCGGCCGGCGGTCTGGATGAGGGCGGTGTCGGACCGGAGGAAACCTTCCTTGTCGGCGTCGAGGATGGCGACGAGGGCGACTTCGGGCAGGTCCAGGCCTTCGCGGAGGAGGTTGATGCCGATGAGGCAGTCGAATTCGGCCTTGCGCAGGGCGCGCAGGATTTCGACGCGCTCGAGGGCGGCGATGTCGGAATGGAGGTACTTGGCGCGGATGCCGATGTCCTGGAGGTAGCCGGAGAGGTCTTCAGCGGTCTTCTTGGTGAGGGTGGTGACGAGGACGCGCTCGTGGCGCTCGGCACAGCGGCGGACTTCTTCGATGAGGTCGTCGACCTGGCCCTTCAGGGGGCGGACCTCGACGGCGGGGTCGAGGATGCCGGTGGGGCGCAGGATCTGTTTGACGGGCGGGCCGGAGAGGCCGAGTTCGATGGGGCCGGGGGTGGCGGAGACGAAGAGGGTGGTGCCGGTGCGGGCGACGAATTCGTCGTAGGCCATGGGGCGGTTGTCGAGGGCGGAGGGGAGCCGGAAGCCGTGCTCGACGAGGGTGCGTTTGCGCATCTGGTCGCCGTTGTACATGGCGCGCAACTGGGGGAGGGTGGCGTGGGATTCGTCGATGACGGTCAGGAAGCCCGGCGGGAAGAAGTCGAGGAGGGTCTGGGGGCGCGAGCCGGGGGGGCGGCCGGAAAGGGGGCGGGAGTAGTTTTCGATGCCGGAGCAGAAGCCGACTTCGCGCAGCATCTCCATGTCGTAGGTGGTGCGCATGCGGATGCGCTGGGCTTCGAGAAGGCGGCCGGCGGTCTCGAATTCGCGGACGCGGTCCTCCATCTCGGCGAGGATGCGGTCGATGGCGGGGGCGATCTTCTCGGCCGGCATGACGAAGTGCTTGGCGGGGGAGATCATCGCGTGGGGGAGGTCGGCGAGGATGCGTCCGGTGAGGGGGTCGAAGCGGTGAATCGACTCGACTTCGTCGCCGAAGAAGACGATGCGGATGCCTTCGGTGGAGTAGGAGGGGAAGACGTCGAGCGTGTCGCCGCGCGCGCGGAAGGTGCCCGGTTCGGTGGAGACGTCGTTGCGCGAGTACTGGATGGCGACGAGCCGCTCCATCACGGCGTCGCGTTCGGCGGCGTCGCCGGGGCGCAGGGCGACGACCATGCGGCGGTAGTCTTCGGGGGAGCCGAGGCCGTAGATGCAGGAGACGGAGGCGACGATGACGACGTCGGGCCGGTTGATGAGCGCGTCGGTGGCGGCGAGGCGGAGGCGGTCGATTTCGTCGTTGGTGGAGGCGTCCTTCTCGATGTAGGTGTCGGTCTGGGGGATGTAGGCCTCGGGCTGGTAGTAGTCGTAGTAGCTGACGAAGTACTCGACGGC
>CACXEY010000014.1 GCA_902766695.1 uncultured bacterium
CCATCGAAGACGGCATGGCCGAGAACGACTGGAACGGCTGGGTGGCCCTCACCAAGGCCATCGGCGGCAAGTGCCAGCTCGTGGGCGACGACCTCTTCGTCACGAACGTCAAGTACCTCGAAAAGGGCATCAAGCTCGGCGCCGCCAACTCGATCCTGATCAAGGTCAACCAGATCGGCTCCCTCTCCGAGACGCTGGACGCCATCGAGATGGCGCACCGCGCCGGCTACACCTCCGTCACCTCCCACCGCTCCGGCGAGACCGAGGACGCGACGATCGCCGACATCGCGGTCGCGACGAACTCCGGCCAGATCAAGACGGGTTCCATGAGCCGCACCGACCGCATCGCCAAGTACAACCAGCTCCTCCGCATCGAGGAAGAACTCGGCGCCAAGGCCGTCTACGGCTACCAGAAGGTCAAGTAACCCCTGCCCTTCCCCCGGGCGGCCCTCCCAAGGGCCGCCCTTTTTTTCGCCCTCTCTTCCCGCACCCGCCCCAAAAGGTCCGGGCCCGGTTCTACCCCCTCAATTCCCCCCAAGAGGTCCCGTGTCCCGCCGCGTGCAGCAGGGCACCCGCCCCTCCTCACGCCCCCGGAAACACCGCCCCGAACCTCACGCCCCCCTTCACCGCCCGCAACGCTTCGATGATCATCAAATCCGCCTTCGAGAACGGATACCCCTCCATCTCCTCCAGCTTCACCCACGCATGCCCCGCGCATTCCAGATGGCGCGGTCTCCCCGCGACGATCCGCGCGAAATGCGCGTGCAGGGCGATGGTGAAATGCGAATACGCATGGTGTACCACCGTCAGCTCCGGCCCAACCTCCAGCGTCAGCCCCATCTCCTCCTTCAGCTCGCGCGCGATGCATTGGGGCATCGTTTCGCCTTCCTGGATTTTCCCGCCGGGAAACTCCCAAAGGCCCGCCAGCATCCCGCCTTCGGGACGGCGCTGGGCGATCATGATCTGGTTGCGCCGGTTGAGGATCACGGCGGCGCCGACGATTTTGTGCGGTATGTTCATCTTTCTCCTTTTGACCGGATACGCCTCCGCGCGGCCTTCCCGCCGCGCGCGGCAAACGTCTTGCATGGGACACTCCCCGCAGCGCGGCGACCGCGGCAGGCAGACCAGCGCCCCGAGCTCCATCCACGCCTCGTTGCAGGCGGCGGGACGCCCGCGGAGCAGCAACTCGCCCGCCCGTTCCCGGAACCGCTCCCGCACCGCCGGCGCCGAAACATCGTCGGGACACGCGAAAATCCGCGACAGCACCCGCATGACGTTCCCGTCCAGCACCGCCAGCGGCAGCCCGAACGCGAACGACCCGACCGCCGCCACCGTGTACGCCCCGAACCCCGGCAGCGCCGCCAGCGCTTCCGCCGATCCCGGAAGCCGCCCGCCGTGTTCCGCGACGATCCGCTCCGCCGCCGCCTTCATCTGGCGGGCCCGCGCGTAGTATCCGAGTCCCTCCCAGACCTTCAGCACGTCCTGCAGCGGCGCCGCCGCGAGGGCCGCCGGCGACGGGAACCGATCCATGAACCGCGCGAAATACGGCACCACCGTATCCACCCGCGTCTGCTGGAGCATGATTTCCGAAACCCACACCGCATACGCCTCCCGCGGCTCCTTCCGCCACGGCAGCACCCTCCGGTTCGCCTCGAACCACGGCAGCAACCGCCGCCCCACCGCCCGCCGGACCGCTTCCGCGTGCGTGCCGTCCGCCCCCGTCGTCTGTTTCCTCGTGTCCATCCTCCCCATCCTATCCCCCTCCCAATCCTCCTCCAAGTCAAAACCGTCTTCCGGATGGATTTGGACGCTTGAAGAACCCGCCAAAAGGGCGTATGGTGCCGGGACATTTTGCGATAGCGAAAGAGAGTGAACGACATGAGCGACAACGAAACCAAACCGGCCGGGCCCCATCCGGTCATCGACGCCCTGGAATGCAAGGCCTGCGGGCGCTGCATCGCCGCCTGCCCCAAGAAGGTCATCCGCATGGGCGACGAACTCAACGCCCGCGGCTACACCTTCGCGCAGTACACCGGCGAGGGTTGCATCGGCTGCGCCAGCTGCTTCTACGCCTGCCCCGAGCCCAACGCCATCGAAGTCCACATTCCCGCCAAGGGCTGATCCTCCCGCCCACCCAAGGAGTCCCATCCATGACCACCCAACTGATCAAAGGCAACAACGCGGTCATCGTCGGCGCCCTCTACGCCGGCTGCGACTGCTTCTTCGGCTACCCCATCACCCCCGCCAGCGAAATCCTCCACGCCGCCGCCAAGCAGTTCCCCAAGGCCGGCCGCCAGATGGTCCAGGCGGAGAGCGAGGAAGCCTCCATCAACATGGTCTACGGCGCCGCCGCCACCGGCCGCCGCGTCATGACCGCCTCCAGCGGCCCCGGCACCAGCCTCATGCAGGAGGGCTTCTCCTACCTCGCGGGCGCCCAGCTGCCGGCGGTCTTCGTGGACGTCATGCGCGCGGGCCCGGGCCTGGGCAACATCGGCCCCGAGCAGGGCGACTACAACCAGGTCGTCAAGGGCGGCGGCCACGGCAACTACCGCAACATCGTCCTCGCGCCCGCCACCGTCCAGGAAATGTGCGATTTCACCATGAAGGCCTTCGAGCTTACCCAGAAGTGGCGCATGCTCTGCGTCGTGCTCGCCGACGGCGTGCTCGGCCAGATGATCGAGCCCCTCCGCTTCCCCGAAAAGGCCCTCGCCCCCGCCACCGACACCTCCTGGGCGGTCGACGGCACCGCGGCCACGCGCCCCAACTGCGTCACCTCGATCTTCCTCGACTTCGACCAGCTGGAAGCCTTCAACAACGAACTCCAGGAGAAGTACGCGCGCGTCGTCGCCGAGGAGCAGGACAGCGAATCCTACCGCCTCGACGACGCCGACATCGGCCTCGTCGCCTACGGCATCAGCGCGCGCATCGCGCACGGCGCCGTCGACGCCGCCCGCGCCGAAGGCATCAAGGCGGGCCTCTTCCGCCCCAAGACGCTGTTCCCCTTCCCGGCGGTGGCCCTCAACGAATTCGTCTCGCGCGGCGGCAAGCAGCTGATCAGCGTCGAGATGTCCAACGGCCAGATGCGCGACGACATCCGCCTGCACACCGAATGCCGCTGCCCGGTCCGGCTCGTCAGCCGCATCGGCGGCAACATCATCACCCACGACCAGGTCCTCGCGGAAATCCGCGCCGCGGCCAAGGCCGGCTGACCCTCCAGGAGGCGCAACATGGAAGAAAAAATCATCAAGACCCGCGGCCTGTACAAGACCTTCCCCCGCAAGGGCGGCTCCGCCCAGACCGCCACCCACTACTGCCCCGGCTGCCAGCACGGCACCCTGCACAAACTCATCGGCGAAGCCCTGGCCGACCTCGGCGTCCAGGACCGCACCGTCGTCATCAGCCCCGTCGGCTGCTCCGTCTTCGCCTACTACTACTTCGACACCGGCAACGTCCAGGTCCCCCACGGGCGCGCCGCCGCCGTCGGCACCGGCATCTCCCGCTCGCGCGACAACGCCATCGTCCTCTCCTACCAGGGCGACGGCGACCTCGCCTCCATCGGCCTCAACGAGACCATGCAGGCGGCCAACCGCGGCGAAAAACTCGCCGTCTTCTTCGTCAACAACACCGTCTACGGCATGACCGGCGGCCAGATGGCCCCGACCACCCTCGTCGGCGAAAAGACCGAGACCACCCCCGACGGACGCGACCCCGCCCACTGCGGCTACCCCCTGCACATGGCCGAACTGCTCAACCAGCTGCGCGCCCCCGTGTACATCGCGCGCATCTCCTTCTCCAGCATCGCCAACATCCGCAAGGCGCGCACCGTCATCCGCAAGGCCCTCGAGATCCAGAAGGCCGGCCTCGGCTACACCTTCGTCGAAGTCCTCATGGCCTGCCCCACCAACCTCAAACTCGACGCCGCCGGCTCCGACCGCTTCGTCTCCGAGCTCATGGAAAAAGAATTCCCGCTCGGCGACCTCAAGGACAAAGGTTAAAAATACGCAAGGCACTATGACACAC
>CACXEY010000015.1 GCA_902766695.1 uncultured bacterium
CGGGGCCGGCGTGGGCGCCGGGGCCGGGGCAGGAGCGGGGGCCGGAGCCGGGGCGGCGGCGGGAGCGGCGGGTTCCTCGGGGACGATGTCTTCGACGATTTCCTTGAGGATGGTGGAGTAGCCCTTGCCTTCCTGCATGTCGGAGCCGACGTTGCCCATGGCCTGCGCGGCTTCTTCCTGGCGGGAGGCGTCTTCCATCACGAAGACCGTCGAGCCGATCTGGATGCGGTCGCCCGCCTTGATCTCGGCCGTGTCTTCGACGCGTTCGCCGTTGACGTAGGTGCCGTTGCGGGACTTGAGGTCCTTCAGGTAGAACTTGCCGTCGGAGAGCCGGATGCCGCAGTGGACGCGGGAGACCTTGTCGTCGAGCAGCGGGATGTCGGCTTCGCGCGAGCGCCCGATGGAGAGCGGTTCGGTGGTCAGCTCGATGTCCTTCGGGATGCCGAGTTTGTTGACGTAGCGCAGATGCATGGCGGGTTCCTTTCGTGGGTTGACTAGACGATGCCTTTTTCGATGAGCGAGGCGAAGTATTCGATGGTGCGCGAGAGGCCTTCCTCCAACTGGACCTTGGGCTCCCAGCCGAGGATCTTGCGGGCCTTGGCGATGTTGGGCTGCCGGACCTTGGGGTCGTCCTGCGGGAGGGGATGGTACTCGATGGGGGAGGCGGAGCCGGTGAGTTCCTTGATCTTGACGGCGAAGTCCTTGACGGTCAGTTCGCGCGGGTTGCCGATGTTGACCGGCGTGTCGCAGTCGGACATCATCAGCCGGTAGATGCCGTCGACGAGGTCGGAGACGTAGCAGAAGGAGCGGGTCTGGCTCCCGTCGCCGAAGATGGTGATCGGCTCGCCCTTGAGCGCCTGGCAACAGAAGGCGGGGACGATGCGGCCGTCCTTGGGGCGCATGCGCGGGCCGTAGGTGTTGAAGATGCGGACGATGCGGGTCTCGAGCTTGTGGTAGCGGTGGTAGGCCATGACGATGGCTTCGGCGAAACGCTTGGCTTCGTCGTAGACGCCGCGCGGGCCGATGGGGTTGACGTTGCCCCAGTAGCTTTCGACCTGCGGGTGGATGAGCGGGTCGCCGTAGACTTCGGACGTGGACGCGAGCAGCAGCCGCGCGCCCTTGGCCTTGGCCAGCCCGAGGGCGTTGTGGGTGCCGAGGGAGCCGACCTTGAGGGTCTGGATGGGCAGTTCGAGGTAGTCGATGGGGCTCGCCGGCGATGCGAAGTGGAAGATGTAGTCGAGCGGGCCGGAGAAGTCGATGTGGTTCGAGACGTTGTGGTTGATGAACTCGAAGTCGGTCCGGCTGCGCAGGTGCGCGATGTTGTCGAGGTTGCCGGTGAGGAGGTTGTCCATCACGTACACGCGGTGGCCTTCGGCGAGCAGCTTGTCGCACAGATGCGAGCCGAGGAAGCCGGCGCCGCCGGTCACCAGGGTCACGGGTTGTTTCTTGGGGGTGAGGATTTCGGTCATGGCGTTTCGTCCTTTTCTGTCAAAGGGGTGGGTCCGGCCGGGGCGTCCTCCGGCACGAGCAGGAGCGGATGGAGGGCGGCGGCGAAGTTGGCGATCTGCTGGAGGTGGGCGTCGCTGTTCGGGTCGCGCGCCGCGGAGAGCGCGATGTAGGCCCAGCGGTGGGAGACGCCGCGGAGGACCCGGTCGGTGGCCATCCAGACCATGCGCTGGACGTGGGACGCGGTCTCGCGGCCCTTGCCGACGAACCAGTAGGCGTAATAGATGGTTTCGGTGCGCCCGTCGGCGGCGGTGCGGTTCATGTCGAGGACCATCACGTCGAGCGGCTCGCGCCCCCCGCCGAGCGGGATGCGCAAAAGCGTGTCGTTGACGATTTCGTACCCGGCCGCCGTCATGCACACCTGCGGACGGTGGATGCTGGAGCGGTCGTTGCCGCTGAGGACGATCGACGCGTGCACGGGCGCGGCGCCGTCGCGCAGGTAGTACTTGCGGACGAGCCCGGTGTCCGCCGGGAGCATCCGCTTCTCCGCGTGGTTCATGTATTGCAACGGCTTGCCGCAGGCCGGGCACGGCGTCCCCGGCGGCACGTCCACGCAGACGCGCGCGCAGAGCTCGTCGGGGCAGTTGACCAGGTCGTGCCCGGTCCAGCCGGCGACGCGCTCCGGCAGGGCGAGCACGATGCCCGCCTCGTCGGTGTCCGCCACGCCGGTCTTGTTGACCATGAACCAGCCGGCGACCGCCAGGACCGCGACTACGAAGAGACGCGCGGCAAGAAGATGTTTTTGGCTTTTGTCCATGTCGATGCCCAGTCCATGTTCAGCGCGCGGTCCAGCAGCAGGACCAGCGCGATGCTGATCAGGAAAATCGGATACCCCGAGTAGTCGTGCCAGAGCCCCATCGCCAGCTCCTGCCCCCAGAAGCGCGCCACGACCACCACCAGCACGATGCGGCACACGTTCGCCACGATCGCCACCGGGATGCTCAGCAGGAACAGCGCCCACTTCTTCCATTGCGTCTTCTGGCTGTACCACGCGTAGAAGGCGATCAGCGCCGTCATCGCGAGCAGCGACCGCAGCCCGCTGCACTCCGGCGCCACGTTGAAGCTGTTGCCGTCCGCCGCGTAGAGGCCCGAACCGACCCGCTCCACCGCGATGCCGATGCCGTTGAGCGTCCAGGCCGCCATCTTCGTCGCCAGGATGCGCAGCGGCGACGTCATGCTGTCGATGAAGTTCAGCGGAATCGCGAGGACGAGGTAGGCGCATGGGAAAATCGTCAGTTTCGCCACTTCCCACCCGTACATCAGGAACGGCAACCCCCACAGCACTCCGATCAGCCCCGCCGCCGATATCCGCGGTTGTTGCGCCAGCACCCCCACCCAGTGCAAAAGCAGCCCCGCCAGGAGCGGCAGCGCCCCGAGCCAATCCACCCGCTTCGGCGCCGCGGCGAGCTTCTTCCGCTGCAACCAGAGGGCGAACAGCGACGCCAAGGGCAAGAACATGCAGTACGAGAAATCGCCCCGCCACCGGCTCTTCAGCCACAAAAACAGCGAGTTCCGGCACGTTGCGACCTCCTGGCTGTTCCCGTGCAGATGGAAAAGGAAAAACAGCTCCCCGCACACCACCGCCCAGAAGGCCAATTCCGTCCACGCGCCCCGTCCGAGTCCCGACCACCGGAACCCGCCGAGCCACTTGCCGAAACTGGAATCGCTTTTCTGCATCCCCTCCACCATACCCCATCCCCCTCCCCCCTTGCAACCGCCTTTTCCGTCCCGTCGCGAATGCGTTTGCAATCACGCGAAACCGCCGCCGATTCCCCTGTTTTCCCCCATCCTCCTCTCCATGGAAAAGCGTTCCCGCCGCCGGCTCCGTCCACCCTCCTCCCCCATCGGAAGGCCCGGCGGAACCTCCCGAGCGAAGCCCGGTCGGGCGGCCCCCCGCAAAAGCGAACCGGGGATGCGACTGGGGCTGGACTTTCGCGCGGCAACCCGCTAGGGTTCGCGCACCATGAAAAACACGAAATCGATTCTGGCCGCGGCGCTTGCCGCGATGCTTGCATATACCGCCGGCGCCATCGCCGACGACGCGGTCCCCGCGGGGGCCGCCCCCGAACCGGAAACCGCCGCCGTGGCCGAGGCCGTCGAAGCCGCCACCCCCCTCGACTTCTCCGATCCCGAAGTCGCGCAGGGCTACATCGACGGCTACGCCGACAACGTCCAGGAAGACCCGGCCTTCAAGGAGAACATCGAGCTCGCGCTGGCGACCGTCCGCCAGGACCGCCCCGCGTACGGCACGTTCTGGTCAATCCTCCCGGCGGTGATCGCGATCCTGCTGGCGCTGGTCACCAAGGAAGTCTATTCCTCGCTCTTCCTCGGCATCCTCGCCGGCGGCCTGCTCTGGGCGAACGGCGCGTTCGAGGGGACGATCGTGCACGTGTTCTCGGACGGGTTCATCGCGTCCATCGCCGACTCCTACAACGTCGGCATCCTCGTGTTCCTGGTGCTGCTCGGCGCGCTGGTCTCGATGATGAACAAGACGGGCGCCTCGGCCGCGTTCGGCCGCTGGGCGGAAACGCACATCAAGAGCCGCATCGGCGCGCAGATGGCGACGATCGTCCTCGGGCTGCTGATTTTCGTGGACGACTACTTCAACTGCCTGACGGTCGGGTCGGTCATGAAGCCCGTCTCCGACGCCAAGAAGGTGTCGCGCGCGAAGCTGGCGTACCTGATCGACGCGACGGCGGCGCCCATCTGCATCATCGCCCCGATCTCGTCGTGGGCCGCGGCGGTGGCCGGGTTCGCGAAGGGCGCGGGCGCGGAGAGCGGCTTCTCTCTGTTCATCAGCGCGATCCCGTGGAACTTCTACGCGATCCTGACGATCGTCACGATGATCTTCGTGGCGCTGACCGGGTTCGACTTCGGCCTCATGCGCAAGCACGAGGAGAACGCGGCGAAGGGCGACCTCTTCACGAGCGGCGGGGTGGTCGGCGGCGACACCTTCAAGAACGCGAACCCGAAGGGGCGCGTGTTCGACCTGGTGATCCCGGTGCTGTTCCTGATCGCGGCGTGCGTGGTCGGGATGATCTACTCGGGCGGCTACTTCGGCGAAGACAAGCCGGGCTTCATCCAGGCGTTCTCCGACTCCGACGCGTCGGTGGGCCTGGGATACGGGTCGCTGGCGACGATCATCTTCGCGGTGTTCTACTTCGTGGTGCGCCGCGTGGTCTCCTTCAAGTCCTGCATGGAATCGCTCCCCGAAGGGTTCAAGGCGATGGTCCCGGCCATCCTGATCCTGTGCTCGGCCTGGACGCTCAAGGCGATGACCGACAGCCTCGGCGCGAAGGTGTTCATCTCGCAGATCATCAACGGGCCCGCGGCGGGATTGCAGAACTTCCTGCCGGGGATCATCTTCCTGATCGCGATCGTCCTGGCGTTCTCGACGGGCACGAGCTGGGGCACGTTCGGCATCCTGATCCCGATCGTCCTGGCGGCGAGCCTGACGCCGGAGAACACGATCATCAGCGTTTCCGCCTGCATGGCGGGCGCGGTGTGCGGCGACCACTGCTCGCCGATTTCCGACACGACCATCATGGCGAGCGCGGGCGCCGGCTGCAACCACGTCAACCACGTGAACACGCAGCTGCCGTACGCGATGCTGGTGGCGGCGGTGTCGTTCGTGGCGTACCTCGTGGCGCCGTTCACCAACGGCTGGAAGGCGGCGCTGCCGATCGCGATCGTGCTGATGCTCGCGACGCTGGGCGCCATGCGGGGCCTCCTCGCCCGCAAGGCGGACGCCTGAGCCCCGGTCCGTCCGGGCATTCTCCCGACCGCCCCGCCGCATCCCGGCGGGGCGGTTTTTCCGTCCCGCGTGCGGGAAGAAACGGATTGACATCGGACGGGGGTATGGTAGAAGCGACGGGAAATTCATTCAGTCAGGAGAGATATCCATGTCCATGCATCGCAGTTTGAAGGGGGCCGACAAGGTGGCCGCCAAGCGCAACGTCCTCAAGCGCTTCGAGCGCATCGAGGTCCTCAAGGGCAACGGCCGCTGGAAGGAAGGCGACCGCGGTCGCGGCCTGCCCAAGACGAAGCCCCCCGTGTGAGGTCCAGCATCCCCCGCAAAAAGCCTCCGGTTTCCCGGAGGCTTTTTTCGTGCGCGGATGGCACCCCCCCAAGATTCCAGAAACCTAGATATCTAGAAACCTAGATTCCGTACGCCACCACCTGCGCCGGGGCCAGCGTCTCCGGCAGCGGCGCGCCGCCGGACAGCAGGTCGGCCGCCGCCGCGGAATGCGGGGGCGTGAACGGCTGCGGGTTGGACATGTCGGTGTTGCCGAGGACGGCGATGCCGCCGCGGGAGCCGGGCTTCTGGCGGATGTAGCCGGTGATGGCGCGGTTCGCGGTTTCCAGGGGGATGATGGTCCCCGGGGCCGGGTCGGCGAAGAGGTCCAGGTGCTCGCGGCGGAAGGCGTGGATGGCACGGATGGCGTCCAGCAGCGCGAAGTCGGGATGCTCCCAGTCGAGCGCGGCGGCGCTGAAGAGCGGCAGGCGCTCGGGCGGCCACTCGGCTTCCTGTTCCTTCGTGAAGTCGAAGCCGGTGTTGACGGGGGTGCGGTCGCCGAACTCGATGCCGTTGTGCAGGTAGGGGACGCCGGGCAGCAGCGCGCCGAGCGTCTGCGCGTAGCGGACGTAGGCGTTGCCGCCGGCCCACCAGTTGGCGCGCGGGGTGTTGTGGTTTTCGGCCATCGCCATGAACGGGACCGGGATGCCCGCCCCGTGGATCCACCGCAGCCAGCCGCGCCAGCGCTCGGGATCGCGCACGGTCTGCATGAACGGGCCGACGCAGACGTTGTAGCCTTCGGCGCGGGCCTCGGGCGAGAGGTTGAATTCCTCGGCCCAGAGCGCGAAATCGGGGTCCACTTCGCGGGCGCGCGCGACGAGGCGGCGCTTGAGGTCGCCGGGCAGCGCATGGCCCATGTCGATCATGACGCCGTCGACGCCGTAGCGCCGCTGGTAGTGGGGGATGACTTCGCAGATCTTCTCCCAGAGGGGCGCGACGGCGTTCTCCGGGCGCGCGAACCGCGCGTCGTACATGCGGACGGTGTTGTAGGCGATGTAGTTGAAGTCGGGATGGTCGTAGAGGCGCAGGTACGTGACGTCGGTCCACGGCGGCTGCTGGCTGTCCGGGCCCCAGTCGCAGAAGGCGCCGGGAATCCGCACGTCCACGGGGGAGCCCGTCTTCGGGTCCGTCGAGGTGCCGATCCAGCCCAGGCCCGCCTTGCGCACGGTCTCCGGCGGAGGCGGCGGGAGGAACATGTCGCGGTAGATTCCGTGCGGCGGGAGAAGGTCGCCGAAGCGGCCCTGCCCGACCGCGTCGTAGATCGCGCGCAGCTCGTCGCCCGTGAAAATCGGGGCGCCGTACGTGTCCTCGCCGGTCTCCCCCGGCTTCCGGTCGGGCACGTCCGCGCGGATCCAGTAGAACCACTCGGGGTGCTCCGCCGCCCACGCGGCGTCCTTCGCCGCCGTGCGGAACACGAATTCCACCACGATCCGGATCCCCAGCCGGTGCGCCGCTTCGACGAACGCCGCGAACTCCGTCTCGACGCCCAGCCCCGGCGCCGGCTCGGCCAGATGGTCGTCCAGCGCGTAGGGGTCGCGGATGGCGAAGGCGCTGCCCATGTCGCCCTTGTTTCCGTCGCGGCCGATGGAGGTGATGGGCAGCAGGTGGATGACGTCGCACCCGAGCGAGCGGATGTACGGCAGGAGGGCCGTCGCCTTGAGGAACGTCCCCGTGTCGCGCCAGCCGGCGGCGGAGGGCTCGGGCGAGATGCGCCCGTCGCCGTCGTGGTCGAAGGCGGCCCCGTAGCGGACGAGCAGGTTGTACGCCGTCGCGCGCTGCCCCCAGTCGCCCGGCGGCCGCGACGGGTCGCGCACCGGCGGGCAGGGCTCGGCCGACGCGATGCGCCGCAACGCCTCCAGGTAGTACGCCGCGGGATCCACCGTCCGCGCCCCCGCATCCTTCCCCAGCGGCTCTCCCCAAAGCCCCGGCACCCGGTAGTCTTCCCGACCGCCTCCCTCCTCCTTCAGGCGGGCCAGGCGTTCCATCACAGTTTGCAGCGCATTCTCGTTCATCGCATACCTCATTGTCCCGCGCACTATATCCTCCCCGCCGCATTTTCAAAGAAAAAACGTTTCACCCGCTCCCGGACGTCGTGCATCCGCGCATCCTCCAGGCCGGGAAGAACGAAAAAGCAAAACAAAATGCTTGCCAGCCGCATCCGGGTGGGGTATGGTCCCCCACCGTCAACCACGAGGTTAACGCTATCCCGGTGCTCGGGTGGTGGAATTGGCAGACACGCATGTTTGAGGGGCATGTGGGGCAACCCGTGGGGGTTCGAGTCCCCCCTCGAGCACCATCTTTCTCCGGCCCGTACGCATCCGCGGCGGGCCTTTTCCGTTTCAGACCGCAAGGTCCCGGACGCGGTCCATTCGCCCGGCGGCCCGGACGGAAGGCGAATTGCCTTCGCCGCCCCCTTGCGGAATGCGGCCATCCACGGTAAGTTTCACTTGGAACAAGGATCGACACGAAAGGAGACCCGCCATGACCAAGCCCCTCATCCGGATCGCGGCCCTCGGAACCCTCGGCGCGTGCCTCGTGCTCGCGTGTCTCGCCGCCTGCCGCCCCGCCCCCGCCCCCGAAGCGGAAGCGGAGCAACCGGACTCCGGCGGACACGGCATCCTGCGCGATCCGTGGATGGCAGGCGAACGCTGGGGCATGCCGCCCGCCGAAATCGCCGCCGCGCACGGCACCGACCCCGTCCTCCAGTCCCCCTCCTCCGACTACTACATGGCCGAACTCGACGGCCGTCCCGTCCTCTCCCAGTACGTCTTCTCCCCCGCCACCGCCGACGCCCCGCGCGGCCTCGTCCGCAAGATCGTCCACATCGCCAGCCCCAAGCGCCGGCGCTTCCTGCCGCAGATGTCCGGCCCCGACGCGCAGGCCGCCTTCCGGTCCCTGCATGCGCTGCTGGCGAATCTCCACGGCCCGGCGCCCGTCGAAGAATCCCCGATGGCGGTCAGCGAGAAGCTCGAAACCCAGTCCCGCGTCGCCGGCGACCGGGTGGCGACCGCCGAACGCGAAGTCCGCGCCCTGGAACGCGCCATCGAATCGCGCCGCAAGGAACTCCAGCGGCAGTACGCCGGGCAGAAAAACCGCAACGCGATGGTGGCCGCCGGACTGCTCGATCTCGAGCGCACCCTCCAGCAGGCCCAGCGCAAGCTTCTCGCCCAGAAGAACGAGCAACACCAGATCCGGACCGCCATCCGCGAAGAATGCGCGGCCCTGCCCGAATCCGAGCGCCCCTACCACTGGCAGTCCGACTGGACGGCCCCCGACGGCACCGCGTCCCTCTATCTCACCTCCAACGCCCGCGGCAATTTCCTCGCCCTCAGCTTCACCGCCCCCGAGTGATCCGCCCGCGCGCGGGAAAGACCATCAAGGCGGCGGGGAACCGAGCAGGAAGAAGAGCGCGGCGTATGCCGCGCGCGTGGAACGCAGCGCGTCGTCGTCCGACTCCTCCTCACGCGTACGCCAACACCCCCCGCCCCGGTCGTCGGGATGCTGGGTCGCGGCAAGCTCGTGGAGCATGGCATTGCGCCAGGGGACGGAAGTCCCGTCGGGAAGGAACACGACGGCGGCTCCGCGGACGGCCAGCGCGCGCGCCAGACGGAAGAGGCCTTCGTAGCGGTTCCCCCCGGAAACATCGGCCCCCGGCGAGTCTTGCAGCAAAGCCAGCAATTGCCCGGCTTCGGCCTCGTCTGGCGGCACGGGGAACGCATCGGCGGCAGGGGCGGATGCGAAATCCGGATCGTTGCGCCGGAGCCACCGCTCCGCGCGCAGGACGGCGGTTCGCGCTTCGTTCCCGACGGAGAGCCCGACCGGACCGGGCACCGGGGCCGGCGCGAGGACGGGCTGTTCCGCGTCCGCCGGGAATACCGCGGCCGCGGCGAGCAACGCCCCGACCACGGCGGCGGACAGCGGATGGCGGCGGCTCATGGCCTGGGGCGGCGTCCGCCGAAACGGATCAGGAAGCGGATCGCGTACGAAACGAAGAACGCGAGGAACCCGGCATAGACCGCGTAGAGACCGGACTGCCCGCCGTCCGGATCGGCGCGATGCAGGAAAAACCAGACGACCCCGCCGAGGCAGGCCACGTACGCCACGATGCGGAAAAACCAATAGACTCTGACCATCATGCACCGCACGATACCACGCACCCCGCCGTCCGCCAAGCCCATCCGCGGCACCCCGGATCCGTCCGGCGACCGGCGAGGGAACTCCCCGTCCTGTCCGGGTTTCGCGCCAGGAACGTGTTTCCCGAGGAGAGGGGGGAGGAACGCGCTCCGGCGCATTCGCACCAAACAGCGGTAGCGAGCGGTTTTACACCGCCCTATCAGGGGAGGGCTTGAAGAGGGAGAGGGCGTAGCGGACGGAGGTCATGGCGTCGCGGCCGTAGAAGTCGGCGCCGATGCGGTCGGCGCAGTCCTGCGTGAGGACCGCGCCGCCGACCATCACCTTGCAGTCCGGGCAGCGGGCGCGGAGCTGGCGGATGGTTTCTTCCATCGCGGGGACGGTCGTGGTCATCAGGGCCGAGAGGCCGACGAGGCGGATGTTCTCGCGGGCGGCGGTTTCGGCGATGCGCTCGGGAGGCACGTCCTTGCCGAGGTCGAGGACGTCGAAGCCGTAGTTCTCCAGGAGGGCGCGGACGATGTTCTTGCCGATGTCGTGGATGTCGCCCTTGACGGTGGCCAGGACGACGCGCCCGGCGCTCTCGCGGGTGCTGCCGCTCGCGGCGAGGCTCTTCTTGATTTCCTCGAAGGCCGCGGACGCGGCGTCGGCCGCGACGAGCAGCTGCGGGAGGTAGAGGGTCCCGGCCTCGAACTGGCGGCCGATGTCGTCGAGGGCCGGCACGATGGCGCCGTCGATCAGCTCAAGCGGGTCGGTTTTGGCTGCGAGGGCGTCGGCGGCCAGGCGGGCGGCCTCGGCCTTGAGGCCGCGGCGGACGGCGCCCATGAGCGATTCCGGCGCGGCGGCGGGCGCCTCGGAGACGGGACCAACGACCGGGGGCTGCGCCCCCGAACCCCCGGACGCATCTTTCGGCAGCGGCGGGTGCGTCCGGATGTAGGTTTCGCAGTGCGGGTCGAGGCCGAGCAGGGCGCGGTAGGTCTCGTAGGCGTCCATCATCGGGGCGCTCTGCGGGTTGACGATGGCCGCGGTGAGGCCCGCGCGGAGGGCGAGGAGGAAGAAGGCGGCGTTGACGGTCTCGCGGCGCGGGAGGCCGAAGGAGACGTTGGAG
>CACXEY010000016.1 GCA_902766695.1 uncultured bacterium
ACGGGGACACGGTTCGGGGGCGAGCAGCGCGTCCCCGACAGCCCCCACCGCCCCCCCAAGCCTTCCACTAAATTCCCCGAAGAACCATTTTTTCCAACCATTGGAAACTTTTTTTCCAATCATTGGAAAAGTTGCGGGGGGACGGGGGGCGGCAAGGTTGTGCGGAATCCGGGGGGGGAAAGAGGTTGTGCGGGTTTTGCGGAAATGGAGGGAGACGGGGAGGGGCGGGGGTTGGTATGGTGCAGTGCGGTGTAACATTCCGACGCGAGGCGTGTAGGCAAACCGGATACGGAAATCGAACATCCTGAAGGAAAGGCGGTAAATCCATGGCCATCAATTTTGCGAACGTGAACATCTCGCTGTCCGAGTTCCAGCGGCTCTCCAAGGGCGAATTCAACGCCGGCGAGGTCCGCCTCAAGGACGAGGGCCGCCTCCGGAAGATGAACAACCACATCAAGACCTGGTGGTACAACCACAACGAGACGATCTCCCATGCCGAGGTCCTCGCCATCAAGGGCGCCTTCGTCAAGGCGCTCTCGCAGAACGGCCTGGACGAGGACCAGATCAACGACGTGCGCCGGAGAATCGGCCTCGCCCCGGTCAGCGCCGGCGACCGGGAGCTCCGCCAGCGCAGCATCAAGCCCCTCATGCGCACGCAAATCCGCGAAATCCTCGACCAGTACGCCGGGCTCATCAACGATTTCAACCAGCAGGCGGCCTGGGACATGGAAAACATCTCCTACCAGAACGGCTACAAACACCGCGCCCCCGGCAGCAAACAGGACGACACGGGCGGCGAAGTGAACGTCTCCTACATCCCGCGCCAGGCCATCGTCGGCGCCATCTACATCGGCACCTCCTTCCAAATCGAACCCAAGCGCGGCGCCGACCGCCTCAAAGCCATCCAGCAGAAGCGCGAAAACTTCTGGTTCAACCCCGACTACAAGCAGTGAGGGAAAGGGCGGCCTTCCCCCCCAGCGCCCCCGCCGCCAGAATCCACACCGCCCCCCAGCGCGCCACCGCCCGTCCCCCAACCCCTTCCCCCCCCCCGCCCTCAACGCTCCCTGAAAGCGGGCAACAAGCGAAATCGCAATGTTTTCCGCAATCCCGCGCCCATCCTGGGAGGTGCGGCTTTCAGCCGCGCCCCCTACGGATGGCACACGGAAGGAATGCTGTAGGAGAGAACCTCTCGAATGCCTCTTCGCGAACTCGAAAGGCTTGGAAGGGAAAAGCCATCAACATCGAAAACCATGAAACCCGCTTCGCGGACATGGAAAGGCGAGAGGAACGCGGATGGGATGCCAAGGGACGTGCGGGGCGAACGCGGGAGGTTGATGCCGGGAGGGCAAAAGCGCATTGACTTGGCGGGGGCGCGGGGCCAGAATATGCCTTGTTCCGGCGCGCGTGCGGGCGTCCGCGGCGCGGCGGGGACGACAACCCACCAACCGAACGGAGAACCCATGGCATACCGCATCAACCTCAACGGCATTTCCTTCCACGGCAAGGGCGCCATCGCCGAAATCCCCGGCCTGCTCAAGGACGGCGGCCACAAGAAAGCGTTCGTGGCGACCGATCCTGTGCTCGCCGAAATCGGCACCGCCGCCAAGGTCACCGACCTGCTGAAGGCCGCCAGGATTCCGTTCGTCCTCTTCACCGACATCAAGCCCAACCCGACCATCGAGAACGTCAAGGCCGGCGTCAAGGCGTTCAAGGCCTCGAAGGCCGACTGCATCGTGGCCATCGGCGGCGGCTCCGCGATGGACACGGCGAAGGCCATCGGCATCATCGCCAACAACCCCAAGTTCTCCGACGTCCGCTCCCTCGAAGGCGTCGCGCCGACCAAGAAGCCGGCCGTCTTCACCATCGCCGTCCCGACCACCTCCGGGACCGCCGCCGAGGTGACGATCAACTACGTCATCACCGACCGCGCCAAGGACCGCAAGTTCGTCTGCGTGGACCCGCACGACATCCCGCAGATCGCGGTGGTGGACTCCGACATGATGCTCTCCATGCCCGACAAGCTCGCCGCGGCGACCGGCATGGACGCCCTGACGCACGCCATCGAAGGCTACATCACGCGCGCCGCCAACGACATGACCGACATGTTCCACCTCAAGGCCATCGAGCTGATCGCGGCGAACCTCCGCGCCTCCGTCAACGGCAAGGGCGCCGCGAAGGAGAAGGCGCGCGAGAAGATGGCGCTCGCCCAGTACATTGCGGGCATGGGCTTCTCGAACGTCGGCCTGGGCATCGCGCACTCGATGGCGCACCCGCTCTCGGCCTTCTACGACACGCCGCACGGCGTCGCCTGCGCGATCCTGCTCCCGCCCGTGATGAAGTTCAACGCCCCGGCGACCGGCAAGCGCTATGCGGACATCGCCCGCGCGATGGGCGTCAAGGGCGCCGACGCCCTGCCGCTGGCGAAGGCGCGCAAGGCCGCCTGCGACGCGGTGGCGAAGCTCGGCGCCGACGTCGGCATCCCGCCGGACCTCAAGGGCATCGTCCAGGCGAAGGACATCCCCTTCCTGGCGCACTCCGCCTACGTCGACGCCTGCCGTCCCGGCAACCCGCGCGACGTCACCGAAGAGGAAATCGCCAAGCTCTACAAGTCCCTCATCTGACGCCCCCCGACGCCGGTTGCACCGGCGTGCAGCTTTCCACCTCCCCAACGCCCTCCCGCAATTTGTCCGCCCGCAGGGCGCCCCTCCCGCTTGCCGGCGCGGACGGCCAGCGCGGAGGGGCGCATTGCGGGCCGGGCTCCGATGCGGCCGTCGGCATTGATGCCGGTGGCCCGTTGGATTAGGATGGGCGTATCGAGGAAGCGGAACCATGAAAGAGAAATCGCGCCATTACGATGCCATGAAGTTCGTCGCGACCCTTCTGGTCGTGTTCGCCCATTCATCCCGGATGTACACGGGAGCCGGGGTCGTGTCTCCACTGAACCCGTCGCAGGGGCTGGCGTTCCTGACCCAATTGGTTTATTCGTTCCACATGCCGTTTTTCATGGCCGTATCCGGAATGGTGTATGGCCTGTGCGTCGACGACCTGGGAAAGTACAGGGACACGCGGCGGTTCTTGAAGAACAAGGTCCTGCGGCTTCTCGTGCCGTATTTGTTTTTCGGATTGGCGTACGTGGCCCCGGTCATGGTCTTTTTCGGGTTCACCGACGCATCCTATGCGGCCTATTGTTGCAAGGACATCCTGCTTGGCGAGGATCCTCGGCATTTGTGGTATCTCGCGGTTTTGTTCGAGGTGTTCCTGCTGTGTGCGGCCGGGGGCGGAATCCTCCGCGCCCCCGGGGTTCTGCCCGTGGTGGGCGTTTCGGCCCTGCTGGCGTGCGCGTCTTTCGTGTCGGCCAGGTTGCCGGCAACGTTCCAGTTGCGGAATTTGGCCCATTACGCGCTGTATTTCCATCTGGGATTCGTTTTCAACCGGTTCCACGGAACCCTTGCCGGCATTGTCCGGCATCCCGTTTTCCTGCTGGCGGCGGCCGTCCTGGTGTGGCAATTGTCCGGGGTCGGCGGGTGGATCGCGAGTGTGGCGAAAGCGGTGCTGGGAGGGCTGGCCCTGGCCGGGCTTTCCGCGTGCATCCCCGGGAAGTTCATGGAATTGCCGCCGGTCGTTTCCGCATGCAAAAACGGGTTCGGAATCTATCTGTTCCATCCCATGGCCATCTACGTCCTGTACCGCTTTTTCGGGCCATGCGACATTCCGCCGGTGGTCCTGTGCTGCGGCATCGCATTGGTTGCATACGGGGCGTCATGGCTGGCAAGCATGGCCTTCCGCCGGATGAAATTGGCGGTTTTGCTGGGCGAATAGGACAAGCGGGCGGGCCCCGGTTCCCGTTCAGGCGGGGAGGGGGTGGAGGGCGGCCAGGAGGTTCGCGCAAACCGTCTCCACCATCTCCCGGGAAACCGCATGCCGCTCGATGATGCAACGCGCATCCGGAATCGGGCCGGTGGCGTCCAGCACCACGCGCGGATGGTTCTCGATTCCGAACGCGGAGTAGTAGTCGTCGAACTTGTAATCGCCGCCCATGAGTTTCCCGCCCAGGACCATCCGGATGTTCGGGATGCCCAGCGAGTCGGCCGCGATCAAGCCGTGCATGGCGCTCGAAACGACGGCCCGGCAGGAGGCGATCTGCTCCAGGACGTCGAGGGGCGGGGCTCCGACATCGATGCGGATGGACGTTCCGGCGGGGAAACGGTCCAACAGGGGATTGTCCCGGTCGATGTAATGGGGGATGATGCCGAGGTCGTGTGTTTTGGAAATGGTCCTCCCTTCCAGAAGCCCGGCGCACAGCAAGCCGGGGTCCCCGAGGGCGATTTCCTTGTCGATTCCCAGATATTTGCGGATCCGTTCCCGCGAGAGTTTCCCGCGGACGGCGCGGACGTCCAATCTCCGGCGCGGATCGGTCCATCCTTCCCGCTCGGGCTGGATGAATCCTCCGCCCCAGACGAGGACGGGGGGGGTGATCCGCCTGTAGAGGCGGCGCTTCAGGGAAAAACCCTTGGAAAAGAAGGAATCGAGGATGCTGCCCACCGCGCACATCCGGCAACGCCGGGGAGTGGAGGCGACGACACGCCGCCCCGAAAACTTCTCCACGAGGAGGGGTGCGAGGGCATCGCCGAAATTGGGCGTGTCCCGGTACCAGAACAATGGAATGGGCGACGGCCGGGGGGTCATGCGGCGGCCCCTTTCGCCAGGCGCCGCCAGAGCCCGCGGGCTTTTTCCCTGGCATATTCGCGTTCCGGTTTTTCCAGCAGGATGCACCAGGTCAAGGCGAGGAAGAGCGGTTCGCAGGCGGCGGTCGTCGCGATGACCCGCCAGAGGGAGGGGGCCATCCAGAGCCGGGGGAGCGCCCCGACCGCGAGGCAGACCGCCGACACGATGGCCGTCGGCACCACGATCCGGCCGAACCAGAGCCGGGGCGACATGCCGACCAGGGACTTGGCGAAGCCGACCCGCCCCCACGTGCAGACCAGGCTCGTGGAAACCAGGGCGGGGGCCACCCAGTACACGCCGCCGCCGAGGGCGAAGAACAGCCAGGCCATGGGCAGGGCCAGCAGGAGGACGCTTCCCAGGAAGGCCTGGTACGCGGCGATTTTCCCGCGGGAGTTGACGGCCATCATGTGCCCGACGGAGGCCTGGTCCACCACCGTGACCGCGAACATGCACAGGCAGAGGCCGTACACGTGCGGCGGCGGTGCCTTGAGCCAGAGCCGCAGCACCTCCCGCAGTTCGAGTCCCAGCGGCAGGACGAACACCAGCACGAACAGCATCGAAAACTTGCACGCGCGGTAGGCCAGTGCCCGCATCCGGTCCATGTCCCCGGCCCCGTAGGCGGTCGCGATGGCCGGCTGGAAGGCCCCCACCATCGACATCGCCAGCGTCTGCGTCTGTGCGTTCACGTGGTTCGCCACCGTCATCGCGGCGTTCGCCGTCGGGCCGAAGTACTTGTTCAGCAGGATCTGGATGCCCTGTCCGCGCAACAGCATGCCCAGCGACCCGAAAACCAGCCACCCGGCGAAGCGGCCGAGTTCCCCGATGCGCCGGCGCAGCTCGCCGCGGGCCCGCTGCAGGCGGCACTCGGGGAAAATCCACAGGCCGCGGAGGGCGATGATGGCCTGCGGCGCCAGGGCCAGAAGGCAGGTCCAGAAGGCGTATTTCGCGAGCCAGACGCCGGGATGCGTCACCATGTAGTAGAGGAATCCGGCGTTGAGCGTCGTCGTCGCGAAGGAATACACCGTGAGTTCCGCGATGTACTGCTTGGCCGTGTACATCGCCTGGACCGGCACGCACACCATGGTCAGGAAGGTGCTGGCGCACACGAAGCGGAAGACCCACACGCAGTCCGCCACGCGGTCCGGGGGAATCGTCAGGAAATGCCGCACCGCCCAGACGCCCGCCGGATAACCCGCCAGCATCAAGAGCGTCGGGAGCACCGTGTGCAGGACCACGGCCGTCGAGAACCACTTGCGCGTCTCCTCCAGCGCCGCCGCCTTGTCCTCGGCCACGCTTTCCTTGCCGACGTTCACCGCATAGAAGCGGGCGACCGCCGCCGCCATCAGGCTGTTCAGGAAGGAGATGAACGCCGCCAGCCCGCCCACCACGCCCATCAGGCCGTAGTCCACCTGCCCGAGGGCCTGCAGGGCCCAGCGCGCCGTGAACAGCCCCAGGACCAGCGCGTACAGGCTCCGCCCGTACGTCGCCAGGATGTTCAGGACGATGCGCGCGTTCGCCGTCATGGAGTGGCCGCCGGAAGCATCAGGTGTAATCGTCCTTGTGGGTTTCGTAAAGGCGGCGGAGCCGTTCCCGGTCGACCGGCTCCTTGATCCTGAACAACGCCAGGGTGTCGGCGGTGCCCGCGACATCCAAGAAATCCAGCAGGCAACGGTATTGCGGGCGCCAGTCGAAATCGTGGATGAGGATTTTGGCCGTCGGCGGGCAATGCAGGATGGCGGCGGCGGCGCAGGCGATGCGGAAACGGCCGTCGATGAAGACGGCGTCGTACTTCTTGCCCGAACGGAAGGGGGCGGACGAATAGTCCGGGAAGCGCTTGATCATGCCGATCTGCGTCGGGATGCCCCAATCCCGGGTCTTGCCGATGTCCACGTGGAGGAAATGCAGGCGCTTGCCTTCGTTTCCGCGGATCAGGGGCCAGTTCCGCAGATGGTCCAGCCAACGGGGGTCGGATTCGACGGAGGTAACATCCGGGATGGCGGTTTCCCTGAGAACCAGGAACGTGGAGCCGCCGGCCCCGAACTCCAGGTAGCAGGAGGCATCCCTGACCTGTTCCAGGAAGAACGCCTTTTCGGCGGGCGTCAGGCGGATGGGGAAGTTGTCGTCGCCGGGGTTGGGCGGAACGGAAAGCGGCTTTTGGGGGCGGAAGGCGTCCGATGCGGCTTGGGTGATGGATTTCAGGACCATTTTTGCGAGCAGGGAAGCTTTCATGGTGTTTCTCCGTTTTGGGTTGGGGCAGCCTGTACCAGATTGCGTATCCAAGTGCCGACGCGGCGTCCGTATTCTTCCTCGGAATAGTTGGCCTCGTACTCCGCGCGGGCGGCGGTACCGAGGTGGGCGGCCAGTCCCGGTTCGGCATCCAGGCGGGCAAGGGCGGTTTTCAGGGATGTTCCGTCGGCATCCTTTTCCACGACGAGGCCGTTCTGCCCGTCGCGGAGATAGTCGGCGGCGAGGCAGCTGGGTCCGGTGACGATGACGGGCTTGGCGAACATGAAACCCATGAGCAGGACCGTTTCGCCGGCATCGAGCCGCCCGTCGTCGATGGGGAAGACCATGGCGGCCGCATCGCGGAGGGCGGGGAGCACCTGCAGGCCGCTCAGGTCGTTGCTGACGCGGACGTTTTCGGGAAGCCGCGCAGGACGGTATTCGTCGCTGATGATGTGCAGTTTCCGGCCCGTGCCTTCCAGTGCGTCCACCAGCCAATCGTAGTCCCGGTTGCTCCGGCCCAGGGCCAGCAGGTAGCTGCCCGCAGGCCAATCCGGGTTCTCCTTGCGCGGCGCCCTGGCTTCCTCCGTCCGCGAAAAATCTTCCTTGCCGAAGGGCATGGCCTTGATGCGGTTGCTTTCCACTCCCACCTGTTCTTCCAGATAGGACTGGTAGGCCTGGGAAGAAACCAAGTACAGCTCCTTGCGCCCCCGGCCGGCCGCGTATTTCAGCCATTTCAGGTACAACCGCCCCACCCAGCCGCCCTTCGGGCGGTAGATTAGGTTTTTCCCGAGCACCAGGTTGTCCGCCCGCCCGCCGAGCAGCCGGTCGTAGAAGCCGAATCCCACCGCGTAGAACACCTGCCAGGCGAACATCTTGGCGAAACGTTTCCGCTTCCGGTACACCTCCAGCGGGAAGAACAGGTACTTGAAGTAGCGGATGACGTTGTATCCGCGCGAGCGTCCCTTGTTGCTCACGCACGCCCAGACGGTCCATTTTTCCCCACTCCCCTCCTCCAGCCCCTTCCGGAACGTCTCGCACGCCGCCGCTTCGCGGTCGGAGAGAATCACGTTCACCCTTCCGTCCATGCCGCCCTCATTCCTTCCTCCCCGCCCCGGCTCCCGCGGCCTTTTCCGCGACGAACCCCTCCCGCGTCTCCGTTCCGTAGCGCACGAAGAGCGCCTTCGGCGTCGCCCGCGACCACGCCGTCCGGAGCATCAGCCACCAGAGCCGCCGGTGCACCACTGCATTCTCGCTGTTTCCCTTCGCCAGCCACCCCGCCAGCTTCATCGAATCTCGCACCGCGATCAGCAGGCGCACCCACAGCGCCGCGAGCACCCCCTTCCGCCCGTAGTGGATGGCGCATCCCCGCTGGTAGGCGAGCATGACGGGAATGAAATTCCGCTTGAGGCTCTCGCTCTGCAGATGGTAGATGCGCGCGCCTTCGTCCATCAGGATTTTCAGGCCCCGCTCCCGCACCGCCGCGCTCAGGGCGGTGTCCTCCGGGCCGAAGAAGAAGCGTTCGTCGAGCCCCCCGAGTTCTTCCCAGAGCGCGCGGCGGACCATCATCGCCGCGCCCATGGCGTTCTGGGTCTCGAAGACGCCGCCCGCGCCGACGAAGGGATTCCGCATGTCCACGATCCGCCGCCAGCGCATCTCGGCCAGGAACCAGGTCCAGGCGGTCATCTCCACCCCGCCGCAGAACTGGACGCTGCCGTCGCGGTTGAGGAGGTAGGGGCTCGCGATGCCGGCGTCGGGGCGGGCGTCCAGGAGGGCCGCCAGGCGGTCCACCGCGTCCGTGTCCAGCACCGTGTCGTCGTTCAGCAGGAAGAGGTACTCGCCGCGCGCGCCCTTCGCGGCCAGGTTGTTGTTTTCGGCGAAGCCCCGGGCGGAGCCGTCGCTCTCGACCACCGAAATCCACGGATACGCGCCGCGCAGCCACGCCACGTCCTCCGGCTTGCAGCGGTGCGCCGCCACGCGGACCTCGAAGGGGAGGCGCGTCTTCGCCTTCAGGCTGTCCAGACAGGCCCCGAGGCGTTCCCGGGGATTCATCGTGACGATGAGGACCGTGACCTTCATGGCCGGACGTCCTTGCCGCCCCGTCCTGCCGCCGCGCGGAGCACGTCGAGCATTTCGCGCCCGCAGGTTTCCCAGGAAAAGCGGCGGCTCCGTTCCCGGCCGCGTTCCCGGAGGCGGTCGCGCAGGCCCGGTTCGCCGCGGAGCCGCGCCATGCAGGCGGCGAGGGCCCCGGCGTCCCCGGACGGGAACAGCAGGGCGGCGTCCCCCGCGACTTCCGGGAGCGAGCCGGCGTCGGAGCAGACGACCGGCGCCCCGGCGTCCATGGCTTCCAGCACGGGGAAGCCGAAGCCCTCGAAGCGGGAGGCGAGGACGACGGCGAAGCATTCACGGTAGAGCGCGGAGAGGACGTCTTCGGGCACGCGTCCCAGATAGCGCAGGCGGCCGCGACCGGCGTCGATGCGGGCGAGCCGTTCGAGAAACGCGCCGTGGGCGACCCCTTCGGGGCCGGTGAAGAAGACGGCGTCGGTGTCCCGGCCGCCATCGCGCCCGGCGGCGTCGAGGATCAGGTCCAGCCCCTTGCCGACGAAGTCCGTCCGTCCCGGCACGAACCAGAAGCGTCCGGGGACCTCGCCGCCCAGGGCCCCGGCCAGCACGGCCCGTGCGTCGGGAACGGGCGGCAGGACGTGGGGGGAGGGGCCGAGGAGGACCGGGCGGACGTGGTCGAGATGCAGGATTTTTTCCGCGTCTTCCGCCGTGAAGCGGGAGATGGCGGTGAACGCGGCGGAGCGGCGCGCCGAGCGCGGAATGCAGATGGCCTTGCGGAAGACCATCCGCTTCCAGTCGTATTTCTCGCGCACGTGGTATTCGCCCAGGTCGAGGAAGGTCGTGACCGTCGGGAACGGCCATCTGCCGGGGAAGTGGTTGCACCCGCTCGGGTTCCAGAACACGTCCTGCGGGCGGGAGCGGAAGAAGGAGGCCGACCGGAATTCGAGCCAGTAGGCCTTCTTGAACTGGTTGTCGAGATCGGGCACGTACACCGCGTCCACGCCGGGCAGCCCCAGGGCTTCGACGACGGGGCGCGACTCCCGGTTGCAGAGCACGGTCCAGCGGATGCCGGGCGCCTGTTCCGCCATCGAGGCGAGGGTTTTCTCGAAGCAGAGTTCCGCGCCGGCGCGGCGGCCGTAGAGGGTGTGGATCGTGGCGGCTTTCATGGCGCGCCACCCTCCGAAGGCGCCGCCGCGCCCCGCCCGCGGTCCGGGGCGGGGGCCGCGTAGCGGACGAACAGGTCCTTCGCCGGCGCGCGGGAAAACACGGTCGCCAGCATCGCCCGCCAGAGGCGCCGGTGGAGGCGGGCCGATTCCCCGCGGCGGAAACACCAGTAGAACAGCTTGAGGAGGTCGCGGACCGCCATGAGCAGGGATACGCGGAAATCGCGCCAGCGGCTTTCCCTCGCGAAAAAGATACGCAGCCCGCGCTGGGCCGCCACCATGACGGGCAGGAGATGGGTCTTGAGCGTGGTGTGGCATTCGTGGAAGATTTCGGCATCGGCCTCGACGTAGCAGTGGTAGCCGCGCTCGTTGGCGCGGGCGGAGAGGGCGGCGTCCTCGGGCGTGAAGAAGTAGCGTTCGTCGAAGTATCCCAGTTCCCGGAGCACGTCCGTGCGGATCATGAAGGCGGTCCCCCCGATGCTGGGGACGCGGAACAGGCCCCGGCGCTCCCCGCCAGCCCGTTTGCCGCCGCCCCACCGGAGGATGCCCACCTCGCGCAGGAACCAGTAGCCGGGCGTGAGTTCGCCGTCCCCGCAGGATTGCACGCCGCCGTCCCAATCCAGGAGCTTGGGCATGACGGCCGCCGCGTCGGGCGTACGGTCCAGCGCCGCCGCCAGCATCTCCATCGCGGGCATTTCCATGCGGGTGTCGTCGTTCAGGCAGAAGCAGTATTTCCCGTTCGCCCGCCGCAGCGCCAGGTTGTTGTTCTCCGCGAAGCCGCGGGTGCCGGTGCTTTCGACGATCCTCACCTGCGGATACAGCTCCCGCATGGCCGTGAGGTTTTCCGGCGAAAAGCGGTAGGCGACCACCCAGACCTCGAAGGGGATCCGCGTGTTCTGCGCGTACAGGGAATCCAGGCAGGTGCGCAGCCGCGCCAGCTGGTTCATGCACACGATCACCACCGACACCGCCGGGACCGCGCCCGCGGCCGCTTCCGATTCCTTGCCCATCATGCCGCTCCCGTTCCGCCGCCGCGCGCCGCCGCCTTCCGGACGGCGGGCAGGGAGGCATAGAAAGACTGGATGTTCGCCCGGTAGGCCTCCGGCGAAAAGAGGCGTTCCGCCCGTTCCCTCGCCTTGCGGCCCATCTCCGCGCGCAGGGCGGCATCCCCCAGCAGGCGTTCCAGCGCCGCGGCAAACCCGTCTGCGTCGCCCGGGGCGGCCAGCAGGCCCGTTTCCCCGTCCTCCACCATCTCGGGAATGCCGTCCACCCGCGTCGCCACCGTCGGAATCCCCCACGACATCGCTTCCATGATGACGCGCGGGAAGGAATCCCGCCGCGTCGGCAGGAAGAGCACGTCCATCTCCCGGTAGATTTCGTCCGGGGACCGGAGTTCCCCCGCGAACTCCACGCACCCGGCGAGGCCGCGGGCCGCGACGAAGGTTTCCGATTCGCGGCGGAAGTCCTCGCCGTTCCAGCGGCCGACGAGGCGCAGGCGGAATTCGATTCCCTTTTCCCACAGGCGGCGGGCGACTTCCAGCGCCAGGGATACGCCTTTTTCCGGCACCATGGAGCCGACGAGGCCGACCACGGGAGGGCGGGAAACGGCGGAGGCGGGCCGCGGCCACGGCGGAAAGGCCCGTACGGCGTTCGGGACGACCGCCCGGGCCGGGAGAAGGCGCGGATACTGCTCCACCATCGCGCGGGACAGGCAGAGGACGGGGATGCGGAAGACGCGCATCAGCAGCAGATGCCACCATTCCGTGAAGGTTCCGATCCAGGTTTCGTGCAGCGTCATCGCCACGGGCACCCCCGCCAGGCGAGCCGCGAGCATGGCATACGGCAGGTGCACGTCCCGGCCGTGGATGTGAAAGATTCCGGGGCGGATCCGCAGCATCCGGGACAAGTCCCGCACGTAGCGGAATCGCCGCAGGGCCATCCCCAGAAGCGTCCCCGGCAAGGCGAGCGCCCCGGCGTGGCGGCGGCCCGTGAAGAGCGGCGAACACCAGACCGGGATGCCCGCTTCCGCCGCCTTTCCTTCGATGGGGCCGTGCTGGCAGAGGACAAGGGTGCCGTCGTAGTCCTGCGACAGGAACGACAGGTGGTCCAGCGCGCACAGAGGGCCGCCCGTCACGCTTCCCCACGGTGCCGCCGAATAGAGGCGGGGGCGCTCCGTCGGGGTGCCGCCCGGGAGGGCCGCCAAGAAGCGGCGCGAGCGCCGCCACAGCCAGGCGTTGAGCCAGCGGGGACGGTTCCGGAACGCCCGCAGGGAGGCCGTTTCGCGCCGCCAGGCCCACCGGAAGTCCGCCGGCAGCAACCGGAAGTCTTCTTCCGCCACCGCCGCGAAGCGCCGCAACGCATCCCAGGCGGTGCGGCCTTCTTCCTCCGTCCACCCCTTGCGGGGCCGCGGATCGTTGAGGGCCAGCCAGGTGTCCCAGGCCAGGATCGCCCTCGCCGCGCGGGGCATTCCCTGCTGCCGCCGGGCCAGGGCCAGGCGCGTTTCCAACGCGGAAAGCCAGTTCACGAAGGAGTCCGCCGAAACCGTCTTCCGGGAAGCCGACCCTTCGCGCACCCGGTAGACGTACAGCGGGCGGGGAACCCAGGCCAGCCGACGGGTCCGGGCCAGCGCCCGTTGCAGGAACACGAGGTCTTCGCCGTGGCGCAGGCTTTCCTCGAAGCGCAGATCCCCAAACGCCGCCCGCGAGAACAGGCGCCCGCAGCACGAGCCGTTGCGCAGGAGGTGCAGGGCCCGGACCCAATCCGCCGGACGCCCCGCGTCCAGCGTTTCGACCCTGCCGCCGCCGACCGCATCCTCGCCGGGGAGCGGTGGATCGTGGCGCCACGAACAGGCGGCCAGCTCCGCCCCGCACGCTCCGGCCGCGGCGAGCAGGTCTTCCAGCATCGTGGGTTCCACCCGGTCGTCGGCGTCGACGAAGGCCACCCAGTCTCCCCGCGCCTCCGACAGCCCCAGGTTGCGCGCGGACGATACGCCGCGGTTCACGGTGGATTGCAGGATCCGGATGCGGGAATCGGTCCGGCTCCGCTTTTCCAGGAGCTCCCGCGCCGCTTCGTCCGGGCCGTCCAGCACGCAGAGGATTTCCAGGTCCCGCGCCGTCTGCCCTTCCAACGACTCCAGGCAGGCCTCCAGGAGACCGCCGGGGACGCGGAACACGGGGACGATGACGGACACCTTCATTTTACGGGGCTTTCCGGCCAATCACCTTCCAAGGGGACATTCCGCCCCACCGGTGCGGTCAGGCGGCATGCTCCCCCTCCAGGACGTCCGGCCCGGTTTCGTCGGGAAGCAATTCGGAGTCCCCGCCCGACAGGGGCATGTCCCAAATGCGCCCGATCAGCATCCAGATCGGGAACGACAGGCAGGCCACCGTGGACACGCTGGTGAGCAGCTGGAGCATCATGAACAGGACCAGCGAGATGGACAGTCCCAGATAGATGCCCCAGCAGTCGCTGCCGGCCCGCCGGCTCCAGACCCCTTTCCGGTACAGGGCCAGCACGCAATAGATCCAGAATGCCAGGTAGATGCCCTCGCCCAGCCAGCCGAATTCGCTGGTGATGAAGAAGAAGTCCGTGTTCAGGGAGCCGGCGACGGAGGCGGCGATGGTGGTCCCCTGGAGGCCGAAACGGCTGCGGCGCTCTTCCTCGTCGCTGTACGGCGTGATGTACCGCCGGGCCAGGGGCGTGCGGTGTTCGACCGCTTCGATGGAGGCGAAAAGCCCCGGCCCCGCGCCGAAGAGCGGGAAGTTCACGAGCTTCGGGAAGCGCACGGTCACCGCCTTGAACAGCTCGCCCTTGGGGCTCGTGCCGAAATTGCGCAAGGAGTGCCAGTACGCTTCCGTCCTCTGGGTGTTCAGGTAATACCAGCCGCTCACGGCGATCAGCAGGGCCATGAAAACGACCCGTATCTTGAATTTCGCGGTCAATCCCGGCAGGAACAGCAGGGCGGCGCTGGCGATCGGGGCCAGCACCAGCACGTGCTTGGTGTCGGTCATGAAGACCAGGTCGTAGAGGATGATGCCCGCCACCACCCAGACCCACAGCTTTTTCCGGACCGGAAGCGGTTTCATCCGTGTCGCGCTCCAGCCCCCCAGCAGGAAGAGGGCGATCACGGAAATGTAGCCGACCACGTGGGCCGCGTAGGAGGCGGGGCCGAACACGCCGCCGCTCAGGTCCGGGTGGATGCGCGGCCAGGGGGCCCGCTGCCACAGCGTGTTGTACGCCATCTGCAGCGCGGCGAAACCGATGAACAGCCAGCACCACCGGAACAGTTCCCGGCTGTTCTTGAAGGGCAGCGCCAGGCGGCAGAAGTACCAGATGATGAAGAACTTCAGGTTCACCAGCAGAATCTTGATGGCGGAGAACGGCATCTGCTTGCCGTTCACGTACCAGCTGATGAGCGTGACCACGCCGAAGAGGAGCGGGAACCAGCCGGCCCCCTTCACGGACCGGCCCTGGACCAGGTTCATGAAGATGACCGCGATGAAGGGCACGAAGAACAGTTCGTCGATGAACCCCGGAAGGGGAATCGGGAGGAGGCCGAACAACCGGTTGCTCGGCATGAGCAGGAAATAGAACATCATGACGTCGAGCAGGGCCCGGGGGCGGCCGAGGAGGGCGACGCCGATGCAGAAAACGACCACGAAGAACGGCCAGAGGATGGCCGCCGGGATGCCGACGATCGCGGAGAGGAACAGCATGACGACCAGGCCGATACCGTACCCGGCGATGGCCAGCCAGTTGATCCACCGGTAGACGGGGAACTGGTATGTCGAGCGCTGGCTCTCGGGCAGGCGCTTGGGAGCGGGGTGGGGTGGGGGAATGTCGGTTGTCATGGCCATGGATTATCCGCGCAATCATATACCATATCGGAGGGATGGACCAATCCTTATTTTTCGGCGGACGGGCGCGCACGGTCCATGGGCGGCCGGCAGGGGGAAGGGGGGGCGGATGCCATTCCGCCAGAACTCAGGGAAAACATGCGACCGCGCAGCTCCGGCGCCATTCTTCGGTCCCCCTCGATCCGGCGGGCAGGGACGGCCTGCCCTGCCGCACATGGATAATCGCAAGGCTTTCGCCGGACCCCTCCGGTGGGGAAAGAAATTCCAATCATCGGAAAACTCTTCCCGTGCGTCCGGTTCCTGCCCGGGCACCGTCCGGAATCATTTTTGAGATTACGGGAAACGTTGGAGTTTCCGTCGGTTCTGCCATGCTCCAACGCCATGAAAGACACGGGGCGTTTTTCCTTGCGGAGTCCGGGGCCTTGCGGCATTCTACATTGCAAGAGAAACGTATTGGAGGCTTCCGCCGTGAAATCCACCATCCGCAATGCCGTATTCGCGATCGCCGCCGCTTTCGCGATGGTCCCGACCGTGCGCGCCGACGGGCCCGCCGCCGTCGCGCAGGTCGAAATCCGCGGGCTCGATGCCTTGTTCTCCGCCGCCGACCGCATCGCCGTCCCCTACGTCCCCGCCGGGCAGGCCAAGGGGATGTTCGTCGGGGCTTGCAGCGCGCGCGCCGTCAATCCGTTCGAGGCCGTCGACGGGGAGGGGACCGTGCGATGCGTGGTCTACGGCGTGGACGATGACTGGGATGTGCTGTTCGATTTCCCGGCGGCCGGAGGCGATGCGGCCGGAGTGCTCGGGAAGCTGGCGGAAGCGCTCCCGGCAGCGGATGTGCCGGACGGGATCGCTCTCCCCGAAGGCGCCCTGTCGGTGCGCAGCGGCGGCTTCTCCCCCTCCGGCACTCTCTGCATCCCCCGAGGGGAGCGCATCGCGCTGGTGCCCCATTCCGCGTTCGCGCACGATGTCCGCGACGTGGACGGAGCCCTCGCCGTGCTCGATGCCGCGCCGGACGTGCCCGCCGGTGGCGTGCTGGCCGCGGCCGTCGATTTCGGGGCCGTGCTGCCGCTCCTCGCCAAGTGCAGGGCGGGGACGAGCGGCGCGCGGATCCGCGAGATGCTGTCGGATTCCTCGTTCCCGTTCCGCGCCCTCGCCCTCGGGATCGGACTCGACGCGGCCAACCGCTTCCGCGCCGATTGGTCGGTCGCGTACGTACCCGACACCCCACAGGCGCGCATCGTCTCGGGCATCGGGGCCCCCGTCTCGCCGCTCGCGAACGCCATCCTCTTCCCCGACGCCGTGGCGGCGGGCACCTACCACCAGGAATTGTCCGTCCTCTCCGACGATGAACTCCGCTCCTTCCTGTCCGGCGACACCGGGGACGACGACCCGCGGATCGCCGCCGCGGACGTTGCCCTGACCGCCGCCTGCCTCCCGCTCCTCCGGCTGCTTGGCGACGAATACGCCATTGCCCTCCTCCCTGCGGACGACGGGGAGGAAGCCGGCAGCGCCGCCCTCCTCGCGTTCCCAGCCGACCCGCAGACCGCCCTCGACGGGGTGCCCGCCATCCTCGAGGGGGGGATATCCGCGTTCGCCGGGGCCTTCGCGGCCATCGCCGAAGAGGATGGCGACGACGTTCCCGACGTGGCCGTGGCCGCCTCCCGGCTCCGCATCGAGCCCGTCGGCGAACGGACCGTGCAGGGGACGCCCGTGCGCCGCTACACTTTCCGCCTGGAGGGAGAAGGCAACGATTCCGCGCGCGATCTCGGCTTCTTCGAGGCCGCGGCCGCCGGTCCCGCGCTGTACCTCGGGACGCTTCCCGACGGCCGCCTCGGCGACGTCCTCGCCGACCTCGCCGCCGGGCATACCGCGAAGGGGCCGGTCGCCGCGATGCCGGCCTTCGCCGCCGCCTACGGGGAAGCGCCCGAAGGGGCCGCCTGCGGCTACGTCCGCCTGCGGCCGGCGCTCCGCGCGATTTTGCCCAAGCTCCAGGCCTTTGTCGACAACGTGATCGCCGAGGATGATTCCAGCATCGTCCCTCTCGCCCGGAGCGCGTTCGATTCCCTGTCCGCCTTCGCCAACGATCCCGCACTCCCGGACATCACCCTCGCCACCACCCAGCGCTGGATGCCCGGGGACGCCCGCATGGAAAGCATCGTCTCGATGCCGCTGGCGGATTTCCATGTCGCCATCGACGCCATCAGCAAGGCCGCGATTGCGGTCCGCACCGGTGTCGCCGGGGTCGCCCATTCCGGTCGCCCCGGTTCCGCCGGGCGGTAAGGCCGTGACAAAGCACGGCCCTCCCTCCTGGAACATCTCCCGGAAGGGCGGCGAATGGAATGCGGTTTTGGGAGGGCCGCGCTTCGTCGCGGCCGCGTGAAAGGGAAGTTGCCGGGGAGCGGCGGAATTCCTTGAACCGTTTGAGGACGCGCAGAAGCGCGTCCCTCCCCTTGGAGAGCGGACGGGGAGGGTCGCGCTTCCGCGCGACCTTGTTTTGACTTCGGACGCCGGACTTCGGACCGCCCCCGCCAACGCGCGGGGGCTTGTGTGTTCATGGGGGGGATGATGGGTGTGAAACATGGGAAAATGTGTGGTTTTTCTGTAATCTCATGCGATGGGTCGGGTGGCGTTTTTTGGGGGGAGGGCGGGGCGGGCGGAAAAGTTTTTCCAATCGTTGGAAAACGGGCGAAAAATTTTTCCAATCATTGGAAAAATCGCGGAATTTTTTCCAACCATTGGAAACTTTTTTTCCAATCATTGGAAAAAATTGGCGTGTTTTTCCAACCATTGGAAAAAAGTTTTCCAATCATTGGAAAAGTTGCGGGCGGGTTGTGGCCGGCGGGGCGGCCACGGGCCATACTCTTATGGGGCGGGGGCGATGGTCCAGAAGAGGGGGGGGATGGGCGGGGTGCCGGCGGGGAAGGCGGGGGGCGGCGGGAGGGGGGCGGGGCCTTTGTTGAGGCAGACGAGGACGCGGTCGGGGCCGAGGCGGCGTTCGTAGGCGATGGCGGTCTCGGTTCCGGTTTCGAGCCAGCGGAAGGTGCCGCGGCGGAGGGCCGGATGGGCGTCGCGGAGGGTCGCCAGGGCGCGGTAGTGGGCGAGGAGGGGCGCGTTCGGGGCGCGGGGGGTGGCGGCGGGCAGGGGGCCGCGGTAGCCGAGGGTCTCGGGGTCGAGGGGGATGTCGGGCCACGGCATGGGTTGGCGGTCGCAGGGGTCGTTGGCGCCCCAGAGGCCGAGTTCGTCGCCGTAGTAGATCATCGGGGCGCCCGGGGCGGTGAATTGCCATACGGTCGCGAGGCGCAGGCGGGCCAGGGCGTCGGGGGACGGGGCGTCGGTCCGCAACTGCGCGTTGTCGGCCACGCGCGCCCAGCGGAAGTAGTTGTCCCAGTTGGCGAAGGGCGGGCACGAGGAGTGCAGCATGGTCAGGATGCGCCCGGTGTCGTGGGAGCCGAGGAGGTTCTGCATGACGAGCGTGGTGCCGGGGTCGTGCCGGGCGTGCAGGCGGTCGATGGCGGCGCGGAAGGCGGTCGCGGTCAGGGCCTGGCCGTGCGGGGTGAAAAAGGAGAGGGTCGGGAAGAGCCACTCGTAGTTCATCGCGGCGGTGAATTCGCCGGGGCGCACCCACTCCTGCGCGGGGCCGACGATTTCGGCGGTGGTGTAGGCGTCGGGGTTCAGGGCGCGGACGTGGGCGTGCCAGTCGCGCCAGAAGCCGTGGGGGACGCAGAAGGCGACGTCCAGGCGCCAGCCGTCGATGCCGTCGCGGGGGACGCCGGGCGGCGGGTCGGGGCGCATCCAGCGGCGGGTGATGTCGAAGAGGTAGCGCTTGACGGGCGCCGCGAGGTCGTCGCCGCCGGGGGCGCGCGCGAAGGCGGGCAGGGAGCCGTTCGGGCCGTCCCATGCGGCGTATTCGGGGGTGCCGTCGCGCCGGAAGCGGGCGACCTGGTACCAGCCGAGGTAGCGGGACGCGGGGCCGTTTTCGAGGATGTCCCGGAAGGCGAAGCACCGGCGCCCGCTGTGGTTGAACACGCCGTCGAGGATCACCCGGATGCCCAGGGCGTGGGCGTCGCGCACGAGCTCCAGGAATTGGCGGTCGGCGGCGGTCCAGATCCACGTGGACGGGTCTTCGGTCTCGCGCGCGGCGGCCAGCGCGGCGAGGTCGCCGGCACGGTCGGGGCCGAGGGTCGGGTCGATGTGGTGATAGCAGGTGGCGTCGTACTTGTGCAGGGAGGCGGCCTGGAAGACGGGGTTGAGGTAGAGGGCCGTCACGCCGAGGCTGTGGAGGTAGGGCAGTTTTTCGCGCACGCCCACGAGGTCGCCGCCGAGGCGGCGGTCGAAGACGGTGTCCCAGTACTTCGGGGATTGGGCCGTCTCCCAGGCGTCGCGCGCGTACCACTCCATCCCCCACGGGCGGATGCGCCAGCCGGGAATCGGGCGGTCGGCAAAATCCTCGGGCCGCGGATCGGACTGCGGGGCGCCGTTGCGGAAGCGCTCGGGGAAGATCTGGTACCAGACGGCGTCCTTCGCCCAGTCGGGCGCCGCGGGCGGGTCCTCGGCGACGCGGATGGCGGAGGGGGGCGGGGGCGGCGGCGTGGAGAACAGCGGCATGGGAAGGGAGTGACGAGTGACGAGAGACGAGTGACGAGAGAGCGGCGGGCTACATCGTGCGGGAGGCGCGGTGGAGGGTCTGGCGCTCGGCGCGGGTGAGGGACTCGATGCCGTCGCGGGCGATCTTTTCGAGGATGCGGTCCACTTCCTCGCGCGAGGGCGGCGGGTCGCGGTCGGGGTCGCGGGAGAAGGGGGAGCGCCGGGCGCCGCCGCCGAAAGGCCACTTGAAGCCGCCGCCGATGCGCGAGAGCAGGCGCCGGAAGTGGCGGTTCTCGAAAAGCTGGTCGATGTAGAGGAAGCCCGCGAAGGCCCCCGCCAGGTGCGCCGCGTACGCGATGTTGTCGTTCGCGCCGCCCGTCACCAGCAGGAACTGCAGCACCGAGATGCCCGCGACGATTTTCCACGCGGCGGCGGTGACGGGGAAGATGAACACGAAGATCGTCAGCTCGCGCTTGGGGTAGAGCGTCGCGAAGGCGCCCAGGATGCCGAAAATCGCGCCCGACGCGCCCACGCAGGACGCCGCCGCCGACCCGGACAGCCACAGCCAGCCGAGTCCGCCGATGATGCCGCTCAGCAGGTACATCGCGAGGAAGTGGCGCGAGCCCATCGTGCGCTCCGTCTCGGGGCCGAGGAAGTAGAGCGTCATCATGTTGAACAGGATGTGGATGAATCCGCCGTGCAGGAACATGTACGTCAGCGGCTGCCAGACCATCCCCTGCTTCACGCCCGCCAGGGAGAGCGCCAGGACCGAATAGAGATAGTTGAAAATCGGGCTGCGCAGGACGCCGCACCCGATCCACGTGACGAGATACGCCGCGATGTTCGCCTTCATCAGCCACCCCGTCACCGGGGGCAGGCGGTCGAAGAAGCCGCCGCCGCGCGGGGCCGAGAAGGGACTGAAGGGCCGTCCGTAGTAGCCGCTCACGCTTCACCGCCTTCCGCGAGCAGCGCGTGGAGCGCCACCGAGGCTTCGTACTGGTGGAGGGCGGTGCGGTAGATGGCGACACCCTCCTGCTCCGCCGCCGATTTCATGTCCTCCGGCACCGGCCGCGACGTGCAGACCAGGATCGCCGGAATGCCCACCAGCGTCGCGACGGCGATCGTGTTCTTGTGCGCCTGGATGGTCATCAGCACCGCGCCCTCCGACGCGTTGCCCATCACGTCGCTGAGCAGGTCGGAGGTGAATCCGGTGGTGAACTCCGCGTCCGCGGGGCCCGCGAGCACGCACTCGGTGGAAGGGATGGAGAGAAGGCGGTCGAGTTTCACGGCTGGGACGTCAGTTGACCGGCGCCGACGGGTATTCCATGGGCGCCTTCTGCGGCTCGTCCGGGGACTCCGGAATCCAGTGCTGGAACATGTAATGGACGCCGAACGCGAATCCGGCCGCCGCCACCAGCGCCACGACGATGTGGAGGATGCGCCGCCCCGTCGTCGGCGAGAACCGCGCGTTCTTCAGGGCGATCGGCACGATGAAAATCAGGAGCCCCAGACCCAGCGCGATGCCGAGCCGGACGAGGATTTCGAGAACCGGATAATTCGGATTGTTCATGCGGCGAACCATACCGCACCCGCCCCCCCGCTTGCAAGCCCCATCGCCGCCCCGCCGCGCCCGGTTTCCCTCCCCTGCTTTCATGGGGGGGACCATGACCGGAAAAAGCAGGAAACGTCAATGTTTTTCCTGTTTCCGAAATATGTTTGCCCCTTCCTTTGTCCATCCGGTTTTTGGTGGGGCGAGCTCTCCGAGCGAGCCGTTCCGGCCGATCCTCGCGGACCGCACGGCCCCCCGCCCCGCCGCCCCTCGAATTCAGAACCCCCGCACCATCCGGTAGCCCCAGTAGGCGTAGTGCTCCTTGAAGAGACGGCACGCCGCGTCGAGGCACCCCGTGTCGGGCCAGAGCCAGCCCGGATAGAACCCGTCCTCGCATCGCACCGACGTCTCGTGGTCCGTCGCCGCCGGTATCGCGTCGAGTCCGGCGTTCCGGAACAGCAACAGCGAACGCCGCATGTGCGAGGCGGACGTCACCAGCAGGATGCGGCTCCCCGGCGGCAGCAGGGCCGCGACGGCCCGGGACTCCTCCTCGGTGTTCCGGGGGCCGTCGATGAAGGTGGCGGCTTCATCCGGGATGCCGAAATCCCGGAACACCGGCGCGGTCGAGAGCGACACGTCCAGCCCCGTCGCGACGATCCGCGGCGCCTTCCCCGCCCGGTAGAGGCGGGCGCCATGCCACACGCGGTCGGACGACGGACTGAAATCGGGATACGGCAACCCCGCCTCCGCGCCAGCCGCCACGCCGCCGCCCAGCACCACGATGGCGTCCGCATCCGGCGCATCTTCCGCCGCGACAGCCGGATACGCCGCGTCGAACCCCTTCCCCAGCAGCCAGCACGCCAGCGGCGTGCTCCAGAACCACAGCCAGACCACCGCAAGGGCCCCCGCCCGCCACGCCCAGCGGCGGCACCGGTCGCTGCCGCGCGCGGCGCGCCATCCCAGCACCGTCGTCAGTAGCACCAGGAGCAACCCCGCCACCAGCGGGTTGACGGTCACGCCGACAAGATGGTTGAAAACGGCCATGGGCGCTCCGTCGTACCCTCAGCCCCCCGACGGCGGCTTCCTGCCGAGGCGGGCGAGGACGGCCTTCAGGTCGGTCCAGACCTTGCCCTTTTCGGCGGGATTGCGCAGGAGGTAGGCGGGATGGAACGTCAGCATGACGGGAATCCCCTCGAACTCGCGCCACGTCCCCCGTATGCGCGTGATGCCCGTCATGTCGCCGGTGAGGCCCTTCACGGCCGTGGAGCCGAGGCATACGATGAGCTTGGGCCGGATGACGGCGATCTGCCGCTTGAGGTACGGCATGCACCACGCCATCTCCTGCGGCGTCGGCGTGCGGTTACCGGGGGGGCGGCACTTGACGATGTTGCCGATGAAGACCTGTTCGCGCGTGTAGCCCATCGCGTTGATCATCTTGGTCAGCAGTTGCCCCGCGCGGCCCACGAAGGCGAGTCCCTGCTCGTCCTCGTCCGCGCCGGGCCCCTCGCCGACGAACATGATGTCCGGGTTCAGGCACCCCTGTCCCGGGACGGTATTGTGGCGGGTGGGCGCGAGGGGGCACCCCTTGCACGCCGCGATGGCGGCCGCCAGGCTCTCCAGCGTGTCCGGCTTCCCATCCGGCGCGCGCGACGGGATGGGGGCCGACGGGGGTTCCCACGCCGCCGGGGCGGGGACGGGGGCCGGAGCCGGACGCGGCGGCGGCTCCGCGTACCGCGGTTGCGGCCGTGCCGGGGCCGGGGACG
>CACXEY010000017.1 GCA_902766695.1 uncultured bacterium
CCTCCATCGACACGTTCTGCGGGAGCGCGGGGGCGGGGCCGGCCTGCTGCGGGATGGCGTCCACGTGCTGCTGGATGTTTCCGACGATGGGGGCGCGGACGATGAACTCGCCCCCCTCCGGCAGCGCCTCGATGGGCACGTTGGCGACGCCTTCGAGCATGTGCTTGATGTCGTCGGGCAGGTTCGCCGTGTCCTTGCGCATCCGGGAGTAGAAGTGGTCGAGCTTCTGCTTGGTGTCGAGGGCGTTGGCGCCGGCGAGGTCCCCGGTGAGGGTGCGCTGGGCGATCTGCACGAGCAGGCCCGTGTTGTATTCCCTGTCGGCGAGGCGGAAGAGGCCCTGCTCGCCCTCCGCCAAGGCCTCCTTGCCCTGGAACTCGAGGATGTACGCCGCGAAATTGCGCGTCAGGCTCGTGCGGTCGCTGGCCATCAGGCCCTTCTTGATGTCGGCCGCGTAGGCGGCGTTGAGCATCTGCTTGACGGCGGCGCCGCCGATGGTGCCCTTGTCCCTCACCGCGCGGCCGATGAGGCGGTTCACCAGCTCCTCCGCGGTGCAGTTCATCCGGATGGTCGTCTTGGCGACGCCCCCGCCGACGACGGCCGAGAGGTTGCCCCGGTCGTCCTTCACGAGCTTGACCGTGGTGTCGAGCATCGAGAACTCGGCGGATTCGCGGGCGGTTTCCGGCAGCAGCGCCAGCGCCACCGAGAAGAGCGTCGCGATGCCGCTTCCGAGGTCGCGGACCGCCGCCTGGCGGAGCGTGTCCTGGGCGGTGCCCTCGCCCTTGACGCGGTGCTTCATCGCCGCGGCGAGTTCTTCGTACGAACGGGTCGTCGAGAGCACGCTCATCACGTCCGTGAGCCGGCGGTCGTAGCGCCCTTTCGCGGCGGCGATGTTCGCGCGGTTCACCGACTGGCGGTCCCGCTTGCGGCTGTCGGACATGTGCGCCGCGTCCCAGGCCTTCCGGTAGTCCTCCGGGGTCATTTCCGCGGCCGCGCCGGGGACGAACCCGATGCCGCCCGCCGCGTATTTGTCCAGCAGCGCGCGCACGTGCTGGCGGGTCAGGGGCTTGAAGCGCTTCGAGAGGATTTCGGTGATCTTGGCCCGTTCGCCCGTCGCTTCCATTTCCTTGGGGATGCCGAGCCGTTCGCGGATGTGGTCGATGCTCTCCTGCGGCACCTGGGCGCGTTCCAGCGCGGCGATGAACGCCTCCTTGACCTCCAGCACCCGCTCCGGCGAAAGCTCGGCGCGGTTTTGGCCCCGCTTGGTGACGTGGTTGTTGACCTTGGTCAGCTCGTTGATGACGTTCCCGTCGCGGTCGGTCGCGAAATCGACGAACCCCGCGTTGTACTCTCCGGACGCAATCTTGTTGAACTGGCTGATGGAAATTTCGGGAAGGGGCATGGTTGTTCTCCTGTTTCGAATCGGTTTTTCGCCCTGACTACCCGCGGCGCCGCCGGAGGTTACAGGCCGGGTGTCCGTCCGCCCCGTTTTTTACACGCCCCCCTTCCCCCGCGGCAACAAAAAAGCGACCCGCGGGCGCGCATTCCGCCCCAACCCGGCCCTGCCTTCTTGTCCACGTCCTTGGAGGGCCCCGGATTTGTCCCTGCCGGCGTTGGAAGCGGCGCATCCTCGCATTCTTCCGCCCGCCCGCACGTACCCCCCGTGCGGCGGCGGAGGAACTCGTCGCCCGGCCCCGTCTTGGAGTTGCCAGGCGAAAAACTTGCGATTCCCGTACGGACAGGGCGGGCACTCCCTGCCCGCCGGAACCGGTCCTGCCGGAGGGCGGATGCAATGGCTTGGCGTCCTCCATCCACCCCCAAGCACGGCCACTGGCCGCATTCTTCGGAGACTGGGCGTCACGGCCAATGCAAAGCCGCCCCCGGGCACTATCCGGGTTCGCGGAGCGGATTGCGGGATTTCCGTTCAGCTTCGGCCGCCCGGAGGCACCTTCCGGGCCAAGCGGGAACGAAAAAAGAGTTCGCGGGCGGGCCGTTTCGTGTAGGATGGGGGGGACGGGAGCGAACCCGCGGACAAAACCGGAAACGACCAAGCCATGAACATCGCGAAGATGAACGAACGCCAGACCCTCACGTTCCAGCTGCGGCTGCGCCTGCTGGTCCTCGTCGCCGTGTCGTTCGTCGTCGCGATCTTCGTCCTCTGGAAGGGCGAGACGATCCGCTCGCGCCGCGACGTCGAGCGCCTGCTGCAAATCAACTACCGCGACGTGTCGCGCGGCTTCACGGACCGCGCCGACTACCAGCTCGTGTCCATCGCCCGCGACATCGCGAACCGCCTCGGCACCTCCGGCAAGCTCGCCTCGGAGGACGTGGCCGCGCTCTGCGCCGAGGAGGAAATCGCCGAAATCTACGACATCGACACGCGCGGGATCGTCGTCGGCGGCAGCCGCCTCGTCGGGGAGAAGGTGCACGGCGAGCAGTGGTCCGAGTTCCTGGTGCTGCTCAAACCGGACGGCCCCGAATCCATGGCGCAGCCGGACCGCCCGCGCACGTCCGACGGCAAGGTCTTCAAGTACGCGGCCGTGCGCTTCCCCGACCGCAGCGGCTACATCGAGGTCGGCTGGTCCGAGGAGCGCTTCCTCCGCTACCTCCGCCAGCGCGCCTACGGCTACACGCGCAGCTGGCACATCGACGAGCGCGGATACATCATCTTCGTGGACGGCGCCGGCGTCATCACGAGCCACGCCGACATGTCGCTCGCCGGCAAGACGCTGGAGGCCGCGACCGGCCTGAACCCCGCCGCGGTCCCGACCGGCACGGTTTTCCAGGCGACGATCGGCGGCGAGCCGGTGTTCTGCTACGCCGGGCCGGTGCGCGACTACCTGGCGGTCCTCGCCAACCCGGAGGACGACGTCTTCGCCTCCCGCAACCGCTTCATGCCGCGGATGGCCGCCGTGCAGCTGGTCGTGTTCGCGGCGCTGTTCGCCTTCGTCTCGCGGATGCTCCGCAAGCGCGTCGCGGGGTCCGTGCGGCAGATCGGCGGCGCGCTGCGGCGCATCGCGGGCGGCGACCTGGCGGGCCGCGCGGACGTGCGCTCCTGCCGCGAATTCTCCGAGCTCTCCGACAACATCAACGCCACGGTCGACGCCCTCCGCACCGCCGCGGCGGAACGCATCCGGCGCGTCGAGCAGGACCTGGAGCTCGGCCGCACCATCCAGCAGGCGTCGCTGCCCACGGAATTCCCCGACGAGGAATGCTGGCGCCTCGACGCCTGCATGGTGGCCGCGCGCGAGGTCGGCGGCGATTTCTACGACTTCTTCCCGCTGGGCGAGACGCACCGCGCGTTCCTCGTCGCGGACGTCTCGGGCAAGGGCGTCACGGGCGCCCTCTACATGATGAACGCCAAGACCCTCGTCAAGGACACGCTCCTCGCCGACCCCTCCCGCGACCCCGCCGCGGCCCTCGCGCGCGTCAACGCCGAACTCTGCGCCAACAACCCCGCGCAGATGTTCATCACCGCGTGGGTGGGCGTGCTCGACCTCGAAACCGGACGGGTCGCCTTCGCCAACGCCGGCCACAACCCGCCGCTCGTCCTGCGCGACGGCGTGGTTCCCGAATGGCTGCGCGGGCTCTCCGGCATCCCCCTCGGCTGCTTCGGCGCCGCGAACTACCGCCCGCGCGAGGTGGTCCTCGCCCCCGGCGACGCCCTCTTCCTCTACACCGACGGCGTGACCGAGGCGATGAATCCCGCGGGCGAGCTGTTCGGCGACCCCCGCCTCTCCGCCACGCTCGCCAAGGTCACATCCCGCGAACCGCGCGACCTCGGCGCCGCCGTGCGCAAGGCCGTCGTGTCCTTCGTCAACGGCGCCCCCCGCGCCGACGACCTGACCATCCTCTCGATCCGCTACCTCGGCGCGCCCGAGCGGCGGCTGAAGACCTTCCCCTGCGACGCCGGCGCCATGGCGGCGGCCGCCGCGTTCCTCGAGGAAGTCCTCGACGGGGCCGACTGCCCCCCGAAGCCCAAGGCGCAGCTGATGGTGGCGCTGGACGAAATCGTGTCCAACGTCGTCCGCTGCTCCGGCGCGTCGGGGCTGGCCATCGAAGTGCGGCTCGGACGCGACCCGCGCGGCGCCGCCGTGTCGGTCTCCGACGACGGCACGCCGTTCGACCCCCTCGCCGTCCCGCCGCCGGACACGACGCTACCCGCCGACAAGCGCCCCATCGGCGGCCTCGGCCTCCTGCTCGTGCGCAAGACCATGGACGCCGTCTCCTACAAGCGCGCCCACGGCTGCAACATCTTCACCTTCCGCAAGAACTTCGCCTGACAGGCCGGGAAGCACTGGCGCGGCGCGGAAAACCGCCCGGCCATTGGCTGGCAACCCCCACAACCGCTGCGCGAAGCGCAGGTAGGGCGGCGAGTCCCTTCGCCGCCGCGCGAACGGCAAGATGCATCCTAGGGAAACGGACGCGCGGATGCACCCTATGCACGTTTTCCTCCACAATGGCTCCCAACCCGCAAAACCGCCATCGCATCCGCGCGGCCCGATTTGCACTGCAGGCCAATCCCATGCGCCCGGGCAGCGGACTGCCCGCCCTACCCCGCACAGCGCGTCCGCCCTGGAAATTTTCCAATGATTGGAAAACTTTTTTCCAATGGTTGGAAAAATCGGGTTGGTTTTTCCAATGATTGGAAAAAATTTTCGGCATTTTTCCAATGATTGGAAAAAATGTTTCCAATGGTTGGAAAAAATTCATCAGACAATTCCGACAATTTCCGACAATTTCCTGGGAAGGAATTGTCAAAATTGTTTTTCGGAGTTGTCGGAATTGTCGTCCGGTTTTCACTCGGCGGGCTCCGGGGGCGGGGTGTCGGCTTTGCGGATGCGGATGAACGGTTTTTCGAGATCCGGGAGGTCCTGTGCGTTGGCGTGCCATCGTTCGTCGATGAGCCACTCGCCGAGCTTGGCGGAAATCGGGACGGTCTGGAAGGAGCGGGATTGGAAAACCGGCAGGCGGTAGAGGCCCACCGTTGTCTGGGAGTCCCAGCCGGCGAGGCGCGAAATCTCCAGCTCGATCTTGCATTCCGCTACCTCGCCGTCGCAGGAGAAATCCGTCAGCTCCAGCGCGAGGCCGATGCCGCGTTCGTCGTAGCCGCAGGGCTCGCCGTCCTCGAATTCCATGGGATGGCGGACGGTGGCGTCGAAGCCTTTGTGGACTTCGTTGTTTTCGTCGAGGGGGACGGTCAGGGTGATTTCCTCCGGAGCGGCGATGCGGACGTCCACGACGTATTCTTCCGCCTTCGCACCGGGAGCGGAAAGGCCAAAAACAAGTGCGGCAACAGCGGCGAAAAGCGGGAGGGTGGTTTGAGGATGGCTCATGGGGGGACCTTTCTGTTGGACAGTTTCCTGCAATTTACGACAATTCTGCGGGCGGACAAACAAAAATCCGCCGAGCGGGAGTTTTCCCTTTTCCCGCGTACGCCGCCGCGCCGATTCATCGGCGCGCCCCGTCAGGAGCCTGCCCCGGGGAGCGCCGCCGCCACCGCCGCCGCCACGGCATTGTTGAAGTGGCAGTTCTCCCAGTTGCACCCTTCGACCGCTTCGGGAAAGCACGAGAGCACCAGCAAGCGGCTCCCGGCAAGGTTTTCGAGCTGCCGCCCGTGCGGCTTCCAGTCCTTGAGGCCGAAGGGCAGCAACCGTATGACGCGCGCCCGCGGAAGCGCCGCCAGCGCTCGCAACGCCTCTTTTTCCCCGGGCGAAACGAATCCGCCGACCGGTATCGCACCGCCCCGCACCCGTTCGCACCATCCGGCAATGACGCGCGCCCGTTCCCCCGCATCCGCGCGTCGGCTCACGACGATGGGCAAAAGCAGGGGATAGTCGAGCAGGGCGAGATCGCCGAGGGCGTCCCACTTCCGCCCCGGTGCGGCCGCCGCCAGACGCGGATGGGCCGCCGCGCGCACGGTACGGAGCAGGTGCGCGTTCTCGCGCCGGAGCTGCCAGCGACGCGGGTTCGCCGCCGTGTATTCGCGGAAAATCCCGAACATCTCCGCGTCAAGCGACACCCAGTCGTGGAAGTTTTCCTCGAAGACCTGTCCCGCGCCGCCGGGAAGGCGGTGGATGGCCCGCGTTGCCCTCGCCTTCGCGCGCCGTACCCACCAGCCGAGCGGATGACCGCTGCCCGGAGCCATCGCCACGACGCCGTGGAAATGGTCGGGCATCACCGCCCATTCCCGGAGCGAAATCTGCGGACATTCCTCCGCCATCTTGCGCCAGGCCGCCTCCAGCGCTGCTCCGCACGGAGAAAGGACCGCACGGTAGTTCTCGATGCGCGAGAGGAAGTTCCGGCGGGGTTCGGTGGAAAACGTGACCAGATAGTAGCCCCAGCCCGCATAGTCGTGATCGGCCCACCGCCGGTATCCGGGCCGGGGGGCATCGGGACCGATGAATCGGCCCCGACGGCTACTGGGGGGGACCACGCCCAGCCTCACTTCGCGAGGCCGGGGAGGTTGGGGAGGGCGCCGAGGCGGGGGGGCGTCGGGGCGGAAGCACCGGCGGGGGGGCGGGTGCCGAGGAGGAGGGAGCGGAATTCGGCGTTGTTGCCCAGGATCTGGAAGCGGGGGTCCTGCAGGATGGCGTCGCGGGCTTGCGCGCCGCCGGCGTTCAGGGCCAGGCGGACGCTGCGGAGGGCGTCGTCGGTGCGGTTCAGGTAGGCGTAGGCCGCCGCCAGGTTGATCCATACGTCGGGGCGGCGCGGGTCGCGGCGGGCCGCGGTCTCCAGGGCGTAGGCCATCGCGTCGATGCGCTGGTCCTGCGCGAAGAGGCCCGCAACCGCCAGGACGCCGTCGACCGGGGCGTCTGGGTCGTCGAGGAGCTGCGTCGCCAGGCGCAGGTACTGGGGCATCTGGCCGCCGGCGCGGTAGATTTCCAGCAGGTTCAGGCGGTCGTCGAAGGACAGGGTCTCGCCCGCCGCGATGCGCCGCTCGTATTCGCCGCGCCGCGCGAAGAGTTCCTGCGTGGTCTGGATCTGGGAGAGGAAACCGGCGGCGCTCTCGTTGTGGGGGTCTTCCTTGACGAAGTCTTCAAGGAGGGCGCGGGCGTCGTCGAAGCGCTGGATCTTCATGTACATCTGCGCGAGCCGGAAGAGGGCTTCGGGCGAGAGGGGATAGAGGGAGACGGCTTGCTTGTAGGCGTATTCGGCTTCGTCGTACATGCGCCGGTATTCGTAGATTCCCGCGATGGCGCTGCGCAGTTTGCTGAAGGATTTCCGCGCGCAGATGTCGCGCCGGAACGCGCTCTGGCCGAGCAGCCAGTCGGTGTACCAGCCCCAGAAGGCGTGGTCGTCGCGGACGACGTCCTCGGGCAGCGCGGGGAGGGGGTCGCGGTTGAGCTTGAGCATGAGGCCGTTGGGCGTGAGGTAGGGGTACATCCACTGGATGACGTAGGATTCCTCGACATAAAAATCGTGGCGGAATTTGTTCTCCTTGAAGATGAGTTCGGCCAGCAGGCCGTTGATGGTCATGACACCGCCGACGCCCTGCACGCTGACGCGCCCGTTCTCGAACTTGATGTCGGCGCCGGCCGCGACGCGCCCGCTCTGGACGTCCTCGACGTACTTCTGGAAGGCGGCGTTGGAGTCTTCCAAGGAGGGGATGTAGATGGTGTCGCCATACAAATCGCGCGTGATGTTCATGAAGGTGTTGTCGGCGAGGGCGTTCTGCGTGATGAGGTAGACGTCGGAGCGCACGTCGGCGGAGTAGATCATGTAGGTGGGGACGAAGCGGCCGGGGTCGGTGCCGCCGTAGAAAACGGCGCCCTGCGTCATCGGCGGCGGGTACTGCGGGTCGTCGCTGCCCATCGCCGCGCAGTAGGCGCCCCACTGGGCCTTGTATTCGTCGCTGTCTTCGCCGCCGTACCAGCAGGCGAAGTCTTCTTTGATGCCTTTGACGCCTTCCAGCCCCCAGTTGCCGAACTGCCAGCCGTAGCTGTGGCCGTTCTGCTCGGCCCCGCCCACGATGCGCACCTGCTCTTCGTCGTAGGCGTTCTGCCAGAGCAGCACCCCCGGCAGCAACACCGCCGCGCAAAGCGCCCCGCGCCGCGCCGCGCCCCCGCCCCAGCGGCCGAAGCACGCCACCGAGAGCAGCAGGCCGTAACCCAGCCACAGCGCGTAGAGCGCGTGGCTCTGGATGAACTGCACCCGTCCGATGAACAGCTGCTGGATGTCCAGCGACGGATTCTGGAAAATCAAAAACACCACGCTCACCGAGAAGAACCCCACCAGCGACGCGATCAGCCATCCCTGCGGGCCTTCCCCGAAGTCGAAATCCATCCCCGCCTTCGCCGAGAGCCACCCCGCCAGCAGCAGCGCCGCCGGGGGACCGAACACCAGCGCCAGGTAAAACCCCTTCGCGGCCCCCGACAGCTCCAGGCTCCGCCCCTCCGCCGCCGCGCGCGCGACCGCCTCCGCCGAAGGATACACCGCCTTCAGGCTCAGCACGTCCATCCACAGCACCCCCGCCAGCACCGCCGCGCCGAAGCCGCCCACCATCAGCTTCGTCCCCAGCGTCCACCCCCGGAACGCCGCCGCCGTCCGCCGCAAATACAGCGCCACCAGCAGGCACACCCCCCACCCCGCCGCCAACAGCACCGGCGCCAGCAGCAGCCGCCAGAGCGCATCCGCCCCCTTCCAGCCCGTCGCCGACTCCAGCGCAATCACCGCCGACGCCGCCAGCACCAGCCCCAGCGCCACCGGGAACGCCCCCCGCCGCCGCCCGCCCGCCGCGAACCCCCACGCGCAGAACGGCAGGAACCCGATCGCCGCGATCGGCAGCGAGAACTGGCTGCGCAGGTCCGTCAGGTAGCTGCCCAGCTGCATCACGAACTTGTCGCTGAAGATGTCCGTCGGCACGATCGCCTCGTACTGCCCGCGCGTCACCGCGTGCATGAACCCCTCCCACGTGCGCGCATAGCCCCAGTTCATCGGCGGATTCTGGTCGCTCGCCAGCGGCAGGTAGAGGTAGAACGCCACCCCCAGCTCCGCCAGCAGGATGGACACCGCCACCGTCTTCGCGTGCGGCAGCTTCGACATCGAAAGCCCCAGCGGCACCAGGCACAGCACCGTCAGGAGCGCCATCGCGCCCGCCCCCGGACCCGCCGTCCACAGCCACTGCGCAAACGGCGTCGTCCGCTCCGACGCCGGCACCGACAGCGAGAACAGGTTCGCCGACCACCCCTCCGCCGCCTTCGCCCCCTCCGACGCGCACACCGCGTGCCCCACGTGCACCAGCACCAGCAGCGACAGCACCGCCGCCGCACCGATCGCCAGCCGCCGGCGCCACTCCAGCCGCTCCGTCGCCTTGCCCACCCACAGCGACACCGGGATCGCCAGGAACAGGTAATTGTACAGCCAGAACGGCTTCGTGTCCGGCCCGCACGACCACTTCCAGAGCCGGTCGTCGAACGCGAACCGCTGCAACTGCTCCGGCCCCATCCTCAGCTGCTCCGCCAGCGCCTCCGGGTCCACGAACAGCTGGACCCCCTTCGCGGCCAGCACGAACGGAATCCCCACCAGCACCGCCGCCAGCGCGAAATCCCGGAACAGCCCCGTATCCTTCATCAGCACCGCCACCGCCAGCCCCGCCCCCAGGAACAGCAGCGTCTGGTGGTTCGTCAGCCCCAGCCCGAACAAGAACGCCGCCGCCCAGAGCAACCCGTCGCTCTTCGGCCGGCACATCCACATGTAAATCAGAAGAAGGATCGCCATCTGGAACAGCGCATTCAGCGAATACACCTCCACGATCACGCTCTGGCTCCAGAGCACCGGACTGAACGCCAGCAGCAGCCCCGCCGTCACCCCCGCCGCCAGGCACACCCCCTTCGCCCACGGCGCCTCACCAGCCTCCGCCCCGGCCTCCCCGCGCCCCCCCGCGATGCACCCCAGCACATCCGCCCCGCTCCGGCACACCAGCAGCGCCAGCAGCCCGCACGCGAACGCCCCGCTCACCGCACTCGCCAGCCCCACCCCCCAGGCCGGATTCGGATGCCCATTGTACTGCACCCAATGGAACACCCACTGGAAGAACCACGTCACCAGCGTCCAGATCGGATACCCCGGCGGATGCGGCACCCCCAGCCAGTCGCTGGCGACGGCGAGTTCCCCGCTGTCCTCGAGCGTCACCGTCGGCGCGAGCGTGAAGAAATACACCGCCCCCGCCACCAGCGACGCCACCCAGAACGCCCACCAATCCACCTTCCGGAAGAACGCCCCTTTCGGCGCACACCCCTCCCCCGCGCTTCCCGCCTCGCGGTTCACCCGGTCCATCTGCAATTCGGTATCCTTCGTCACGTCGATCGTCATGTCCAAAACCTCGTTCCGCGCCCCTTCCCGGGACGCATCCCCTCCTTTTCCCACATCCGCCCTCCGATTTCACGCTTTTTCGTCGGCCGCCCGCGCACTTGCCGCCCCCTCCCGCCCCGACTTCCTGCCCGTCTTGCCCCATTCCTCCATCTGCGCTATCATCATGCGCATGAACACGACCTCCCCTCTCGACAGCGCCCGCGCCGTCCTCGCCTGCGAAGCCGACGCCCTCCGTCGCACCCTCGACCGACTCGGCGACGCCATCCCCGACGCCGTCGCCCTGCTCAAGGCCACCCTCGACCGCGGCGGCAAGATCGTCGTCACCGGCATCGGCAAATCGTTCCACATCGGCCAGAAGATCGCCGCCACCCTCACCAGCACCGGCGCCCCCTCCACCGTCCTGCACCCCTCCGAAGCCATGCACGGCGACCTCGGCCTCCTGCGCCCGGCCGACGCCGTCATCGCCCTCTCCTACTCCGGCGAATCCGACGAACTCGTCCGCCTGCTCCCCCTTCTCAAACGCGATGGCGCGAAGATCATCGCCCTCACCGGCGGCCTCGATTCCACCCTCGCCCGCCACGCGGACATCGTCATCGACGCCTCCGTCGAGCGCGAAGCGTGCCCCTTCAACCTCGTCCCGACCGCCTCCACCACCGTCGCCCTCGCCCTCGGCGACGCCCTCGCCATCGCCCTCCTCGAAGCCCGCGGGTTCCGCAAGGAGGACTTCGCCCGCTACCACCCCGGCGGCGCCATCGGCCGGGCCCTCCTGCTCACCACCGACGACATCATGCGTACCGGCGACCGTCTCGCCCGCCTCCCCGCCACCGCCACCGTCCGCGACGCCGTCATCGCCATGACCGAAGCCCAGGCCGGCGCCGTCGGCATCGTCGATTCCGAAGGCCGCGTCGAAGGCCTCGTCACCGACGGCGACCTCCGCCGCTACCTCGCCGGCGGCGCCGACGACTTCCGCACGCGCCCCGTCCGTGACATCATGACCCGCAATCCCAAGTCCGTCCGCTCCGGCCAGCTCGCCGCCGACGCCCTCGCCGTCTTCCAGCAGCACCGCTTCGACGACCTCCCCGTCGTCGATTCCTCCGGCCGCCTCGTCGGCATCATCGACCTCCAGGACCTCCCCAAGTTCAAGATCCTCTAACCCCGCCACCGTCCCGTCGCCCATCCCCCCCCTCGTCCTCCTTTTCTCCATCCTTTTTCTTCTACGAAAAATCCTGACGTTTCCAACTCTTTTCCCCCACATCCTCCCCCATGAAAAATCCCCCCTTCCCCTGACGGACCCCCTTGCGCCATTCCACCGCCGCGTTATAGTATCCCCATCATGTTCGACCGACTTTCCAACCGACTGCAAACCGTCTTCCGCAACCTCCGCGGACAGGGCACCCTGACCGAGAAAAACATCCAGGACGCCCTCCGCGAGGTCCGACTCGCCCTGCTGGAGGCCGACGTCCATTACGCGACCGCCAAGGCCTTCATCGACCGCGTGAAGGAAAAGAGCCTCGGCACCGAGGTCCTCTCCTCCCTCACGCCCGGGCAGCAACTGATCAAGATTTTCCACGACGAACTCACCGCCCTCCTCGGCGGCGAACACCGCGAGTTCGACCTGCGCGCCATCCCGTCGCAGGTCATGATGCTCGGCCTCCACGGCTCCGGCAAGACCACCACCAGCGGCAAGCTCGCGCGCCTCTGGAAGAAGCAGGGCAAGAAAGTCCTCCTCGCCGCCTGCGACATCCGCCGCCCGGCCGCCGTCGAGCAGCTCGAAGTCCTCGCCAACCAGACCGGCGCCGGCATCGTCAAGCCCGAGCCCGGCGAGAGCGTCCCCGACCTCGGACGCCGCGCCCTCCGCTTCGCCCGTGAAAACTACTATGACATCGTCGTCTACGACACCGGCGGCCGCTTCCAGATCGACGAAGAACTCGTCGCCGAACTCACCGCCCTCCGCAACGCCGTCGAACCGCAGAATGTCATCCTGGTCCTCGACGCCGCCATCGGCCAGGAATCCGTGTCCGTCGCCAAGACCTTCCACGAAGCCGTCGGCCTGACGGGCCTCGTCATGACCAAGCTCGACGGCGACGCGCGCGGCGGCGCCGCCCTCTCCGTCGTGTCCGTCACCGGCTGCCCCATCCTGCTGACCGGCGTCGGCGAGCGCGCGGAGGACCTCGAACCGTTCCATCCCGACCGCATGGCCTCGCGCATCCTGGGCATGGGCGACGTCATCAGCCTCGTCGAGAAGGTGCAGGAATCCATCGACGCCGACGAAGCCGTCCGCATCCAGGAGAAATTCAAGGCCAAGGGCGAACTCGACCTCGAAGACTTCCTCGCACAGATGAAGCAGATCCGCCGCATGGGCTCCATGGGCAAGCTCCTCGAACTCATCCCCGGCATGGGCTCCATCGCCGAAAACGTGCGCAACAAGATGCTCGGCGAAGGCGAAGTCCGCGCCAAGAAGACCGAAGCCATGATCCAGAGCATGACCCCGCGCGAGCGGCGCCATCCCGACATCATCAACGCCTCCCGCCGCCGCCGCATCGCCAAGGGGAGCGGCTGCGAAGTCAGCGACCTGAACGAACTCCTGCGCGGCTTCAAGCAGGCCAAGCAGATGGCCAAGCGCATGAAACAGATGGGCAAGAAGATGCCGCGCGGCTTCGGCGGCCTCGGCGGAATGCCCCCCTTCGGCCCCCGCTGACGTGCGCAAGATCGGGCAGCTCGAAGACGAAGAACGGTCGGAACTCTTTTCGGCCTACCTCTTCGTGCACGGCATCGACGCCCGCACCGAGGTCGTCGAGCCGCCGCCCCCCGGCCATCCCTCCTGGCAGATCTGGGTCCTCGACGAAGACCGCGTGGACGAAGCCAAGGCCCTGTTTTCCCGCTTCCTCTCCATGCCCGACGCCGAGGAATTCCAGAAATCCGCCGCCGCGGCCGCCGCCGAACGCCTCCGCCGCTCCCGCGAAGAAGCCGCCGTCGAACCCACCGCCGCCCGCGCCGCCTGGCTCTCCCGCATGACCGCCGCCACCGCCGGCGGCGAAACCGTATGGCCCCTGGGCGGCGTCTGCGGCATCGTCCTCGCCCTCTCCGCCGCCGTGTATCTGAGCGGCTGGCTCGGCCTCTTCAGGCCCTTGCTGCCTGACCTTTTCTTCAGCCCCGCCGCCCTGCGCCACGGCGAAATCTGGCGCCTCTTCACCCCCGTGTTTGTCCATACCGAAATCTGGGCCCTGCTCTTCGACCTTCTCTGGTGGATGGACCTCGGACGCATCCTGGAGCGCCGCATCGGGAGCCGCCGCTTCTGCGTCTTTTTCCTGGGCCTCGCCGCCGCGACGACCTTCGCCCACTACCTCGCCATGCCGCTCGCCGGCGGCGGAACGGCCGTCGGCCTCCTCGGCACCATCTACGGCCTTTTCGGCTACATCTGGCTCCGCAACCGCCTCGACACATCCTTCGGCATCGCGCTTCCGCCCATCACCAGCGCCCTCCTTCTCGCCTTCCTGGCCTTGGGCGCATTCGGCATGATGGACCCCGGCACGACCTTCTCGGTCATCGCCGGCCTCCTCCTCGGCGCCCTCTGGGGCTGGCTCCACGCCCGGCGCGGGTGAAACGACTTCTCCGACACGCCCGCCGCCTCGTACACCTATCACATTTTCTTTTACGAAAATCCTTGAGTTTTCACATCGTTCCAGGCATTCTCTCCTGCCATGAATTCCATCCGCTCCATCCTTTCCGACACCTCCCAGGTCGCCCAGGACGCATCCTTCCTCCTGAGAGAAACCCATCCCCTGCTCTTCCCCTTCGCCATGGCGGCGTTCGGGGGGATCACGCTCGCGGCGTTCGGGACGTTCGTCCTCGGCGAGACGGGCGGGGCCATCCTCTCCGAAATCCGGCGGCGCCACCGGCCGGCCGTTCTCCGCCCCGGATCGCCTTCCCTGCGCGGCACGCCCACGGACGCCGAAATCGCCGCCGACTGCGCCGGAAAGCCGCGGACGCTCCATGTACGCCTGCGCCTCGGGTCGCGTCTGGCCGATCTCGCCCCCACCCTCGATGCGGCGCCGCACTGCACGGTTTCCGCCGCCGGCGCCCGCCGCTTCGCCTCCCGCGGTCCGGGGCTCAAGGGGTGGCTGGAGGACCACGGCATCGCGGCCGGCTACAGCAGTCTCGTCAAATACCGCCTGCTCGCCCTCCGCCTCCGCCGGGTCCTCGGCCTCGACGACCGCCTGCCCCTCGAATGGCTTCTCCCCGGCGAATCCCCCGACCGCCCGCTGCCCGCCGCCCTCCGCGCCCCGTACCGCACCGCGCGCCGCCGCCTCGCCAAACTCCTCCGGGAGCATCCCAACTTCAGCCGCCTGCGCCGGCACGTCGATTCCGCCCTCGGCATTCCCCGGCTCCTGGCCGTCCGCCGCACCGCGCGCCGGGCCCGGCAGGACGCGCGCGACCGCCGCGAATCCGCGGTCCTCGGCGACCGCTGCGTGCGGCTCGAGGAAAGCGTCGCCGAATCCACCAAGCGCGAATTTCTCCTCTTCCTGGCATCCCCCGGCCTGCCGCCCCGCCTCGACGCCCTGCGCAACCGCGCCATCGCCTGGATTCGATCCCAAGCGGGCGCGGCCTATCCGTCCCCGCCATGAAAAACCGCCGCCTCCCGGCGAAGGGGCGGCGGCGGTCCACGGGGCTGGCGCGACGCGTCAGCGCAGCTCGGGGGCGAGGTACTCGTCGCCGTAGCCGTACTTCTCGATGACGTAATCCATGTCCTTGTCGCCGCGCCCGGAGAGATTGACCAGGATGCTGCGCGCGCGGTTCGGTTCCTCGCGGCAGAGCTTCATGGCGTGGGCGAGCGCGTGGGAGCTTTCGAGGGCGGGGATGATGCCTTCGACGCGCGAGAGGGCGTAGAAGGCTTCCAGCGCCTCGCGGTCGTCCGCGGTGGTGTACTGCACGCGCCCCGTGTCGTGCAGGAACGCGTGCTCCGGCCCGACCGACGGATAGTCCAATCCGGACGCGATGGAATACACCGGCGCCGGCCCGCCCTCCCCGTCCTGGAGCAGATACGAATTGAACCCGTGCAGCACCCCCTCGTGCCCGTAGGTCATGCTCGCCGCGTGGTCGCCCGCGCCCGGACCGCGTCCCAGCGGCTCGACGCCGTGCAGTTCGCACGGATCGCCGAGGAAGCCGCTGAAGATGCCCATCGCGTTGGAGCCGCCGCCGACGCAGGCGGTCACGACGTCCGGCAGCTCGCCGGTCATCTCGATGAACTGCTCGCGCGCCTCGATGCCGACCACGCGCTGGAAGTCGCGGACCAGCATCGGGAACGGGTGCGGGCCGACGACCGACCCGATGCAGTACAGCTGGTTGACGGGGTCCTTCAAATACGCCTCGAAACACGAATCGACCGCCTCCTTGAGCGTGCGCAGCCCGAACGTGACCGGGATCACGTTCGCCCCGAGCAGCTTCATGCGCGCGACGTTCGGCGCCTGCTTGGCGATGTCGACCTCGCCCATGTGGATGTCGCACTCCAGCCCGAAGTAGGCCGCCGCGGTGGCGAGCGCGACGCCGTGCTGGCCAGCGCCGGTTTCCGCGATGAGCTTCTTCTTGCCGAGGTACGTCGCCAGCAGTCCTTCGCCCATGCAGTGGTTGAGCTTGTGGGCGCCGGTGTGGTTGAGGTCCTCGCGCTTGAGGTAGATGTGCGACTGGCCGCCGAGCTTGCGCGACAGCCGTTCGGCGTAGTAGACGGGCGTCGGCCGCCCCTGGAAATGCCGCCGGATCGAGCGCAGCTCCGAGATGAACCGCGCCGACCGCGAGATCGTGTTGTACGCGTCGCGGATTTCCAGCATGATCTTCTCCAGGTCCGGCGGCAGGTACATCCCGCCGTAGCGCCCGTAGCGGCCCTCGGCGTCGGGCTGCGCGGAGAAATAGGTTTTCGGATCGAAGTCGGTCGTCATGGTTGTCGTTTCCTTTCCGGCGGAGAGCCCGCCATCGCGTGTTGTTTCTACATATAGAAACACAACCCTCCGCCCCGTGCAAGCCCGAAATCGCATTCCCCGCGCGCTTGGCGGCGGAAGCGGCGTGTGGTAGGGTGCGGGGCATGGAAAGCGGATTCGAGAGGACGGAGCGGCTGTTCGGTGCGGAGGCCGTGGAGAGACTGCGGCGGGCGCGCGTGTTCGTCGCGGGACTCGGCGCGGTCGGGGCCGCCGCCGCCGCGTCGCTCGCGCGCACGGCGGTGGGGCATTTCGTGCTCGCGGATTTCGACGTGGTGCGCGAATCGAACCTCAACCGGCATCCGTTCGCCTACCGCTCCACCCTCGGCCTGCGCAAGACGGAGGTCGCGGCGCGGTTCCTGCGCGACATCAATCCGGAGGTGCGCATCGAGATCGCGGAGGGGTTCATCGACGCGGAGACGGCGCCGCGCCTGCTGGCGGAGCATCCGTCGGACGTGCTGGTCGACGCGATCGATTCGCTGCTGCCGAAGACGGAGCTACTGCTGGCGGCGCAGGCGGCGGGGCATCCGTGCGTGATCTCGTGCATGGGGGCGGCGCGCAAGACGGATCCGTTGCGCCTGGCGGAGGCGGACCTGCTCGACACGCGGATGTGTCCCCTCGCCCACCTGCTGCGCAAGCGGCTGCGCCGGCGCGGGGTGCGCCGCGGCATCCATTGCATCTTTTCGCTCGAACCCGCCGCCGGACCCGCCGCGCCGCCGCCGGAGGGGCCGGAGCCGGACTTCCTCGACCGCGGCCGCCGCCGCGAGCCGATGGGCTCGCTCCACGCCGTGACTTCCGCCGCCGGCGCGGCCGCGGCGGCCGCCGCCATCCGCCATCTCCTGGAGACGCCATGAACGATCCGCTCGCGAACCGGTTTTCCAACCATTGGAAAACTTTTTTCCAATCATTGGAAAAAACGACGGGATTTTTCCAACCATTGGAAAACTTTTTTCCAATCATTGGAAAAATCCGCCGGACTTTTCCAACCATTGGAAACTTTTTTTCCAATCGTTGGAAAACCGTGCCGGCGGCGCTGGGGGCGGCGGTGCTGGCGGCGGGCTGCGCGGGGGGCGGCGGCGTGGGGCTGTCGGTGCCGGAGGCGGTGCGCTGGAAGGTATCGGCGTCGAGCCGCCAGGAGGGGCATCCGCCCGCGCTCGCCGCGGACGGGGATGCCTCGACGGAATGGCGCGCGGCCGCCGACGACGAACGGCCGTGGTGGCAGGCGGACCTGGGAAGGACGGTGCCGGTATGCGGGTTCTCGGTGGATTGGGGCGCGGCGCCGGGGATCGGGTACGAGGTGCAGCTGTCGACGGACGGCGAGCGCTGGTCGGTGGCCTGCGAGGTCGAGGACGGCGACGGCGGCTGGGACGTGATGCTCGTCGAACCCGTCCTCGCCCGCCATGTGCGCCTCGCCGTCGACCGCCGCGAACAGGGCGGGGGGACGTCGCTGCGGGATTTCGAGGTGTTCGGCATCTGGACGAGGCCCGAGGTCCGCGCGGACGGCCGTACGTGTCCGCAGGGGACGGCCATCCTCGGCGCGGCCGTCCCGGACGCCGGGTGGCGCTGCGCCGCGAACGAGGGGGAGCTCGATATCGATCTCCGCCGCGAACGCCTCCTCGGCGGCCTGCGCGTGGAATGGGGCGATGGGGGCTGGGCGGCGGTGACGGAGGTGGACGTCTCGGCGGACGGCGGGGAAACGTGGAAGCGGCTCGGCCGGGCGCGGTCGGCGGGGAACGCGGTGTCGGTCATGGGCCAGGGCCTCGCGGCGCGGCGGGTGCGGCTGGGCTTCCGCGGGGGTACGGGACCGGGAGGCGGATTCGAGGTGCGGCACGTGGAGCTGCGCGGACCGGAGGGGACCCTCTCGCCCTGGGCGCGCCTGCAGGAGGCGGCCGACGCGGCGCCGGAGCTGTATCCGATGGTCTTGCGCAACCGCCAGCCCTACTGGACCGCCGCCGGCACCAACGGCGCGGTGCTCGGC
>CACXEY010000018.1 GCA_902766695.1 uncultured bacterium
CGCCCCCGCCGCCGACTGACCCCAACCCGCAACCCATTTCGAATTCCACAAGGAGACCCCATGAGCACCCCCACCACGACCCCCAAGAACATCCTCGGCCGCACCATCGGCATCCTGCTGCTGGCCGCCGCCGTCGCCGGCATCGTCTTCTACCGCAGCAAGCCGGAAGAGACCCCGCCGGACACCTCCGTTCGCCCCCTCAAGAGCCTTGTCGTCGGCGAAGCCATCCGCCGTCCCGTCCTCCGCTTCCCGGGGACCCTCGACGCCGACACCGGCGTCGACCTCTCCTTCGAAGTCGGCGGCCGCATCGTCGAATTCCCCCTCGTCCGCGGCCAGCAGGTCGAAAAGGGCGACATCCTCGCGAAGCTCGACGAGAGCGACTTCAAGAACCAGGTCAAGGACGCCCAGGCCCAGCTCGACCTCGCCGAAAGCACCCTCGCCCGCACCCAGAAGGCCCTCGAGATCAACGCCGTCTCCCAGGAAGACTACTCCAAGGCCAAGGCCAGCCGCGACGCCGCCAAGGCCCGTCTCGCCATCGCCAAGAAATCCCTCGACGACACCGTCCTGCGCGCCAAGTTCTCCGGCACCGTCTCCGACACCTACGTCGACAACTTCCAGACCGTCGCCGCCGGCACCCGCATCCTCAAACTCCAGGACATCAGCGTCCTCAACCTCGACGTCCAGATCCCCGAGACCTACCTCACCCGCGCCAACCGCGTATCCACCGAACGGCCCGACAGCGTCGTGACCACCGTCGAATTCGACTCCCTGCCCGGCGAGCGCTTCCCCGTCGAACTCAAGGAATACTCCACCTCGGCCGATCCCGTCACCCAGACCTTCCGCGCCACCTACACCATGCCGCATCCTGAAGACGACAGCATCGTCCTGCTGCCCGGCATGACCGGCACCCTGACCGTCGAAATCACCGAAGACGCCCCCGTGCCCGAAGCCCCCGACGCCGGCCTCGTCCAGATTCCCTCCGACGCCGTGGGCACCGCCAGCGACGCCAGCTTCTTCGTCTGGCTCATGACCCCGGCCGAAGGCGAAGACGGCATCTGGACCGTCGCCAAGCGCACCATCACCATCGGCGAACGCACCGGCGACCTCGTCAACGTGACCAGCGGCCTTGCCGCGGGCGACCGCATCGCGGCCGCGGGCATCACCATCCTGACCGAAGGCCGCCGCGTGACCCTCTACTCCGACCCCGCCCCCCAGGGCGCCGACCCCGCCGCCGCCGCCGCCGAAGACGCCGCCGACAAGAACTGAAATCCGGCCCTCCGACTCCGGCATACCGAACCGTGCAAGCCGCACCGACAACCGTGAACTCCGAATCCTGACCCGGGACCCGCCATGAGCATTGCCCAGTACTGCATCGACAAGAAAATCATCACCTACGTCCTCTCCGCCGCGCTTCTCTTCGGCGGCATGTACGCCTACACCAAGATCGGCCGGCTGGAGGACCCCGAGTTCACCATCAAGGTCGCCCAGATCGTCACGGCCTATCCCGGCGCCACCGCCGAGGAAGTCCTCAACGAAGTCACCGACCCCATCGAGACCGCCGTCCAGAAGCTCGGCGAACTCGACAAGGTCACCAGCACCTCCTACGCCGGCAAATCCATCATCTCCGTCGAGATCAAGGACGAAGTCCCCAAGTCCAGCCTCCCGCAGGTCTGGACCAAGCTCCGCCACAAGGTCTCCGACATGCAGGACCAGCTCCCCTCCGGTTGCTCCACCCCCCTCGTCCTCGACGACTACGGCGACGTCTACGGCGTCCTCTACGCCATCTACGGCGACGGCTACTCCATGGCCGAACTCAAGGAATACGCCAAGACCCTCCGCCGCGAACTGCTGCTCTGCGACGACGTCGCCAAGATCGAACTCCTCGGCGAGCGCACCGAAACCATCTACCTCGAAATCTCCCGCTCCCGCCTCGCCTCCCTCGGCATCTCCCCCGGCGAAATCGCCGCCACCATCGCCGGCCAGAACGAAGTCGCGCCCTCCGGCAACCTCACCGTCGGCGACCGCTACATCCGCATCTCGCCCGCCGGCAAGATCGACTCCGTCGAAGAACTCGGCGACCTGCTGATCGTCCACACCGACCCCTCCACCGGCGCGCGCTCCACCCTCCGGTTGCGCGACATCGCCACCATCCGGCGCGGCTACAACGATCCCCCCGGCTCCATCCTCCGCTACAACGGACATCCCTGCATCGCCCTGGGCATCTCCACCGTCGCCGGCGGCAACTGCATGGTCATGGCCGACAGCATCGACAAACGCCTCGCCGAACTCCTCCCCGAGACCCCGATCGGCATCGAAATCGGCGTCGTCTCCCACCAGGCCACCAGCGTCGACACCGCCATCCAGGGCTTCGTCGTCAACCTCGTCGAAGCCGTCATCATCGTCATCGCCGTCCTCCTCGTCGCCATGGGCCTCCAGAGCGGCGTGCTCATCGGCCTCGTCCTCGTCGTCACCGTCATGGCCACCGTCCTGGTGATGTGGCAGATCGGCGTCCTCTTCGAGCGCATCAGCCTGGGTGCCTTCATCATCGCCCTAGGCATGCTCGTCGACAACGCCATCGTCATCACCGAGGCCGTCCTCATCGCCGCCCAGAAGGGCGAAGACAAGGTCAAGGCCGCCGTCGCCATCGTCGAACAGACCAAATGGCCCCTCCTCGGCGCCACCGGCGTCGCCATCCTCTCCTTCGCGCCCGTGGGCGCCTCCAACGACTCCACCGGCGAATTCTGCCGCTCCCTCTTCCTGGTGCTGGGCATCTCCCTGTTCCTGAGCTGGATCTTCGCCATCACCCTCACCCCCCTGCTCGCCGCCACCTTCCTCAAGGGCAAGAAAAAGAAACCCGGCGACGCCGCCTCCGACGCCCCCGTCGACCCCTACGCCGGCCCCTTCTACCGCGCCTACCGCGGCTTCCTCGAAGGCTGCATCCGCCACCGCTGGCTCTTCATGCTGCTGATGCTCGCCATGCTCGCCGCCGCCTGCTACGGCTTCGGGCGCGTCAAGCAGAACTTCTTCCCCAACTCCACGCGCCCCCAGATGATGATCCACATGCGCATGCCCGAAGGCTCCGCCATCGAAGCCACCGACGCGCGCATCCGGGCCATGGCCGACTGGGTCCGCACCCTCGACGGCGTCACCGGCGTCACCGAAATGAGCGGCACCGGCGGCCTGCGCTTCCTGCTGACCTACAGCCCCGAGAACGACGACACCGCCTACGGCATCCTCTTCGTGGACCTCGAAGACTACCACCTCTTCGAAGAAATCTCCCGGCAGGTCGACGACCACGCCGCCGAGATCGCCCCCGACGCCCTCGTCTACACCCAGCGCTTCGTCCTCGGCCCCGGCGACCCCCAGAAGATCCAGATGCGCATCCTCGGCCCCGACGGCCAGACCCTCCGCCGCTACGCCGACCGCTGCCTCGACGTCATGCGCGCCGACGAAGGCCACCTCGTCGAGATCCAGACCGACTGGCAAAACCGCGTCGACCTCCTCCAGCCCATCGTCTCCGAAGCCCGCGCCCGCAACCTCGGCGTGACCCGCCGCGACATCGCCATGGGCCTGCTCGCCGCCACCGACGGCAGCCCCATCGGCTACTACAAGGAAGGCGACGAAAGCCTGCCCATCGTCGTCCGCTCCCCCGAAAGCGAGCGCAACGACCCCGAATCCCTCATGTCCTCCTGGTTCTGGGCGTCCAACCTCGGCCGCTCCATCCCCCTGGCGCAGGTTGTCGACGGCCTCCAGAGCACCACCGAAGAAGCCCTCCTCCAGCGGCGCAACCGCATGCTCTGCATCACCGTCAAATGCAACCCCGACCCCAACGGCGGCGAAACCGCGGCGACCGTCTTCGACCGCCTCGCGCCCAAACTCCTGGCCGCGTGCGCCGACATGCCCGAAGGCTACAGCACCGACTGGGGCGGCGAGCACGAAGACTCCGGCAGCGCCAACTCCAGCCTGGGCAGCAAACTCCCGGCCGTGCTGCTGATGATGGTCTTCGTGGTCATCTGCCTCTTCAACTCCCTGCGGCAGCCCCTGGTGATTTTCATGACCGTGCCGCTGATCATCATCGGCGTCGTCGTGGGCCTGCTGTCCTTCGACCAGCCCTTCGGGTTCATGGCCCTGCTGGGCTTCCTGAGCCTGATCGGCATGCAGATCAAGAACGCCATCGTCCTGATCGACGAAATCAACGCCCAGACGGCGGCCGGCGTCGACCGCTACACCGCGGTGGTGAACGCGGGCGTCACGCGCGTCCGTCCCGTGGCCCTCTCCGCGGGCACGACGGTCCTGGGCATGCTCCCGCTGGTGGTGGACGCCTTCTACGCCGCGATGGCGGTGACGATCATGTGCGGCCTGACCTTTGCGACGCTCCTGACCATGGTCGTCATCCCCGTCAACTACACCATCCTCTTCCGCATCCCCAGCCCCGAAAAACACTGAGCCCCTTCTCACTCTCTTGACGGCGGGCTGTCAGCCCGCCGTTTCTGCTATTTCTCCTCATCCCCTCCCCGCCCGTCCCGATCTTCCCCTCCCATTCCCCGCCCCCACAACGCCTCCCCCCTCCTCTCGTCTCCCGTCACTCGTCTCTCGTCACTGCGCGCCCACCGGGCGCGCCCCCCCCTCACCGTCTCCCCGGCCGCGACGGCACCCACTCCCGGATCCGCTCCAGCTCCCCTTTCCACCTCCGCCCGTTCGCCCGCAACTCCGCGAACGACCCGTACAGATCGCAGAAAATCTCCCGGAACTGCTCCAGATAGATCATCCGCTCCTGGAACCGGCTCACCGCGTCCATCGGCCCCTCCCCCTGCGGCACCTTCAGCGACCGCACGCCGAACGTGTCCGCGTCCAGCTGGAAGCGCCACTGCGTCGCCTCGTCCAGCGCCAGCGTCACCGTCGCCGCCTTCAGCTTCTTGCCCGACTTCAGGCACGTCTTCGCCTCCGCGCTCCGCTCCGGCATCCCCTTCTTGAGCACCGACAGGTGCGCCCCGTTGCCCTCGTGCGCGAACGTCAGCGGCCCTTCGATCAGCACGTCCAGCGCCCGGCCGTCCGACAGCGCCACCCGCCCGTTCTGCGTCTCCGTCCTGAACCACAACCACGTCAGGAACTCCCGCCCCGGCATCATTTCCATCGCCACGTCCGCCGTCTCCTTCGAGAATCCCACCCCCGCCTGGTCCATCAGGTCCACGTTCTTCAGGCGTTGCGCCATCGGCTCCGGGTCGTCCGGCGTCCCCCCGAACCCCAGCGCCTCGCGGAGCGCCCCGCACAGCGTGTCCAGCAGCGTGTCCGACATCGCCGTCGCGTACAGGTGGTGCGTCCCCGGCTGGTACACGAACGGGATTGCCTTGATCGTCGGCGGCATCTTCGGCGTCAGCCGCTCCTTCACCTCCTTGCGGATTTCCGCCCGGTCCTTCGCCTTCAGGAACGGCACCCCGTCCGCGGCCATCCGCGCGAGCTCCTCCATCCGGCATTCCGCCTTCAGCAGCGCCCCCGGGACCTTCCGCGAAGCCGTCCGCCAGACCAGCCGCACGTACCCCGCGTGCAACGCCGATTCCTCCGTGATGTTCGTGTCCAGCAGGTGCCGCCCCGTCACCCATCCCGACGTCGCCTCCAGGTCCGACGCATCCAGCGACCCCGCCCGCTTCTCCGCGAACTTCTCCACCCAGTCCTTCGGGAACGCCCGCGGCAACGCCACCATCCGGAAACTCATCGATCCACTTTCGAAAGCCATGTTCGTACTCCTCTTTTCAATCCCCCCGACCCTGCCACACCCCCTCCCCCCATGCAAGCCCAATCGCCCCCCTCCCATCCTGCGAGATTACAGAAAAATCCTTGACTTCCAAAACAATTCCACCATCATGTCTCCCATGAAAACAGCCCTCTCCCGCACCGCCTCCACCCTCCGCGGTCTCCACGGCATGAACCGCAATCTCGTCGGTCCCGGTGCCGACCGCCTCCTCCCCATCCTCCTCGCCGTCACGCCCGCCGTCTTCGCCGCCTTCGCCCTCGGCGAAGTCGGCATGTGGGTCCTCGACGAAATCGCCCGCCAGGTCCGCATCCGCGAAAAGCGCCCTGACTCCCCCTCCCTCCGTGGAAAGCCCACCCCCGCCGACCTCGAACGCGAGTGGGCCGCATCCCCGCGCCGAGACCTGGCGACCTGCCTGCGCCTCGGATCCCGCCTGGCCGACCTCGATCCCACCCTCGACCGCTCCCTCCTCTGCACCACCCTCCCCAGCGGCAAGAAACTCATCCGTTCCCGCAAAGGCGGCATGAAAGGCTGGCTCTGCGACCACCGCGTCCGCGTCGGCTACTCCACCGCCATGCGCTACAAGAAACTCGTCCAGCGCCTCCGCCAGATTCTCGCCCTCGACGACCGCATCCCCTTCGAATGGGTCATGGACGGCCTGCCCGATGGCCAGTCCCTTCCTGCCGACCTGTCGGCCCCCTTCTCCGCCGCCCGCCGCCGCCTCGCCACGGTCCTCCGTGAGAACCATTCCCTCGCGGCCCTCTCGCGTTTCGCGGAAACCAGACTCGGCATCGTCCGCCTCGTCACCGTCCGAAAGGCGCGCTCGGCACGGCATCGCGCCATAGCAAGAAAAAAACAGAAAACACCATGTTTTTCTGTAATCTCTCATGACCGCCGGGCCAACGTTTCGCCCGGACGGCTCGACGCGACGAAACAGGCCATGGCGCGGTTGCTCGGGGCGGGGAACCTGTCCGGGCCCGCCCTCCATCTACAGAACCGCATCAAGGCCTGGCTGAACGGCCTGTCCGCTGCCGCCGCCCCCTGACGGCCCCTACACGTTCCAGGAAACGAACGCCCACCGGAAATCGTGCCGGTGGAGGATTTCGCCGTCCTCCCCCCGCGGCAACCGTCCGGCGTAGGCCCTCACCCGCCGCTCCTCCGCAGCCGTCAGCTCCCCGACGCGCCAGCGCACGCTCCCGACGAACTCGTCCACGTCGGCGTACGACAGCCCCCCGTGCGTCTCCAGATAATCCACCTGCGGCAGATACCCCATCTGCGCCAGCATGTTCACCGCGTACAGCCACCCCGGACGCGGCACCGCCAGCCGCCGCAGCACCGTCCGGAGCTCCCCGTCCAGGAAAAACCCGCCCGCATGGAGCGTGATGCAGCACCGGACCTTCGCCTTCGCGCACATCTTCCCGAGCGCCCGCTGCATGTCCACGGCGTCCATCGCGCGCGAGCAAACCACCAAGTCCGCCCGCGGCACGCGCGACCAGTCATCCTCCCACGCGAGCCGCCGCGCGACGATCCGGTCCGCCACCCCCGCCTCCACGGCGGCGGCCTTGAGCAGCCGGAGCATCCCCGGCGCGAAATCGTACGCCCACACCTTGTCCAGCCGCTGCGCGAACGGCACCGCGAGATTCCCGCTCCCGCACCCCATGTCGATGGCCGTCCGCACCCCGGAAAAATCCACCCTGGCAAGGAACTTCCGCACGTAATCGCTCCCCTTCTCCCGCCGGCTGCGCGCCACGGCCCGCGCATCCCACTCCGCGGCCGACCGCGGACGGTACGACGAAGCCGCCGCCTGCCGCCGGAACATCGCCCCGAAATCCAGCCC
>CACXEY010000019.1 GCA_902766695.1 uncultured bacterium
CCCTCCGAGAGGGAGGTGGCGCGGCCATGAATGGGATGTCCATGCATGGAAGAAGGAAAACGGCAGGGGCCGCGACGGGGGGAGTACGGCGCGCGGCCGTCGCGGCAAGCGCAACTTTCCACCGGCAACAAACAAATCAAGCCTTTCGCGGATGGCCAAGTGGACGCATGCATCGACGGCCACCCGCAGTACTCCCCCCGCCGCCCGTTCCATTCGCTTCAAAGGAGCAATCCAATCGCCAATCCTTCCACCGGGCGCACCCCCCTCTCGGAGGGGGGCGAATGCTTGCACTCTCTCCGTTCTCAAAATCCATCTTTGCAAACTCACGGCTATCATCCCCCGTCCACCAGAGCGGTTTCAAAAATAATGTGGCCGCAATCCGTTGTCTCACCAGCCAGTTCCCACTGCGGACGCGCAGAAGCGCGTCCCTCCCCGTGGAGAGCGTAACCGGGAGGGTCGCGCTTCCGCGCGACCTTGTGGTGGGAAAACGGCTGGGAAGCTACAGAAAAATTCAGTGGACGGGGATGCTGGTGGCGGGATTGCGGGGCGGCATTCGGAGAATGGAGCGTGCGCAAGCATTCTCCCCCATCCGGGAGGGGGGGCGTGTCCTGCCACTCTCCTTGCTCCCTGCCCGTCACTGGTTCCCGATTCTGATGGTGCCGCCGACGACAACGCCCGAGGTGCTCCCGGGCTTGGTGTCGGTCGGCTCCTTGGCGGATGCCTCCCGCACTTTTTTCAGGAATTCGTCCATGTCTTTTTCCATTTTGGGCCAGCCGGATTGCGTTGCCGCCCGGATCCACACGGAGTCTTCTCCGGTCTCCGCATTGTGCATCAACAGACGGCCCTCGTGGTTGATGCGGTATGTTGCAATCCCCGTGCCTCCGTCTGGATTGTTCAGGCGATAGTCAATCGTCAGAATCCCGGTTTTCTTGTCATAACCGAATTTCCGGATTTCAGTCCACATCCCCGGGTCTGACTGCGCGCGCTCCGCCCCCTCATACTCGCAAAATTCGTTGTGTTTGGGGAAATAGATGCGCGCCGTCACCCAACTGGTCGGCAAGCCGCGTTTTTCCAAATCGGCCACGGGGCGCCAGACTCCCGAGAACTTCTGCAACTCATTTTGCAAGCTTTGCTTGGGGATGACCAGTTCCACCCGGGTCGTGCCCGAGCCGTCCGGCGGGGGGATTTCGATGGGGATGCGCACCTCGGGCCAATCCAGCCGGCCGTGGAGCACGAGCCATCCCGGGGCGCCCATTTGCATGAAGTGGTAGCGCGAGCAGTGGAAGACGAAGTCGGAATTCTCCCGGGGATAGGGCTGCCTGGCTTCCTCGCCGTAGTCCGACTTGTCGGCGTTGTTGGGATAGAAAGCATATTCCCCGTATGAGCCCGTCTCGACGGGCTTGCCCTTCGCATCGAGGAACCACATGTACCGGCCGTAGTCCTTGATTTCCCGGTTCTTGTGGTAGGCGGAATAGGGCGATTGATCGAAATGCGTGCCCTCCGGGAGATCGGAATCCTTGACGAAGAAATAAATCCGGTCGTTGAAGGCAGGGAGGACCTTGTCCGCCAGGAGCTTCTTCAAGTCCTCCTGCTTCTTGCAGAAATCGTCCTTGACCACCGCACGGGCCCGGTCGGTGATGCATTTCCCGATCCAGCTCTTGTGGTAGGAAATCATGGCTTCGACGTCGCCCGGGGACGGATCGACGTAGGTGTCGCGCAACACGGCGGGGACGGAGAAGTCACGACGCACCGCCAGCGGGAGCTTTTTCCAGAAGTATTCGAGATAGCCTTCGCGCAGCTTGTCGAAGCGCTCCTGGATTGCCTTCGAATCCTTGGGGTGTGTCACGAGGATGTTGCGGACCGCCAGATACATCCGGTCGCGGGACAAGCAATTCTCGAACTCCTCTTTTCCCATGGACGCCCGCTCCTTCTTGGAAGGGTCGCGTTGCGCAAGACTGACGGCCACCTCCCGGCCGTCGAGGAGAACGTATGCCATCTCTTCGAGCAGATACCGTTGATAGGCCCGCTCCCGCCAATTGTTGACGGGCGGTGGCTTCCCGAGATACTGCAGCACCGTCTTGAAAACCCCGTAAGAGCTGTATGTCATGCTGACGGCAATCAGGGCGGCGCTCACGGGAACCGCCGTGCCCGGGAACACCGCGGCGCCGGCCAGATACTTGCCGCCGTTGACGGCGGCGGACATACCCAGATCCCAGGCCAGCTGCCAGTTGTCCGCCTCGAAAGTGTCGATGAAGGTTTTCATCGACGGGTTTTCCCGCATCGAATAGTAGGCCTTGGCGGCGATGAGGGCATGGCCGAAGTTGACAACCGCGCCCAAAAGCGACGTTTTTTCCGCGCCCACCGCGATGCCGGCAAGCAGGTTCTTTGCCCCTTTCCCCACTTTCCAGTAGTCCTTGACAAGATCGCCGCCGCTCACCACGTCGAGAACGATTGGGCCACAATCCGCATCCTTGAGGCCCACCTTGCCCATGATGCCGAGGTCGAAGGGGTCGGTTTTCATCCACTTTTCCAGATCGGCATCGCTCACCGCCACGCTGCGGGCCATGACGGGCAACTTCTTGTCGTACTCCGGCTCGTGGTAGATGTTGCGCGCAGCGTTTGTGGTGGGATGGAAATACTCGGGGATGCCTTCAAGCACGGTCGAGAAATGGTCGAGGAAGGCATAATAGCTTTTCCCGTCCTCCGACACCTCGTAATAGACGAACTCGTACTGCTTGGTGCCCGGATTGTAGTAATACACCTGCCCGTCCTTGCCGGCGGGCGCGTGGCGGGGGATGGTGATCCTGTTCCGCGTCGTGAAGTCGCGCCGCCCCGACTCCAGGGAGAAGTCGTATCCGCGGAGGCTCATCCCGGAGTTCGCATCGTGCAGTTCGGGAAGGATGTGGACGATCAGCGCATCTTCCTCGTCGGCCAAATCCCATGCGGCGAAATCCACGCCGACCGTACCGGCCGACGTCTCGAGGGTGACGCTCGGGTTTTCGCGCGAAACGCCCGCGGAAAAGACCTCGGAACCCAGGATGTCCAGTTCCGACCACGTCGTCTCGATGAGCCGGGGATTGTCTGGGGAGGTTTCCCTGGTGATGGCGAAATCGGTGGCGAGGAACGCCGCGCCCTTTTCGCCGGAACCCTCCGAGGCCATCCGTTCGAGGATGTCGTCAAGGGATTCTTCCTTGTCCTTGAGGAGGAAACCGGGGTGGTAAAAGGCCATGATGCCCAGAGCCGCAACGCCCAACACCACCAGCACGACCGAGACGAACCCGAACACGCAACCGCAGCAGCCCTTTTTGCGGCGCTTCTCCGGCGGTGCGGCAGGAGCGGACGGGATGGGGGCCGGGGCCGGGGCGGGCGGAGGCCCGGACGGCGTTGTTGCCCTGGGGAGCGGCGGCGGTCTTCTGGCAACGGGAGGGGGCGGCGGCGTCCTACCGGCGGCGGGGCGCGGGGAAGGCGTGCCCGAAACGGGCGCTCCGCAACTCCGGCAGAATTTGGACGCCGGGTTCAATTCCGCGCCGCAACGGGCGCAGACGGGGTGGGGAGGAGGCGTTTCCCCTTCGATGCGCTTTCCGCAGTTGTCGCAGAAGAGTTCGCCTTCGGTGATGGGGTCGCCGCAGTATTTGCAGAATTTCGGCATGGGGGTGTTCTCCTCTTTGTCAGGTTCGTTCCGGCTTCGCGGCCGGGATGCGGTTCACGGGCTTTCCGTTTCCTGCCGGGAATGTTTCCGGAGGGGGCTGGAATGCACCTTGAATTCGGTTCTTCGTGGAATTTGGTGGACAGGGATGATGCTGGTGGGATTGCGGGGCGGCAGTCGGAAAATGGAGTGTGCGCAAGCATTCGCCCCCCTCCGGGAGGGGGGTGCCGCCCGGAAGAAGACAGCTTCTGGGTCGAGACTTCGGAGTGGAGGAAAAGGGCGGCGGGGGGAGTACTGCGGGGGACTGTCGATGCATGCTTCCGCAGGGGCCATCCGCAAAGGGATTGATTTGCCTGTGGCCGGGGTGGAGTTTCGTGTGGAGTGCGGTTGCCGCGACGGCACCCCGCAGTACTCCCCCCGTCGCGGCCCCTGCCGCTTGTCTTTTTCCAGGCATGGACATCCCATTCATGGCCGCGCCCCCCCCCTCTCGGAGGGGGGCGTGTCCTGTTGCTCTCCTTGCTCCTTGCATTCGCGAGAGTCCGGAGCTGGTTTCAGTGGTGCTCATTGCAGAATTCCATGGCCTTTATTTGGATTCCCGGACTGGTGGGGCGAGCCCTCCGGGCGAGCCGGTCCCGCGTTTCATGCGGCTCGCCGGGGACGGCTCGCCCCACCAAGGGGGCGGGCATGGGATGGGGCCGAATCTCCCGGAATATCGGCCATGTTGTTTTGGAAACCGCTGTAAGATTCCAGAAGGACCATGGCTTCTTCTTCCTACAGGTCGTCGATGCGCGTGAAGCCCGAGCCGGGGCCGGTCGGCGGCGGTGGCAGTGGACGGGGGGAGGGCAAGGGCTCCGCTTCCTGGTCGCCGGAGGGGATGACGTGCATGCGGGGGTCGCCCGA
>CACXEY010000020.1 GCA_902766695.1 uncultured bacterium
GCCACATGACGATCGATCCGGAGCGGATCGAAGCGACGCGGTTGGCGATGGCGGATTTCCTGCAGGACCGGAACCTGTCGCCGAAGTTCGCGCGGTTGCGGGATGCGGCGATCCGGTGGTTGCGGGGGCCGCCGGTCCCGTATGGGGGAGAGACCGCGCCGTTTCCGGCGCGGCGCGGGACCTCGGGGGAAGGTTGAGGGGTTGCGTTTTGCGGGGAAAGGGGGCATGGTGGGGGCATGGAAAATGAATGCGTTCAAGATGGCATGGGGAAGGCGGGGTGGGTGTGGAGGTACCGGACGCCGGAGGGGTTCGGCGATTTGTGGTTGGGGTCGGACGGGCAGGCGTTGACGGGGGTGTGGTTCGAGGGGACGAGGGAGGTGGAGGGAGAGGAGCGGTGGGTGCCGGTGTTCGCGGAGGCGTGCCGGTGGCTGGACGGGTATTTCGCGGGGCGGCCGCCGGCATGGGGGCCGGAGTTGCGGTTGGTCGGGGCGACGGCGTTCCGGCGGGAGGTGTCGGAGGAGATGCGGAGGATTCCCTTCGGGGCGACGGCCACCTACGGGGAGATTGCCGCGGCGATCGCGCGGCGGCGGGGCGGGGCGAGGATGTCGGCGCAGGCGGTGGGCGGGGCGGCGGGGTGGAATCCGATCTGCATCGTGATTCCGTGCCACCGCGTCGTGGGGGCGGACGGGGCGCTCACGGGCTACGGCGGGGGGATGGAGAACAAGATGGCGCTGCTGGAGTGGGAGAGGAAGGTGAAAGGGGGAAAAACGCCTACGCTTGCGGGTGGAGGGCGCGGAAGAGGGCTTCGGCGTTGAGGGGGAGGGTGCGCAGGCGGGCGCCGGTCGCGGCTTCGATGGCGTTGGCGATCGCCGGCGCGAGGCCGTCCATCGGCATCTCGCCGAGGCCTTTTCCGCCGGGAGGGGCGAAGGTGTAGGGGTACTCGACGAACTGGATGTCCATTTCGGGGACGTCGAGGGCGGTCGGGATGATGTAGGTCTGCAGGCGGGCGGCGTCGAAGTTGCCGTTTTTGCCGATGGCGGTGCGCTCCATCACGGTGTAGCCGAGGGCTTGCACGAGGCCGCCTTCGACCTGGCCTTTCGCGGTCAGGGGGTTGATGACGCGGCCGATGTCCAGGATGGAGGTGATCTTCGTCACGCGCGGTTCGCAGGTGACGGGGTCGACTTCGACTTCGGCGACGTCCGCGGACCAGGAGTAGCCGGGGTAGGCGTCGCCTTTGAAGGTGGTTTGGTTCCAGTCGGTGCTCGGCGGGAGGAGGAATTGGTAGGTGCCGCTGACGGGGGCCTTGGCGGCGGCCAGCATGTCGGCGGCGGCGCGGGCGAAGGGGATGGGTTTGCGGCCGTCGGAGTGGAGGAGGGAGTGGTCGAGGCGGCAGGGGGCGCCGCGGAAGTATTTGCCGGAGGCGTAGGTCTCGATCTGGCGGCGGAGGTCGCATCCGGCGCCCCATACGACGTTGCCGACGACCATGGTGGTGCGGGAGGCGACGGTGGGGCCGGAGTTGGGGACTTTGGAGGTGTCGGCCAGCGGGAAGCGGATGCGGGCGGGGTCGAGGGAGAGGGCGTCGGCCGCGATCTGGGTGAAGATGGTGTGGACGCCCTGCCCCATCTCGGTGGAGGAGACGCGGATTTCAACGCCGGGTTTGCCGTCGTCGAGGGTCACGAGGTCGAGGCGGCCCTTGGCCTTGAATTTGGCTTCGCCGTCGCCCGTGAAGGCGGATCCGTGGCCGAAGAAGGAGAGGCCGATGCCGTACAGTTTGTCCTGGCCCTTGCGGAGGGTGCCGTGGGAGCAGCGCTTGAGTTTTTCGGCGTAGCCGCTGCGGTCGAGGGCGGTCTTGAGGACGGTGGTGGTGCCGTTTTCGCCGGTGAGGAGCTGTCCGGTGGAGGTGCGCTGGCCGGGGCGGATGTGGTGCTTGAGGCGGTATTTGTGGGGCGCGAGGCCGCAGTCGGCCGCGATTTCGTCGATGATGGATTCGAGTCCCCAGATGGCCTGCGGGGCGCCGAAGCCGCGGAAGGCGCCGCACGGCATGGAGTTGGTCCGCACGACGCGCCCGCGGATGCTGACGTTGGGGCAGGCGTAGGCAAGGGCGCAGTGGAGGATGCCGCGGTACATGACGACGTCGGAGATCGTCAGGTAGGCGCCGCCGTCGAGGAGGTAGTCGCAGTCGATGGCGGTCGGGGTGCCGTCGAGCTTGTAGCCGATCTTGAAGCGGACCCAGACGGGGTGGCGCTTGGGGGTGTAGAGGATGTCTTCGTTGCGCTCGTAGGAGATGCGCACGGGGCGGCGCGCCTTGAGGGCCGCCAGGGCGGCGTAGCCGGCGAGCATCGAGGGGTAGTCTTCCTTGCCGCCGAAGGCGCCGCCCATGGGGGTCTGCGCGACGCGGATTTTCTCGGTCGGCAGGCGCAGGGCGTCGTTGAGCTCGGTCGCCGGGAAGTAGGGGCACTGGATGGAGCCTTCGACGCGGATTCCGCCGTCGCGCTCGGGGGTCACGCAGAGGCCCTGGGGTTCGAGGTAGAGCTGCTCCTGGTGGCCGGCGCGGTATTCGCGCTCCATCACGCGGTCGGCCGCGCGGAAGCCCGCCGCGACGTCGCCCTTCTCGATGGTCTGCTCCTTGAGGTACTCCAGCGAGGCGGGGTCGGCCTTGAAGCGCTCGACGCCGTCGTCGAGGAGCCGCAGGAGCGGCGGGAGCGGGTCGATCGCGAACTTCACCGCCGCGGCGGCCGCGCGGGCCTTTTCGGCGGTGGGGGCGGCAACGATCGCGATGGGCTCGCCGCGGTAGCGGACTTCGGCGCCGACGGCCGCCATCAGCGGCATCGTGCGGTCGTGCATGTGGACGACGTTCTCGCCCGGGATGTCGGCGGCCGTCGCGACCGTCACGCCGCGCCAGTCGAAGGACGGGTCCTGGGTCACGCTCCTGAGGATGCCGCGCGGGACGTCCGAGCGGACCACGACGCCGGCGAGCGCGCGTCCGCGGGGGATGTCGCCGAGGTACTTCGTCGCGCCGCGGACCTTGTCCGCCGCGTCCACGCGGAGCATCTCCGAACCGACGTGCTCGAACCGCGGGGTTGCCGCCTTGCGTGCCTTTGCCTTTGCCTGTGCCATGATCGACCGCCTTGTGTTGGGGGCGTGCGCGCGCCGGCCGCTCCGGCGTGCGCTCCGCCATCCCTTCCTTACCCCATTCGCCGCGGCTTGGCAACGCGGAAGCGCGGGGAAGATGGCGCGGAAGCATCTTGCCGCCCGGCGCGGGCGTGACGTTCATGGGGCGGGGAGCATGGTGGTTCAAGGGCGGATTGGCGGGAATTTCACGTGATTGCAAAAGTGCGGGCGGGAACGGGACGGCCGGAAACGGAGAGCCATGCTGGAGCGGATCAGGGGGAGGGGGCGGGCAGACGGATGCGGTAGGTCAGCGTCTTCCGGGAACGGCCGGGGAGGGGGAAGGAGAACCGGAGCGCCCCTTCGTCGTCCACGATGCAGGGGATGGAGGAGCTGACGAGGTTCCACGCGGCGGCGGGCGGGCGCTCGGTGGCGTCGATGTCGGCTTCGCCTTCGAGGTCGTTGGCGAAGAGGATGGTGAAATCGAGCTGGCGCGTCCCGTCGGGGTAATCGACGGGCGGCCGGGCGGCGCGCGCGGCGCGAATGCCCGCGACGTCGCCCAGGGACACGTGCAGCGTTCCGGGACACGGCGTGTGCGGCACGGTCACGGCGTGGACGTCGGGATGCGCGGTGCGCGAGCCGAGGGTCCAGTCGAGGCGGCCGGGGAGGAGCGGGAAGCCGAGTCCCATTTCGCGCGTGTTGGGGATGTCGAGGCGCCGTTCGAGTGCCATCCCGGGGGCCGGGGTCGGCATCGGCACCCGCACGGAGTCGTAGACGTGCACGACGGCGGCCGGCTTGCGCGCGATGTCCACGAACGGGATTTCGGTCGGCACCCCGGCCGCCAGGTCGGCGGGCAGACGGAGCGGCCAGACGGACGGCACCGCCGGTTCGGGGGCGTCGGGAGGGAACCACGGGGCGGCGAGCGGGGAATTGCGGTCGAGTTCGGGACTGCCGACCGGCTTGGGCGGGGCCAGGGCGTCGGGCGGGGCGTCGCGGGGGCCGGCGAAGGAGAGGCGCACGCCGGGCCAGGCGGTGTCGGTCGCGTTGTCGATGCGGACCGTTCCGGTGCAGTCGATCTGCGCCTGCTTGAGGGAGGCCGCCCCGAGGCCGCGCACGGTCATGTGGTAGTGGGCGGTCCAGGAAAAACCCGGCAGCCGGAAGGTCAGCGAATGGCCCA
>CACXEY010000021.1 GCA_902766695.1 uncultured bacterium
CGACGAATCCGGCCATCCCTCCCATCCTCGGCAGATACCGCTTCTGACGCCCTCCCCCAAGGGGGTTCAAAGCCTCTTCCCCCCCCATCCAGACCCTTTCCACTTTTGCTCGCCCGAGAATTCCACTTTTGCGCGCTCGCCAACACCCCCTTGCAATGACCGTTTACAACGTGGCCGCATGTGATAGAATGCTTGACGGTCGAAGAGTTCTGGGAGCTAGCCATAATTCCCCTCCAAGTCTGAAACTGCATGGAGGGGGCTTTTTTGTTCCAGCCCCGTCCCGAGGACAGGTCATAAAATCTGGGCCGCCAGTTGTTCAGGCGTCCCGGAGGTAAGAGCCCACCTCTTCCCGCCGGCCTTTTTCTTCCCCTTCATCCGCCCCCTTTCAATGCCCCTGCAACGCCCCTGTCCCCCTCCTGCATCCCTCCGTCATTTTCTCATCCCGCTGATTTCTCTTCCCGGCCCGCGCGCGAAAATACACCCCCCCTCCGCTCCCCCTCCGTCCGCCCCTTTCGCGGATGCATTTGAGATTACGGAAAACATGGCTGTTTTTCACATGTTTCTGCCATCCAATCCCCCATGAAAATCGCCCCCGTTTCCCCCTCCGGTGGAACCACGACCTCCATCTCCTGCACGACCTGTCGGCGATGCCGCCCCGGTCCCGACCGCGATGCTGCCTGAGCCCCCGGCCTGGATCCTAAAAGTCGTCGAAAGAGGTCACGATACCGGTGGGGTTAGGCCGAGGAGGGTGAGGAAGAGACGGTCGCGGGAAACGGATTCCGTGGACCAGCGGTAGTGTCCGGCCGGGGTCTCGACGGTGGTGGTCTGGATGCAATCGAACCAGTCGAAGATGTCCTGGACGGAATGGGCTTCGAGCCAGCCCAGGAGCTTCTTCTCCAGCTGGAGTTTGGCGGCGGTCTTCCCGGGGGGCGGGGCGGCGAGGGTGGCCTTGATGGCCTTGAGTTTGCGGGCGAACGCCGCGCGGTAGCAGAGGGCCGCGAACTGCGCGAACTGGCGCCCGTGCAGGACGTCGCCCCCGTGGCAGCGGGTGCGGCGGCCGTCGCAGTAGCGCTTGCCCTGGCCCCAGTGGTCTTCGAGACCGTTGCGCAGGCGGTAGAGTTCGAGGGCGCGGAAGGTGGGCATCTGCCGGTTCGTCGCGAGGGCGAACACGCCGAAGCCGCGCTTGGCTTCGCGGATGGCTTCGTTGCGGAACGCAACCGCCCGGCGGCCGTCCTCCTCCTGGGTCTCCAGGTACTTTTGGCTCCAGCGCTCCGCGCTTTCGCCCAGCTCCCCGCCCTCCTCCAACAGTCCCTTGACCTCGGAGAGGCGCTGGTTGAAGGCGACTTCCTGTTTCGCCCTCAGCTGGAGCGAGCGGAACACGTGGAGATGGAGCGTGCCGGTCAGCGCCGGCACGCCGGCCTTCTTGTTTTCGGGCTCGTAGACATGTTCCGCGCGCACGAGCGTGGTTCCGCAGGTTTCGGGATCGAAGGGGCAGATGGCGTCGCCGTCGTCGAGTCGTTCGCGCACGCCCTCCACGGCCTCGCGCACCCACGCCACGCGCGTGTCGACGAGGGTGAGGAACTTCCGCCCGCGCCGATGGAACCGGGCGAGGTTCTTCTGGCTGTAGAAGCCGTTGTCGGTGACGACCGTGGGGTCGTCGAGCCCCAGCGCGCCGAGCTGTTCGAGCGTGTTTTCGATGGCGGTGACGTCGGGGATGTTGCCCGGCTGCCCCGCGAACGCGATGGGGTCCTCTTCCTCCTCCGCGTAGAGCGTGAGGATCTTGGTCACGTCCAGCCCGTCGCCGTCCTTGTTGAACCCCGGACGCACCTCGCCGATCTGCTCCGACCACGACGAGACCGTGGTCGAATCGAACGCCAGCGCCGCGCCCTTCCCGAGCCGCCCCGCGCGGCGGCGGAACACGCCCTGTATGGCCTCCTCGTTGACGCCCACGCCGCCGAACAGGTCGCTGGCCACGTCCACGCTGACCACGCCCGGGTACGGCACCGGATGCATGACCTGCCACGCGGCCATGCGCGGGAGGGTGTGGCCGCCGGTGGCGACCCAGTAGCGCGCCACGCTGACGAGCTTTTCGGCGTCGCCCGCCGGGAAACAGGCCCGGATGTCGCCGTCGATACCCGACTCGCGCCCCAGCAGCTCCAGGATGTCCGTCAATCCCGTCCGTTGCCGCGTGGTGCGCACCCCGGGCACCGCCCCGGCCGCGCGGGTCCTGCTTCCCGCCGGCTTCTTGGGACGTGTCGGGACCATGGCCGTCTCGCCCTTTGGAATCTTGCCAATCAGCTTTTTGCCGATGGTTTGCGTCTTTTGCGTCGAAGGATTGTACTTGGTCCTCCGCTCGTAGATGTATACGTCGCCGTTTTCTGCGTTTGGCGGTGCTTCCCGACACGGATTTCGTTTCTGAATGGTCGTGGCATGGTTGTTCTCTCCTTGTATGTGGGCCGTATAATAATACAGCCCATATAACAAATGCAAGAAAACAACATGTTGGAATAGAGAAAAAGTCGGCAATCCCTTTCAGGGCCGCTTTATCCGACTTTTAGGCTGGATGCGGCCGACCGGCATTTTCCCTTGGCGTCCGGGTTCTTCCAGCCCCCAGGCGCCACCCGCCAAGTCTGGACCCTCTGGAAAGAGGAATCCGACGCCGCGGCCGCGGGGTCCGGGACGTGAGCCCCTGCGGCGTCAGATGCCGAGGTTGCCGGGATTGAGGAGGCGGAGCGGGGAGAGGAGATCGCGGATGCGGGACATGGCCGCGAGGGCGGGGGCGGAGTACATCTGGCGGAGGAGGGCCGTCTTGGCCTTGCCGATGCCGTGTTCGGCGGAGAGGGAGCCGCCCCAGGCCGCGATCTGCCCGGCGAAGTCCCGGTAGAGGGCCGCGCCGGCCGCCATGTCCGCCTCGTCGCGGGGCAGGATGTTGATGTGCAGGTGGTTGTCGCCGACGTGGCCGAACACGACGTGTTCGAGCCCGGAAGCGGCCAGACCGTCGCGGTAGAGGCGGAGGACGTCCCGGAGGCGGTTGTCGGGCACTGCCATGTCGGAGCCGAGCTTGACGATGCCCGGATGCGTGCGGCGGCGTTCGTCGAGCAGGGCGTTGACGCTCTCGGGGAGCGCGTGGCGGAAGGTCTTGAAGCGGGCGAGCTGGCCGGGCGTGTCCGCCGCCAGGGCGGTGGCGGGGTCGGTACCGGCGGCGGCTAGGACGTCGGAGGCGAGCAGGAGGGCGGCTTCCGCGGCGTCGGGCGAGCGGGCGTGGAATTCGGCGTAGAGGGCGGCGCGGCCGGACGGCGCGGAGCGGGCGACGGGGTCGTCGGTACGGGCGCGCAGGAAGTCCATGGCGCGCGCGTCGAAGGCTTCCAGGGCGGCCAGGCGGGCGGACGGGGCGCCGGGACCGGCG
>CACXEY010000022.1 GCA_902766695.1 uncultured bacterium
GGGCGGGGAGCAGCGCGGGCACGGCGGGGGTCTGTACGACGGGCGCGCCGAGCTCCTTCTTGGCGCGGTTGACGAGGGCGATGTAGTTGAGGATGCCCTGCGCGATGCCGCGCGCGACCGTTTCGCGGTAGACCGTCGTGGCGAGCTTGGAGGCCTCGCCCGCGTTCGTCAAAAAACCGCACTCCACCAGCGCCGCCGGCATCGACGACTCGCGGATCACCACGAACCGCGCCCGCTTGAGGCCGCGGTCCTCGGCGCGGGTCACGCCGACGAGCGCCTTCTGGATCTGGTTCGCGAGGGCCGTGCTGGAGTGGTTGAACTTGTTGTTCGGCTCGGCCGCGTGCTTCTTGGAGAGGTCGCCGTCGGCGGTGGCGGGATAGTTCTCGGCGGCCGTCGCGAAGGTTTCCACGCCCTTGACCGCCGTGTTCGCCGTCGCGTTCAGGTGGATGCTCACGAAGAGGTCGCCCTTCTGCTTCGACGCCAGCTTGGGGCGGTCCTCCAGCTCCAGGAACTTGTCCGTGTCGCGCGTCATCACCACGCGGAGACCCGCGGCGAGGAGGTGCGCGCGCACGCGGAGGGCGATCGCCAACGCCGTGTCCTTCTCCTGCTGTCCGGCGGAGGAGTGGCATCCGGGGTCCTTGCCGCCGTGGCCGGGGTCGAGGATGACCGTCTGCGTCCCGCGCCCGCCGAGGTAGGCCGAGGGCCGCACGAGCGGGTCGATGACGTACTGCGCGTCCGCGTCGCTCACGTACCACTTCCCCTTGATGGGGGTCAGCGGGGCGTGCAGCCAGACGACGGTCCCGTTGATGACCGCCTTCCGCTGGTTCTCGGTGAAGAGGAGGCTGACGTTCTGCCCGCGGACGAGATGGATCTTGCCGGGCTGGGGGACGAGAGGCAACCCGTACATGGCGGCGATGTCGGCGAGCGCGACGTAGCGCTTGCCGGAGAAAGCCACCGCCTTGAGGGTGCGCACCTGCGCCGACGCCGGGCGCGGGAGGACCGCGCCGGACGCCGCCAACGCCACCATCGCGGCGAACAGCCAATGTCGGAGTCGAATCATGAGTCCGTGCAGTATACCCCCGCCGCGGCGGAACGCAATCCCATCCCGCCGTCGGACGCCACCGCCGCTTGCCGGTGGCAGGGTTTTTCTCCGGCTCCTCCACCTGACATGCCCGCGCGGGCGTCGCCGTTTTGAAAACACGGAAAAGATTGGTGTTTTCTCGCATGATTCCCCACTCTCCCCCCATGAAAACAGGCCGTTTTCCCGCTGGCGATCTCTTCTCCGATGGCAGCGGCAACTTCTTCGTTGCGCATTTCCGCGGCAAGCGGTACGGTTCCGTCCATGGAAACCAACCGGATTCGCCGTATCGGGCGGGCCGCCCTCGCCGCCCTCCTCTGCACCGCCCTCCATGCGGGGGCGGACATCCGTCCGTTTTCCGACTACCAGGTCATCCTCGACCGCCAGCCCTTCGGCGCCCCGCCCGATCCCTCGCAGATTCCCGAAAAGATCATCCCCGTCAGCGAATCCTTCGCCGCGTCCATGCAGTTGCTGGGGTTCTTCGAGGAGGACCACAACGTCCGCGCCGCCATCATGGACCGCAAGGACAACAGCTACTTCTCCCTCTACGTCGGCGAATCCGAAGGCGGCATCGAGCTCATCGACGTCGACTACGACAAGGAGGAAGCCGTCCTCCGCAAGGGCGACGAAGTCGTGGTCCTGACCATGCGCGCCGGCGGCGAATCGCAGGTCCTCTCCAAGGAAGCCGTCGAAGAGCGCACCAAGCAGGCCGCCGAGCGCCGCCTCTCCTACGCCGAGCGCCGCAAGGCCCGCCAGCTCGCCCGCGCCAAGCCCCCCGAGATACCCAAGCCCAAGCTCACCGGCGCGGCCCTCGAAGAGCACCTGCAGAACTACCAGATGGAAGTCCTCCGCCAGGGCCTCCCGCCGCTCCCCGTCCAGCTCACCCCCGACCGCGACGCCCAGATGGTCGCCGAAGGCCTCCTCCCGCCCGTCGACGAAGAAGGCTACGAAATCGACGTCGATTCCATGACCGACGACGAATACGACGACTTCATGCAGGAAAA
>CACXEY010000023.1 GCA_902766695.1 uncultured bacterium
ATCACCATTTTCCCCTTCCCCCCCCATCCGCAGCCAGCGAGCGCCCCCACACCCCGCGAACCTCCCGCGAGCCATTTCCCCATCCCGGTCTTGCCGTGGCCGCCCCGGTGAAGTAATCTCGGGTTCATGACTCCACACCACAAAATTGGCCCCACACTCCGGCATTTGCCTGGTCAGGGATTGCACAAAGTTGCCGAAGAGCTTTGGGAGCGGGAAGTTGAGGTGCCATTGACCGTGGCATTCGTTGCCGTCGTCATTTTCATTTTCGAATGCCTGCATGTCACCGGACTGGTCAAGCCCAGCATTTGGCTCGGCACGTCTGTCATGCTGGTGGGGGTGGCCATTGCCGCGCGAAAAATCGTCAAGGCTTTGCCGAAATACCGGATGATGAAACGCGGCGAGGAAGGCGAACGCATCGTCGCCCAATACATCGAACGCGATTTGATTCCGCAGGGGTATTCCGTTTTTCACGACATCCAGCTGGAAAAGGACGGAAAGCCCTTCAACATCGACCACCTGCTGGTCGGCCCGAACGGCGTATTCGCCGTCGAAACCAAAAACTACTCCAAACCCTCCCGAGGCGAGGCCCGTGTGACATACGACGGTCGACGGCTGCTTTGGAACGGACACCAGCGACGCGACGAAGACAAGCAGGCCCGCGCCATCGCCGCCGCCGCCCACGAATACATTGCCGACCTGACCGGAACCAGCGTGATGGTCCGTCCCGTGCTTTGCGCAATCGGCTGGTTTGCGGCTTCGACGGCCCTTTACCAGCACCCGGTGCTGCTGGTGATGGAGAAAACCCTCGGGTCGGTCATCCTGAAAGTCCCGCCCCCCTCCGGCTGGAACGAATCCAACCAGCACATGGTGGCCCGGATCATCTCCCGGGCCCAGACCTCTCAGGGGAATTAGGGGGGAGAGGCCCAAATCAAAGCACCTTGATTTTTCCGGAAATTGTTTTCCAATCATTGGAAAACGGACGAAAAATTTTCCCAATCATTGGAAAAACAGCCCCGACTTTTCCAACCATTGGAAACATTTTTTCCAATCATTGGAAAACCGGGCTTTCCCGGATAACGACCGGATTGCGTCCAATCCGAGAACGTTTGTCCCGCATTCCCATCCTCCCACCATCGAGCATTCTTTGTGTTGTCCTTCCGCCCGCTTTCCCTTTCGCCCTCCGCCCGCACCCACCCCACCCGGTCTTGCCGCCCCCTCCCTTCCGCAAGCCGGCACCCCGCCAACTTGTCACTTGTCACTTTCCACTCGCGCCGAAGGCGCGCTCCCTCACACCTGCAAGAAACTCCCTCCGAACGCGGACGGGACCGCCGCGTCCGCGGGCGGAGGCCCGAAATCCCCCGCCGCCAGCTTTTCCTTCCACTCGAGCACCAGCCCCAGGAAGTCTCCGATGGCCGTCTCCAGGTCCGCGCGCCCCGAAAACTCCCCGTACCGCTTCCACAGCACCAACTCCCCGACGGCCCGGTGCAGCCCGAACGCCGCCCCTCCCGTACCCGCGCCCAGCAGCGACGCCTCCAGCAGCGACAGCAGCCCCTCGCGGTCCAGGTCCGCCGCCTCGCCCACGGCCGCGTGGAACACCGTCCCGTCCCCGTCCGGCGCAAAGGCCACCTCGTGCTCGCCGTCGAAGAGCAGCGTGAAGCCTCCCGACTCCTCGGGTTCCACCGGCCGCATCCCGATGGCGGCGGCCAATTCGTTCATCGCGTGAATCAGATCCATGTCGCAGTCCTGGCGGGCCCGGTTCCGCGCCTTCCGTCCGGCCATGCGCCGCGACGGCAACGGTCCCGCACCCGTCTTTGCATTCTAGTATGTCCCCGCACGCCGGACAACCGCGAAACGCCGCCGGGGCAGACCCGGGCGAAGCGCACAAAGAGGTCGGACAGTTCGCCCCACCTGTGGAGGAGGCGTCCCGCGGTTGTCCCACCCCCCGGCCGGGGGGTGGGGCGAGCTCTCCGAGCGAGCCGTTCCAACCGTCCGTTCGACTCGCACGGAGTGCTCGCCCCACCACGGCAAGGTCGCGCGGAAGCGCGACCCTCCCCCCCGAACAACAGGCCGTCCGGGGAAACGGGGGCCTCACCCGCCCGCCGGCGGGCGCATCTCGGCGATGAAGGGCAGGGTGCGGTACTGTTCGTCGTAGTCGAGGCCGTAGCCGACGACCCAGACGTCGGGGATGGAAAAGCCGAGGTAATCGACCTTCAGCGGCAGCACGTGCCGCGCCGGCTTGTCCAGAAGCACCGCCGTGCGCACCGAAAGCGGATTCCGCTGCCGGAACGACCGCACCAGGAAGTCCAGCGTGTAGCCCGAATCCAGGATGTCCTCCACCACCAGCACGTGGCGGCCTTCCATGTTCTGGCGCGTGTCCATCATCAGCCGCACGTTTCCGCTGGTCTGCCCGCCCTGGTAGGACGAGACCGCGATGAAGTCCACCACGTGCCGCCGCCGGAGCCTGCGCGCCAGGTCGGCCGTGAAGATGAACGCGCCCTTCAGCACCCCCACCACCAGCAGGGGGCCCTCCGACTCCGGACAGTCCGCGTCGATCTGCGCCGCCAGCTCCTCCACCCGCCGCCGGATTTCCTCCTCGCCGAGCAACACCCGACGCAGGTCCGCCGGCAGCCGGTCGGGGGCCCGTCGATCCGCGTCCGTCCGCGATGCCGGTTTCCGGGAATCCCTATGGCGCTTTGCAGGCACCGCAAGGGAGGAGCGCGGGCCGGTCCCGCTGCGATTTGCGCGTTTCATGGCCATTTGTATTCTCCTTTCCGTTCTTTTACCGCACGATGCCGCAACGCGACCGGGCGGCGACGACGGCCTTGCGCTTCCCGTCGGAGAGGAGGCGGGCCGTGGTGTCCGTCAGGTACTCTGCCGCGGCGAATGGAATCCCTCCTGCACGATTCAAGCAGGTCCCGGGCGTGAACCGCTCCCGGAAAATCAGTCCGTGACCGGCTCCAGGGTCGCAATCCGCTTCATCACCAGGGCGGCGGCGGCGGCGTAGTCGCCTTTTTCGGGCATGGAATCGCGGATTTCTTCCGGGGTGATGACGGGGCCGACGCGGACGCTGATCGGGGCCGGGCGCGGACGGGCGGCTCCCTTGGGCAGGGCTTCGTAGGTGCCGAAGATGCGCAAGGGGACGACGGGGGCCTGGCTCTTGGCGATGAGGAAGCCGATGCCGCCCTTGGCTTCCTTGAGCTGGCCGTCGGGGGATCGGGTTCCCTCGGGGAAGAGGGCGACGACGTCGCCGCCTTTCAGCGAGGAAATGGCCGTGCGCAGGGCCGCCAGGTCGCCGCGGGTGCGGTCGAGGGCGATGAGCCCGACGCGCGGGAAGAACCAGCGGGCGACGGGATTGGAATAGAGCGTGTCGCGCGCCATGAACCGGACGTTGCGGTTCGGCGACACCATGGCCAGGACCGGCGGATCGAGGTAGCTGCAGTGGTTCGCCGCCAGGATGACGGGCCCGCGCCAGGGAATGTTTTCCGTGCCGCGGATTTCCAGGCGGTGGACGGCCCGCAGGAACCACCAGACGACGCGCCGGGCGGTCCAGTAGAGCGGCGGGCAGAAGCGCGATTCGGTTCCGGTCGCGGCCATGGCGGGGCCCCGGGGCGGCGTCAGGCGAGGCCGGCGGCCTTGAGGTCGCCGACGATGGTGTCGACAACCTGCTCGATGGTCATGCCGGTGCTGTTGATGATCTTGGCGCCGAGGGCGATCTGCAACGGGGAGGTGGCGCGGTTGGAGTCCTTTTGGTCGCGCGCCTTGAGGGCGTCGAGGACCTTGGTGACGTCGCTGTTGCCTTCGCGCTGGGCGAGTTCGGCGTGGCGCCGGCGGGCGCGTTCGGCGGGGTCGGCGTCGAGGTAGTACTTGAAGGGGGAGTCGGGGAAGACGACGGTTCCGATGTCGCGGCCTTCCATGACGAGGTTGCCGAACTTGGTCATCTGGCGCAGCTTGTCGACGATGAACACGCGGACGGGCTGCTGGGCGGCGATGTCGGCGACGTGCGCGCGGACGGCTTCGCCGCGGATTTCCATACCGGGGTCTTCGCCGTCGATGAGGTAGCCGACGGCTTCGCCGTTGCAGGTGAGCTGGAAGTTCATCTTGATGAGGAGGTTCGTCACGGCCTGGGCGTCCTTGACGTCGATGCCTTCCTTGAGGCATTTCCAGGTGACGCCGCGGTAGAGGGCGCCGGAATCGACGTAGATCCAGCCGACGGCGGCGGCGGTGCGGCGGGAGACGGTGGACTTGCCGGAGGCGGACGGGCCGTCGACGGCGACGACGATGGTGTTTTGCTTATTCAACGTTCACTCCTAGTTGTTGCAACTGGTTCCAGAATTCGGGGTACGAAGTATCGACGCAGGCGACGTTCCCGATGCAGACGGGAGCGTCGGAGAAGATGGCGAGCACGGCCATGGCCATCGCGATGCGGTGGTCGCCGTGGGTGCGGATGGCGCGCGTGGGGGAGACGCGGGCGGGGCCTTCGACGAGCAGGCCGTCGTCGAGTTCCCTGACGCAGACGCCGAGGGAGGCGAGGTTGTCGGCCATGACGGCGATGCGGTCGGACTCCTTGACGCGCAGTTCGGCGGCGTCGCGGATGGCGGTACGCCCGGAGGCGAGGGCGCCGAGGACGGCGACGAGGGGCAGCTCGTCGATGAGGTTGGGGATTTCCTCGCCGCGCACTTCGGTGCCGCGCAGGGCGGCGCCGCGGACGGTGACGTTGCCGTAGACTTCGGGATCGGCCGCGAGGGAGGTGCGCTCGACTTCGACGGCCGCCCCCATGCGGCGCAGGACGTCCAGCAGCGCGGTGCGGCGGCGGTTGAGGCCGATGTTTTCGGCGCGAAGTTCGCAGCCGGGGATGGCGGCGGCGGCGGCGAGCCAGTAGGCGGCGGAGGAGAAGTCGCCGGGGACGACGTAGGGGCGCGCGAGGAACTTGGGGCCCTTGGCGCCGTAGCCCTGGATGGAGATGTTCTGCCCGTCCACCTTGATCGGCGCGCCGACGGCCCGGAGCATGCGCTCGGTGTGGTCGCGCGTGGGGACGGGCTCGACGACGGTGGTCGTGCCGTCCGCGTAGAGGCCGGCGAGGATGCAGCAGCTCTTGACCTGCGCGCTGTTGACGGGCAGGCAGTACTCGATGCCGTGGAGGGAGCCGCCGTGGATGGTCATCGGCGCCGTGCCCGCGTCGGTGAGGTCGATCTTCGCGCCCATCCGCTCCAGCGGTTCCTGGATGCGACGCATCGGGCGCGAGTTCAGCGATTCGTCGCCGGAGAGCGTGACCGTGATGGGCGACCCCGCGCAGAGCCCCGCGAGCAGGCGCATGCCGGTGCCGGAGTTGCCGACGTCGAGCGGGCCGGCCGGTTCGAGCATCTTGCCGCCGGTGCCCTGGATGGAGAGGATGCCGTCCTCGTCGAACCAGGACCGCGCCCCGAAGGCTTCCATGGCCTTGAGGGTGTTCAGGCAGTCCTCGGCCTGGAGGAAGCCGGAGATGGTGCTGACGCCGGACGAGATGCCGGCGAGCAGCGCGGTCCGGTGCGAGATGCTCTTGTCGCCGGGTACGCGGACGATTCCGCCGGTGAAGCCGCCGGGATGGACGATTTTGCTCTGGGTCTGGATCATGTCGTGCGAGAAGGGGGTTCGGATGGGGCGGACGCCGCGCGTCCTTCCAGCAAGGCGGCCCGGGCGGCCCGGGCCCGGTCGAGGAACCGGGTCCAGGAGACCGAGTCTCCCGCGTGGATGTCCCTGTATAGCGCATCCACGGCATCTTTGAAAGCCCGCAATTCCGATTCGATGGCCGCGCGGTTCGTTTCGAGGATGTCGCGCCACATGGGAACGGAGCCGGCGGCGAGGCGCGTCGTGTCGCAGAAGCCCGGCCCGCAGAAAGTTCCGACTTCCGCCGCCCGGTCGCGCCCGATGGTTTCCGCGAGCGCGGCCGATACCAGGTGGGGCAGGTGGCTCGTCCGGGCGAGCAGGCGGTCGTGGGCCTCCGGGGACATCCGGATGGTCACCGCCCCGACCGCGCGCCAGAGGGCCTCGACCCGTTTCACCGCCCCCTCCGGCTTGCCGGGAAGCGGCGTCACCACGCAGCGGCGGCCTTGGAACAGGTCCGCCCGCGCCGCGCCCGCGCCCTGCTTCTCCGACCCCGCCACCGGATGGCTCCCCACCAGGCACATCCCCGGGTGCGCCGCCGCGACGCGGCGGCAGAACTCGCCCTTCGTGCTCCCCATGTCCGTGACGACCGCGTCCGGGGCCAGCGCCCCCGCGATTTCGTCCGCGAACGCGATGTTCGCCAGCACCGGCGCCGCCAGCACCACCAGCGACGCTCCGGCGACGGCTTCCGCGGGAGTCGGCGCAATGGCCTCCACCGCCCCCCGTTCCAGCGCCGTTCGGGCATTCGCCGGCGAGTGGTTGTAGCCGACCACGTGCACGCCCTGGGCGCGCAACGCCAGCCCCAGAGACGCCCCCATCAGGCCGAGGCCCAGGATGGCCACGCGTTGCTCTTGCATCTCGTTCATTGCTGCTCGCTCCCCCTCGTCGCCTCGTCGTCTCGTCGCTTCGTCGCCTTTTTTCCCCTCACGCCAGCGACCGCCCCACCGCCCGTGCGACCTTCTCCAACCCCTCCATCATCTCCTTGAAATGCCGCGGCGTGAGCGACTGCCCGCCGTCCGACACCGCCTTCGCCGGCTCGGGATGCACCTCCACGATCAGCCCGTCGGCCCCGGCCGCGACCGCCGCCAGCGCCATCGGCGCGACGAGGTCCCAATGGCCGACGCCGTGGCTGGGATCGACCACCACGGGCAGGTGGCTCTCGCGCTTGAGCACCGGCACCGCGCTCAAATCCAGCGTGTTGCGCGTGAACTTCTCGAACGTGCGGATGCCGCGTTCGCAGAGGATGACTTGCTCGTTGCCCGCGTTGAGCACGTATTCCGCGCTCATCAGCAGCTCTTCCAGCGTGTTCGAGAGGCCGCGCTTGATCATCACCGGCTTGCCGCACTGGCCGAGTGCCTTGAGCAGCGCGAAATTCTGCATGTTTCGCGCGCCGACCTGGATGAGGTCCACGAACTCCGAAAACATCTCCACATCCCGCGAATCCATCACCTCCGTCACGATCGGCAGCCCCACGATCGACCGCTGTTCGGCGAGGTACTTGAGCCCTTCCACGCCGAGCCCCTGGAACGAGTACGGCGATGTCCTCGGCTTGAAGGCCCCGCCGCGGAGCATCCGCGCGCCGGATTCCTTCAGGTACGCCCCCAGCGACAGCAGCATCTCGCGCGATTCCACCGCGCACGGCCCGGCCATGACGACCACCCCGTTGCCGCCGATTTCCAGTCCCCGGTCCCCGCCGCGCACCGGCGGAATCGCGATGACCGTCCGCTCCCCGCGGAATTCGCGGCTGGCGCGCTTGTAGGGCTTGCCGACGGGCATGGCGTCCTCGACGCCCGGCAGCATCCGGAACGCCGCCGGATCGGCCTTCGACACGTCGCCGATCAGGCCGATGACGGTCTTGCTCTCCCCGCGGAAGACATGCGCCTTGAGGCCGTACGCCTCGATTTTCTCCTGCACGGCGGCGATCTGGGCTTCGAGAGCCCGCTCTTTCATCACGATGATCATGGCAAACCTTTCGTACCGGGGCGGCCGCCATCCAGGCGCCCGCCCGCAAAATCGCCCCGCACCATACCTTGCCGTCCCCCTCTCCGCAACGCAAAACCGGGGTCCGCGAAGAAGAGAGCGGAGACCGCCCGTCCCGAAAAGAAGCCGCCCCGATTCCGGGGCGGCGCGGGACGGAGAGGGATGGGAGGGGGCGTCAGGGGGTGGGGACGGTGACTTCGAGGCCGCCGAACCAGGAGGTGTTGGTGGGGAAGGGGAGGAGGGCGGTGGGGGCGCCGCGACCGAGGGCGTTGGTGGTGAAGGATTGGGTCAGGTCGGTGGTCCAGAGGAGGTTGTAGAGGCGGTTGGTGGAGGCGGCCGGGATGGTGTAGGTGCTGGTGGCGGGGTTGGTGATCACGATCTCCAGCGGGGTGTCGTCGTCGGGGTGGATGTCGGTGGCGTAGTGCCAGCCGTAGGTCTGGCCGGTGGCGGCGCTGGTGTCGGTTGCGGGGGTGGTGCCGGGGTAGCCGCGCTCTTCCATCCAGGTTTCGTACGGGGTGACGGAGCTGACGGAGACGGTGAGGGTGGCCTCGACGCTGCCGGCGGTGTTGGCGGCGGTGAAGACGAAGGTGTAGGCGCCAGGGGCCAGGGGGGTGAAGGTGAAGAGGCCGTTTTCGAAGGTGTAGCCGGTGGCGGTGGTGGCGACGGTGATTTCGGGTTCGGGGTCGCCTTCGAGGATGTGGGTGGCGGGCTCGAAGCTCCAGGTGTCGCCCAGGACGAGGGCGGGGGCCGGGAGTTCGGACCAGACGGGGAGGACGGAGGCGGATTCGCCGACGGTGAAGGTCAGGTTGTAGGCGAGGGTGCCGTTTCCGGAGACTTCGACGTCGCGGACGTGGGCGGCGTTGCGCATGTTGACGGTGTCCCAGTCGGTTTCCTTGTCCTTGGCGGAGGTGTTGATGCTGCCGGTGGTGACGTCGATGGCGGCGGTGAGGGTACGGGTGCCGGAGTCGGTGGTGACGGAGAGGGTGTTGCCGGCGGCTTCTTCGGTGATGGGGGTCTGGCCGCGGACGAGGAGGGTGGAGAGGTCGGGGGAGAGGCCGTTGCGGACGTACATGGCCTTGCCGGAAGCGCTGTAGTTGATGGCGAAGGCGTTGGCGGTGGCGTTGGCAAGGGTGACGGTCTTGGTGAGGGAGCCGCTCTTGAAGGTGAGTTTGCCGTTGCCGGTGGTGACGGTGTGCTTGGCGGCGGTCATGGGCTCGCCGCCGATGGATTTGTCTTTCATCGCGGCGCCGCGGATGGAGGTGGTGTCGCCGGTGGAGTGGGTCTCGTAGCCGGTTTCGGGCTGGGCGGCGAAGTTGCCGACCATCTGCCAGACGTTGGTGCCGTCCTTGAGCCAGGCACCGGTCATGAGGCCGCCTTCGGCTTCGAAGATGGCCATGACGGCGTCGTTGCGGAGGATGTATTCGGGTTCGCCGTCGAGGTCGATGTCCTTGGAGTAGGCGCGGAGGCCGTCGTGGGCCGCGGCCCAGGCGTCGACTTCGGCGAAGACGGCGGCGAGGCGGGTGCGGGACTGGGCGCGCCAGGCCATGGACATGAGGCCTTTGTCGCGGTCGGTGGCAGGGAACATGTATTCGCCGAAGGACCAGCGGTCGAGGTTGTTGTGGTCTTCGTCGTGGAAGGCGGTCTCGAAGGCGGAGGCGAAGATGGTGGCCTCGGCAAGGCGCTTGACGTCGGGGTTCGCGATGCCGGCGACGGCGGTCCAGGCGGCCTGGACGATGCCGTTGGTGGCGTCGCCGTAGATGGTGCCGGAGGGGAGGTTGGTGCCCTGGCGGACTTCGAAGACTTTGTCGTAGAGGGATTCGAGGTTGCGGGAGTGGTTCTCGCGGGAGGCGTCGCCGTAGTACCAGTAGTCGTAGTTGCCGTTGCAGGCGTGGTGGACCCAGTCCTGCATGCCCATGCCGTTGGTGGCGCAGATGTCTTTGTAGACGAGTTCGTTGGAGAGGCCGGGGTCGACGAGGGCGTCTTCGAGGGTGACGACCTGGATCCAGGGGTGGTTGGCGATCCAGCGGAGGTTGTGGTCGTAGCCGTTGGCGTTTTCGGTGGAGGTGAAGTCTTCCCAGCGGTAGAAGATGGAGGAGATGGCGGTGCCGCCGGAACGGGCGCGCCGGAGGAAGAGGTGGCGGAGGTCGGAGGAGAGGCCGCTGTCGGTGTTGTCGAAGCGGAATTGTTCGGCGGAGGAGGAGAGGACGAAGGCCTTGATTTCCTGGCCTTGTTCGCTGTCGGTGTCGTAGGCCCAGTAGCGCTGGATCTTGTAGGAGTCGTCGCCGAGGGCGCTCTGGCGGCCGAACCATTCGAGGACGTGCGGGGTCTGGTCGACGACGGTGGCCTGGTAGCCCATGAGGGCGAGGCGGCGGAGGATGTTGGCGTCGGCGACGCGCTCGGAGAGCCAGAAGATGTTGGTGGAAACAACGTTGGAACCGCGGCCGTAGATGGCGTTGAGGGTGTCTTGGGCGAGGGCGGCGTTGGCGGCGTTGAAGGCGTCGGGGAAGTATTTGAGGATGTGGTCGGAGTAGGTGGAGCCGAGGAGGCGGAAGGCGCCCTTGGCGATGCCGTCGCGGATGGCGTCGTTGAAGGCGGGGCCGGAGAACCAGGTCTTTTCGGTGCCGACGCCGGCCCACTCCATCGCCATGGCGAGGGTGGGGGTGATGTGGAGGTTCATGGGGCAGTTGGTGTAGATGTTGTGGATCTTGACGGGGCGCTGGTAGCCGCCGCCTTCGCCGTTGTCGACGAGGCCGTGCATGGTGTGGGCGGGCTCGACGGCCTGGTTGCCGTGGGCGACGATGGCGAGCTTGGCGTGGGCGTTGCGGTTGTTCCAGCCGTAGTTGGGGTTGCCGCGGGTGACGCAGGTGGTGAACTTGCCGTTCTGGGCGATGTAGTTGGCGTCGTTCCAGTAGTCGGAGCAGATCCAGTCGTCGCCGATGGTGTCAGCGAAGTCGTTGAGGCCGCCCTTGTCGCCGGAACCGCCGTCGTCGTTGGTGAAGTCCTTGGTGGTGTAGACCTGGAAGAGGAGGTTGTCGCCCATGCCGTTCCAGCCGGCGTCGACGAGGACTTTGCGGTCGACGGACCAGGCGACGGTGTCGACTTCGGAGTTGAAGAAGGCGCCGCGGAAGCCGCCGGTGCGGTTGAAGTCTTCGGAGGTGCCTTTCTGGACGTAGAGGCAGCCGTTCTGGGAGTCGTAGACGCCGGAGACGGCGTTCCACTTCATGTCGGACTTGCAGTTGACGTCGTCGGGGAGCCAGGTGATGCCGTTGCCGTAGTTGCCGAAGTTCATGGCGACGTAGATGTTGAGGTGGGCGTCTTCGGCGTAGGCCTGGAGGTCGTCGAGGTCGACGCGGAAGTAGAGGGTGTCGTCGCCGCCGGCGGCGGAGTCGCCGCCGTCGCGGAAGTAGAAGGCGACGATGTCGCGGGAGGAGTCGAAGCCGTCGCCGAAGCGGTAGATGTCGGAGGAGTTGCCGCCCTGGTTGTAGTCGTCGAGGGCGACGAGGTCGTCGAGGGTCCACTGGGTGGCCTCGGTGTAGAAGG
>CACXEY010000024.1 GCA_902766695.1 uncultured bacterium
CCACAATGGAAATCTTTCTTGGAACCTTCCACTTTTGCTCGCCCGAACCCTTCCACTTTTGCTCGCCCGGCAACAGGCCCGCGCCCGCCCATGGTTCCGCCGCCGGTCCGCCGGGGGCGGGCGGTCAGGAGGGGCCGAGGGGGTGTTTGCCGCCGCCGCCGGGGGTGTCTTGCATGAAGAGGGGGATGGCGTAGCCGGGGACGGTGCCGTTCAATGCGCGGAGAAGGGAGCGGCCGCGGGGGATGGGGGAGCGGAAGTGGGCGGTGCCTTGCGCGGCGTCGGTGTAGTGGAGGTAGTAGGGTTTGACGCCGTTGAGGACGAGGTTCTCGAAGAGGGCGCGGAGGGTGGATTCGTCGTCGTTGACGTGGCGGAGGAGGACGGTCTGGGAGCAGAGGGGGAGTCCGGCGTCGAGGAGGAGGCGGAGGGATTTTTTCGTTTCGGGGGTGAGTTCGTCGGGGTGGGTGAAGTGGAGGCTCAGCCAGAGGGGGCGGTGTTTGCGGAGGATGCGGACGAGGGCCGGCGTGATGCGCATGGGGAGGGTGGCGGGGACTTTGGTGCCGATGCGCAATAGGCGGACGTGGGGGATGGCGCGGAGGGAGGTCAAGAGGGCGTCGAGGGTTTCGTCGGGGAGGAGGAGGGGGTCGCCGCCGGAGAGAAGGACGTCGGTGATTTCGGGATGGGCGGCAATCCAGCGGAGGGCGGGGTCGGGGTCGGGGGGGGGACAGCCGGGACAGGGGGGAAGGTGGGCGCGGGTGCAGTAGCGGCAGGCGGTGGCGCAGTCGCGGGAGACGAGGAAGAGGACTTTGTGGGGGTAGGCGTGGATGAGGTGGGGGGCGACCTGGTGGGCGTCTTCGCCGAGGGGGTCGGGGTACTCGGCGGGGGCGTGGCGGGCCTCGCGGAGGTCGGGGAGGTGGGCGCGGCGGAGGGGGTGGGAGGGCGGGAGGGTCGAGAGGAGGGAGGCGGTGTAGGGGGTGAGGAGGAGGGGCATGCGCCAGGCGGCGGGGGCGGCGAGGGCACGGCGCTCGGCGGGGGTGAGGGGGAGGGCGGCGGAGAGGGCTTCGGGGGTGCGGAGGCGGTGGGCGAGTTGCCAGCGCCAGTCGCGCCAGAGGGGGAGGGGGACGGGGGCCCCGCCATGAATGGCGGGGATCGGACGCACGGAGGAGCGGGCGGTCATTCGGAGGGGGCGTTGGTGAAGACGGAGGGGGTGGTGACTTCGGGGGCGGATGGGGCGGTCCAGAGGGACCAGTTGCGGAGGGTGTCGCGGAAGGTGAGGTAGAGGAAGAGGAGAATCAGGAGGCCCGCGAAGAGGTTGGCGAGGGCGTTGACGACGCGGGCGGAGACGGGGCGGCGGGTGAGGATTTCCCAGAGGCCGTAGATGACGTGTCCGCCGTCGAGGACGGGGATGGGCAGGAGGTTGACGATGGCGAGGTTGACGTTCAAAAAGGCGGTGAACCAGATGGCCAGGATGAAGCTGGAGCGGATCATCAGCCAGTACATGCTGAAGATCATGACGGGGCCGCCCACGGCGCCCGCGGCGGCCTTGGAGGTGGAGGGGGTGAAGAGGGCGCGGAAGAAGTGGAAGAGGGACGCGGCGTGGCCTTTGATTTGCGCCCAGGGGGTGGGATGGGTGCGGGCGGTTTCGTCGAGGTCGTCGAGGGTGTTGAAGACGACGCCGAGGAGGGGGCGGGATTCTTCGTCGTCCCAGGCGGGGGTGATGGCGACGGTGGCGGTGGCGGCGCCGCGGCGGTAGGTGACGGAGACGGGCGCGGTGCCGTTGGCGGCAAGCAGGCGAACGAGGTGGGCGCGGGAGTAGAGGGGGGCGCCGTCGAGGGCGGTGAGGCGGTCGCCGGGGCGGAGTCCGGCGGCGGCGGCCCCGGAGTTGGGGAAGGTGGAGGCGACGAGGCAGGGCGTCATGCCGTCGATGCCGGAGAGGACGCGGAAGCCCATTCCGGTGTCTTCGGTGGGGAGGGGTACGGTGCGGGTGGCGCCGTCGGCGGTGCGGAGGGTCAGGTCGATGGTGTCGGTGGCGGAAAGGGCGACGGCCTCCGTGAGCGCGGTCCAGGTGTCGACGGGGCGGGCGTTGGCGGCGAGGATGGTGTCGCCTTCGCGGAGTCCGGCTTCCCAGGCGGGGGTGTCGGGGGCGACGTAGCCGATGGTGGCGTTCTGTTCCTGGAGGGACGCGGGTTTGCCGACGTGCCAGACGATGGTGGCGAGGAGGAAGGCGAAGAGGATGTTGCCGGCGGCGCCGGCGACGGCGACGAGGATTTTTTTCCAGGGGGCGATGCGCGGGAGGTCGCGGGGAGGGGGGGAGTTGGGGTCCATCTGGGGGAGGGCAACGTAGCCGCCGATGGGCAGGAGGCCAATCTTGTAGGTGGTGGCACCGATCTTGCGGCGCCAGAGGGCGGGGCCCATTCCGATGGAGAAGGTGTCGGCGACGAGGCCGAGGAGGCGCGCGGCGAGGAAGTGTCCGCCTTCGTGGACGAGGATCGTCAGGGCGAAGAGGAGGATGATGGCGAGGATGCAGAGGAGGGTGGAGAGCATGGGCGGAAAACCAAAACGACAATTATGACAACTGGAAAAACAATTCCGACAACGGGAAAGCGAAAAGAATTGTCAGAAATTGTCGGAATTGTCTGACTTTTTCGGAATGCACGGCCAGCAATCAGGCGGCGGGGGCCCAGCCGAGGGCGGCGGCGAGGCGGAGGTAGAGGTAGAAGGCGGGGGCGGCGAAGAGGATGCTGTCCACGACGTCGAGGAGGCCGCCCATGCCGGGGATGGCGGAGGCGCTGTCCTTGAGGCCGCTCGCGCGCTTGAAGAGGGATTCGGTGAGGTCGCCGACGACCGTGCAGATGGCCAGGCAGATGCCCAGCGGAATCGCGCGCGGGACGGTCAGGCCGTAGGGGGCGTAGTTGGCCGCCGGGACGAAGTGGACGACGATGCAGCCGACGAGGGTGCCGATGGCGATGCCGCCGATCACGCCTTCCCACGATTTGCCCGGGGAGATGCGCGGGATGAGTTTGTGGCGGCCGAAGGCGCAGCCGACGAGGTAGGCGCCGATGTCGGTGAATTTGGCCACGAAGAGGGAGTAGAGGAGGAGCCAGCGTCCGGGGAGGTGGAGGCCGGAGACGGTCCAGATGGAGGACTCGGCGGCGGACGGGCGGCCGAAGACCAGCAGCTTCGCCAGGCAGCTCCAGAGCAGGCCGATGTAGAGGACGCCGAGCAGCGTGCCCGCGATGGTCTGGATGGGATGCGGGTTGTTCTTCTGCGGGAACTGGCGGAGCAGGACGGCGATGGTCGTCAGGAAGAGCACGACCGCGTCCCAGGTGCCCGCCGTCGCGGGGTCGCGCACGCCCGTCCACCACGCGACGGCCACCAGCGCCACAGTCGCCAGCGTGCCGAGGACGTTGAAGTTCGGGATGCCCGCCGCCGATTCGAGCTTGTAGAATTCGAGCGACAGGACGACGCCCAGCAGCGCCAGGACCACCGGTATCCCGGCGTCGGGGAGGAGGAAGACCGCGGCGAAGAGGAGGCCTGCGATGCTGAAGCCGCTGATGAGGCGGAACTTGATGTCGGGCAGTTGTTTCATGACGGGGCTCCGAAACGGCGCTGGCGCCGGGCGTACTCGGCCAGGGCGGCCGCGAAATCGTCCTCGCCGAAGTCCGGCCAGAGGACGTCCGTGAAGACGAACTCGCTGTAGGACGCCTCCCAGAGCAGGAAGTTGCTCAGGCGGCACTCGCCGCTCGTGCGGATGAGGAGGTCGGGGTCGGGGACGTCGGGGAGGTAGAGGCGGGAGGCGACGGCGGTTTCGTCGATGGCCGCCGGGTCGAGGCGGCCCGCCGCGGCGTCGGCGGCGAGCGAGCGGGCGGCGTCGGCGATTTCCGCGCGGCCGCCGTAGCTGAGGGCCAGGATGAGCTGGCCGCGGGTGTGGTCCTTCGTGGCCTCCATCACGCGCTCCAGCTCGGCGCGGACCGCGGGGGGGAGGTCGCCGATGCGGCCCGTCACGCGCAGGCGGACGCCGTTCTCGTGGAGCTCGTGCTCGTCCTTCTTGAGGAAGGTCTTCAGCAGGCGCATGAGGCCCGTGACTTCGAGCTTGGGGCGGACCCAGTTCTCGGTGGAAAATGCGTATACGGTGAGGTACTCGACCCCGTGGTTCCGGCAGGCGCGGAGGGCGCGGCGCAGGGCGTCGGCGCCGGCGCGGTGCCCGGCGAGGCGGGGCTGGCCGCGCTTCTTGGCCCAGCGGCCGTTGCCGTCCATGATGATGGCGACGTGGCGCGGGACGGCGGGGGCGGGAGGGACGGCCTGTTGTGTCTTGGCTTTCTGCATGGAAAGGAAAATGCCACAGGCGGCGCCGCTTGGCGAACCAAAAGTGGCGGGACGGGAAACAATCGCCATTTCTCCTCGTTGACGGCGCCTCCCCCGTCCGGTCGAGGGCTTGGGTGGGAGTCGTCGGAGGGGGGGGCGACGGGAAGATTTTCATGGTGGGGGGAATGGGGGACGGATGGGGAAAAGTCGAATGTTTTTCCTGTTTCCAAATGCGGGGAACGCATGCCCGGCGGAGGGGACTTCCGGGGAGTGGCAAGGAATGCGGATCAGGGAGGGACGGGGGAGGAGGCGCGTGGGGGGAGGGCGTGGGCGCAGTGGACGAGGGTCTCGGTGGAGAGGGGAGGGGAGCCGGGGCGGCGGAGGGTAGGGGCCAGACGTCGGCGTCCTCCTCGCCGGGAATGCGGATGTCGAGGGTGAAGGGGGCGCGGAGGAGGATGGCGGTCGCGACGTCGTTGGTACGGGGCCCGGCGCAGGGGGCGGAGCGGCGGACCAGTTCGCGGAGGGCGGGGGCATCGGCGGCCGTGCCGGGGACGCGGCGGACTTCGTAGACGACGCGGTCGAGGCCGTAGAAGCCGGGCAGATACGGTGCGCGGGAGGGGACGGGGAGATGGAATTCGAGGCGGAGGTCGGGTTCGGCGGGGTCGTCGGTCCCGGGGCGGGTCAGGGCGAAGGGGGCCGGGTCGTCGCTCTCCCGGCCTCCGCCGTCGGGTGCGAATGCGCAGGATGCGTCGCGGGCCATGCGGAGGAGGGCGCTGCGGGCGGCGTCGGGGCCGGCGAGGTGGCGGGTCTGGACGCGGTCGCCGCGCACGAGGCCGTGCACGACGGCGGCGAGAATGGCGGCGACCATGGCGGACAGGGCCACGGCCAGAAGCAGTTCGACGAGGGTGAACGCGTCGCGCCGCACGGCACGCGGGACGCGGCGGATCAGGCCGGGCCGGCGCCGGCGAGCATGACGCCGAAGACGCCCAGCGCGAGGAGGGTCAGGATGCCGACGACGATGAGCAGGAAGTACCAGATGCCCTTGCGTTCGCGCGGCGGGGCGCCGAAGGGGGAGATGGTGTTGAAGTCTTGCGGCGCCTCCATCGCGTCGGTGGCGATTTCGGCGTCGGCGTCGGTGTAGCGGGCGGCGGAGGCGGAAGAGAGTTCGGGGGCGTCGACGATGAATTCGAGGTCGCCCAGCTGGAGGATGTCCTTGTGGTGGAGGTCGGCGGGTTCGCCCTTGACGGAGCGGCCGTTGAGGCGGGTGCCGTTGGTCGAGTCGAGGTCCTGGAGGGAGCAGGAGGTGCCGGCGAGGGTCAGGACGCAATGGTGGCTGGATACGGTGGGATTGTCGAGGAGGATGGTATTGTCGGTCTTGCGTCCGATGGTGATTTCACCTTCTTCCAAAGGGTATTCGCGATCCTTGAACTCGCCCGTCACACCGATCAGTCTGGCCATTTCGTACTCCGTTCGTCATTTCGCTGGGTTGGGTACATCCTGCCGCGCGCGCGCGCAGATTGCAATCAGAAAGATGGGGCGTCCGGCGCGGGGACTTCGGGGACGTCTCCGGCGGGGGGCTCGGCTCCGTCGGCTTCCGGGGCGGCCTCGGGTTCGGCGGGGGCGGTGTAGGCGGGGTCGAGGGAGATGACGACGCGCTTGCGTCCGTCGGGTTCCTCGTCCTCGGAGTGGGTGAGGATGTCGGGGCAGTTCTTGAGGGCCTGGTGGATGATGCGGCGCTCCATGGAATTGAGCAGCGGCATCCGCCAGGAGCGGCCGGTCGCCCGCACGCGTTCGAGCGCGGCCGCGGCGTCGGCGAGGAGCTTTTCGCGGCGCTGTTCGCGGTAGTGGCCGGCGTCCACGACGCAGTAGGGGGCGTCGTCGAAGCGGCGCGACATCATGCGGTTGAGGATGAACTGCAAAGCGTCGAGGTTCTGCGCGGTGCGGCCGATGACGCGCCCGGCATCCGGCGTCTCGATCTGGAAGAAGAGCTGTCCGTCCTCGATGGCGGGTTCGGGCAGTTCGGCGTCGAGCTGCAGCAGTCCGAGGAGGGTCGAGAGGATTTCCCGCGCGGCGGCGGCGTATTCTTGCATGGAAGGGTCTGTGCTCATGGGGATTCTTTCCGGTTTTCCAAAATCAGCCATCTTTGTATGATGAATGCCGATGAAACGCCAGCCCAATTTCACGCCGGGACGAAAAATGTCCCCCGCGCGCCGCCCCGCCGGGTTTTCCGCGGTGCGGACGGCGGCGCTGGCGCTGGCGGCCGGCGCGCTCGTCGCCGGGGCGGCATGGATCGCGCACTGGTTCTCCCCCGGAGCGCGCCTGGCCCGCCGTACCCTCGCGCTCGCGGCCACGCTGGAACTCGATGCCGCGCCGCTTCCGCCTCTCGACGCGGCGCGCCGCCTCCTCGCCGTCGAGGGGGCCCTCGCGCCGGACGCGGTGGCGGAGTTCGCGTGGGACGGCGACGCGTGGTCCGTGGAAGGCCGCCGCGAGATCAAGGATTTGCACGCCGCCCTGCTCGCCGAGGCCCCGCGGGTGCATCTGCATCTGGATGGACTTCGCGCCGTCGCCGCCGGGCGCCCCGGCCCGGACGCGGTGGATACCGAGGCCTCCGCCGGACTGCGGGTCTCCGGCGAAGGCGCCGATTGGCGCGGTCCGCTGCACGCCACGATCCGCTGGCGGCGCGGCGAGGACGGATGGCGCATCGTGCACGCCGCGGTCCGCGCGGAGACGGAGGAAGACTTCCCGTGATCCGCTTCCTCCGCTTCTGGCTGCGGGCAGTCCGCTTCTATGCCTTCTCGACGAGCTTCACGGCGGTGGCGCTGGGGGGGCTGTACGCACGGTGGTGCGGGGAAGCGTTCTCGTGGGGGCGCTTCGCCGCCGCGACGGCCGCCGGCATGCTCATCCACGCCGCCGCCAACCTCTGGAACGACTACTTCGACTACACCGGTGGCGTCGACCGCGAGCCCGGCAAATGCGGCTCCGCCATGATTTTCTCCGGCGAACTCACCCCCCGCCGCGTTTTCCGGGCCGCGTGCCTCTGCGCCGCGCTGGCCGCCGCCGCCGGACTCGCCCTCGCCTGGCGCCTCCGGTCCCCCGGACTCGTCGTGCTCGGTGCCGCGGGGCTCGTCGGCGCCGCCGGCTACTGCGCCGGACCGCGAAGCCCCAAGCACCTCGCGCTGGGCGAAGTCTGGGTCTTCCTCATGATGGGCCTCGGCATGCCCCTCGGCGGCTGGATGTGCCAGACCGGAACCTTCTCCGCCCGTCCGCTCCTCGCCGCGCTCCCCGTCGCGATGCTCACCGCCCTCCTCCTCTACAACAACAACCTGCGGGACCTCGACGACGACCGCGCCGCCGGCATCCGGACCCTCCCCATGCTGCTCGGCCGCGCCGCCCACCCCGCCGCGCTGGCCGCGTTCGCCGCCGTCTTCGCCCTCACCGCGCTCCTTGTCGCCGCCACCCGCCTACCGTGCTCCTCCTTCCTGACCCTCCTCGCCCTCCCTCCTTCCTTCCCCTGGCTCGCCTCCGTCGCCCGGCGTCGCATTGCCCACCGCGAGGAACTCCTCCTCGCCCGCCTCCACTTCCTCTTCGGCCTCCTCCTCCTCGCCTCCCTCCTCCCTCCCGTCCGCTGACGGTTCGCCTGCCGGGGAGGCATGGGGCGGCGAGGCCCCCCGCCGCCGGAAGCCGGATGGAATCTGCAGGATCCCGTTGGTTTTTCTGCAATCCCGCGCAGGGTCCGGACAGGGCGATCCGGGCGTCCCGGAGGTGTTCCATCCACCGCCCGGGGCGCCCTCCGTCGTTTTTGGATGGACGCCGGGCGGGGATTGGGGGTAAATGGGACATGGATGCCGCCACCGCGCGGCGTCCGTACCGTATCTCCCCAACAACCAGAAAGGATTGACGATGAAGAAGAGTTTGACGTGGCTGGCGGCCGTGGCCGCGGCTTTGACGATGGTCGGTTGTTCGCCCGCGGACAAGTCCGCTCCCAACACGTTCGTGCTGGGTCTGGACGATTCGTTCCCGCCCATGGGGTTCCGCGACGAGAACCACGAGATCGTCGGCTACGACATCGACCTCGCCAAGGAAGCCTGCGCGCGCCTCGGCCTCGACCTCAAGCTCCAGCCCATCGACTGGAATGCCAAGGAGCTCGAGCTGAACACCAAGAACATCGACTGCATCTGGAACGGCTTCACCATCACCGAGGAACGCAAGGAAGCGATGACCTTCTCCCCGCCGTACCTGCGCAACGCCCAGGTCGCCGTCGTGCGCCCCGACTCCGGCATCAAGACCCTCGCCGACCTCGCCGGCAAGAAAGTCGCCACCCAGGCCGGCTCCTCCGGCAAGGAAGCGATCGACGACACGCCCGCCTTCAAGGACTCCCTCGCCGAAGTCGTCGAGGTCAAGGACTACCTGACCGCGCTGATGGACCTCGAATCCCAGGGCGTGGACGCCGTGGTCATGGACCTGATCGTCGCCAACGACTGCATCCGCCGCTCCGGCAAGCACAGCTTCGCGATCCTCGAGGAGTCGCTGGCCGCCGAGGAGTACGGGATTGGCTTCCGCAAGGGCGACACCGAGCTGATGGAGAAGATCTGGGGCGCCCTCGAAGGCATGGCCGCGGACGGCACCGTCGCGAAGATCGCCGAGAAGTGGCTCGGCGCCGACATCTCGATCATCGGCAAGTGACGCGCACGCGCGTGGGACGGCGGAACCGGTACACGGCGCCATGTTGGAGACGTTGACGGACGGCGGCTGGGCGGCCGGCCAGTGGCAGATGCTGCGGCCGATGCTGCTGGGGTCGGTCGTGTCGCTCGAAGTCTTCGCGCTGACGCTGGCGCTGGCGATTCCGCTGTCCATCCCGATCGCGTTCGGCCGGATGTCGAAGTGGGCGCCGCTGCGGCGGCTGGTCAACGGGTACCTGCTGGTGATGCGGGGGACGCCGCTGATCCTGCAAATCCTGTTCGCCTACTTCGCGCCGTACTACATCCTCGGCGTGTCCATCTACACGCGCTTCGCCGCGGTCATCGTCGCGTTCGTGCTCAACTACGCGGCCTACTTCGCGGAAATCTTCCGCGGCGGCATCGAATCCATCCCGCGCGGCCAGTGGGAGGCGGCGCAGGTGCTGGGGTTCACGCCGGCGCAGACGTTCTTCCGCATCGTGCTCCCGCAGGTGGTCAAGCGGACGCTGCCGGCGGTCGGCAACGAAGTCATCACGCTGGTCAAGGACACGGCGCTCGCGCAGACCATCGGCGTGGCGGAGCTGTTCCGGGCGGCGCAGACGATTTCCGCGGCGCGCTTCTCGGTGGTGCCGATCTTCGTCGCGGGCGCGTTCTACTTCCTGATGAACGGCGTCGTCTCCGTGGTCTTCAACCACCTCGAACGGAGGCTTTCCTACTACTCGTGAGCGCGACCCCTCCAGTTTCCCCGGAACCCGTCGTCGAAGTCGCCGGCCTCGTCAAGGACTTCGGCGGGCTGCGCGTCCTGCACGGCATCGACTTCGAGGTGGCGCGCGGCGAGGTCGTCGCGGTGATTGGCCCGTCCGGCGGCGGCAAGTCCACCCTGCTGCGGTGCGTGACGCATCTCGAAGCGGTGACCGGCGGCACCATCCGCATCGGCGGGAAAACCCTCGTCCGGGACGGCGTCTACGCCGACCGCCACACCCTGCGCGAGGCCTGCCTGCACATGGGGCTCGTGTTCCAGAATTTCAACCTGTTCCCGCACTTTTCCGTACTTCGCAACCTGACCGAGGCGCAGATCCACGTCCTCGGGCGCACCCGCGAAGACGCCGAGGCCCGCGCCCGCAACCTCCTCGCCAAGGCGGGGCTCGCCACCAAGGAGAAATCCTATCCCTGCGAACTCTCCGGCGGGCAGCAACAGCGCGCCGCCATTGCCCGCGCGCTGGCGCTCGACCCCGAAGTCCTCTTCTTCGACGAACCGACGAGCGCGCTCGACCCCGAACTCACGCAGGAAATCCTCGGCGTCATCCGCGGGCTCGCGGCCGAGAAGATGACGATGGTCATCGTGACCCACGAGATGGCATTCGCCCGCGACGTCGCCGACCGCATCCTCTTCATGGACGGCGGCGTGGTGGTGGAGCAGGGCCCCGCCCGCGAACTCATCGATTCGCCAAAGGTCGAGCGGACGAAAGCCTTCCTCCGCCGCTTCGGCGGGTGAGGGGCGGCCGGGCTCCATTCACCGGCGGAGAGGGACGGCCCGCCCTGCCTCCAGCGCGGCCGTGGAACAGAGGGAGCAGGCCGGGTCAGATGGAGGAGTCCATCTGGTCGAGGTGGCGGGTGAGGACGGGTTCGGCGGAGGGCCAGCCGCGGCGGAGTTGGATGAGGTCTTTCGCCAGGAGGTTGTATTCGGTCAGCAGGGCGGTGCGCTCGGGGGCCGGGGTGGAAGGGGCGCGGAGGAGGCGGGTGATGTCGCGCTGGCGGCGGACGAGGTGGCCTTGCCAGATGCGCAGGAGCAGGTCGCGGACGGCGCGGTCCGGGGTCGTGATGTCTTCTTTGCCTGCAATCCGGCTGCCGCTGTTGGAGATGCGCGCGGCGAGGGTCTTGCAGGCGTCGGGTTCGTCGTCGATGGCGGAGAGGAGGTTTTCTTCTTCGGCCAGGGCGGTGATGATCGGGCGGCAGGCGGGATGGGTGATGAGCGGGTAGCGGAGCCATTGGCGGACGAAGCCCGCCAGCTCGGGGCTGGAGTCGTTGCAGAGGAGGGTGGCGAGGTCGTATTCTTCGGGCGGCGGTTCGGCGGGGATTTCGGGAATGGGCGGGAGGGGGGCGGTGTCGGCGGGGGCGGCCGCGGAGGGGGCGTCGGAGGAGGCGGCCTGGGCGCGGTATTTGCGGCGGCGGGCGGCTTCGAGGTCTTTCATGAGGGAGGGGACGCCGACGCCGAGGGCGGCGGAGGCTTCGCGCATCATGAGTTCGGCCTGGGCGGTGCTGCGGGCGTGGGTGGCGAGTTCGATGACGGGCTTCAAGGCCTGCATGAGGCCGGCCTGGGTGGTGGGGTCGAGCTGGCCGGTCATGCCGTCGAGGAGGAATTTCATGGGGGAGCAGGCGGCGGCGAGGACGGCGGCGAAGGCGTCGGGGCCCTGCTTGAGGATGAGGGAGTCGGGGTCTTCGCCGGGGGGAAGGGAGGCGAGGGAGACGGCGAGGCCTTCGTCGAGGAGGAGTCCGGCGGTGCGGAGGGCGGCCTTGTGGCCGGCGGTGTCGGCGTCGAGGACGATGAGGACGTGGTCGGCGTAGCGGCGGAGCAGCCGGGCGTGCTGGTCGGTGAAGGCGGTGCCCTGGGAGGCGACGGCGTTGGTGAAGCCGGCGGCGTGGCAGCGGATGCAGTCGATCTGGCCCTCGACGAGGAGGGCCTGGCGCTTTTCCTGCATGGGGCGGCGGGCCTTGTCGAGGGCGAAGAGGATGCGGCTTTTGCGGAAGACGGCGGTTTCGGAGGTGTTGACGTATTTGCCGGCGCCGCGTTCGTCGGGCTTGAGGAGGCGGCCGGAGAAGCCGACGGGGCGGCCGAGTTCGTCGCGGATGGTGAACATGACGCGGTCGCGGAAGCGGTCGTAGGTGGCGCCTTTTTCGCTGGTGGAGAGGAGGCCCGCGGCGTCGAGGCGCCGGTTGCGGGAGGGGTCGCTGGAGAGGAAGTGCCAGTCGTCGGGGGCGTAGCCGATGGTCCATTCGCGCCAGAGGTCGGGGCCGATGGATCGGCCGAGGAGGTAGGCGCGGGCGGCTTCGGCGCCGGGGGTCTTGGATTCGGCGAGTTCGCGCTGGTAGCGGGCGGCGGCGTCGGCGTTGGCCGCGAAGAGGTCGTCCTTGGTGGGTTCGCCGGGGGCGCGGGGGCGGCCGCCGCCGGGGGAGCCGCCGTCTTCGTATTCGAGGGCGACGCCGGCGCGCGGGGCGAGCATGCGGAGGGCGCCGGGGAAGTCGACGCCGTCGTAGAGCATCACGAACTTGAAGATGTCGCCGCCTTCGTGGCAGCCGAAGCAGTGGAAGGACTGGCGGGCGGGGTTGACGTGGAAGGACGGGGTCTTTTCCTTGTGGAAGGGGCAGCAGGCGACGTAGGCGGAGCCGGCTTTCTTGAGGGGAATGACGCCGCCGATGTAGTCGGCGATGTCGATGCCGTCGCGGATGCGGTCGATGACGTCCTTGGAGACGAAGCCGGGCATGGCGGGTCAGTCGCCGGCGACGGGGGGGAGGGGGTAGGCGTCGGGATCGGCGGCCGGGACGGGCGGGAGGCCGGCGGCGCCGTCGTCGGGCGCGTCCATCGGCGGCATGACGAGGCGGACGCCGGTGGGGACTTCGGCCTGGATCATCTCGGCGCGCTCGGCGACCGCGTTGTAGCCGTCGATCAGGACGGGGAGGAGCGCGCTGCCGACCTTGGAGTCGTAGCGGATCGCGCGCTGGAGCCAGGCGGCGTCGACCAGGAAGTAGGCCGCCAGCAGGACCACCGAGAAGATCACCGCGCGGCGGACCGCCCCCGTCAGCAGGCCGCCCACGCGCTCGGGGATGCCCTTGAAGCGAAAGTCCATCAGCGAGCCCAGCGCCTTGCCCAGCAGCCACATGCCGAGCATCGCCGCGAGCCAGATCGCCACCACCGAAATCAGGCGCGTGACGAGCGGGTTCCAGTCCGTCGCCACCGCGATGCGGTCGGCCAGCGGGGCGTAGCCGGCGCGCACGGCGACCAGCGCCACGACCGTCGCGACCAGCACGCCCAGCTCGCGGGAGAGGCCGCGCCTGAAGCCGAGGATTGCGCCGTAGAGGACGGAGAGGGCGAAGGCCCAGTCCACCCAGTTCGTCGTCTTGCACCAGTCGAGGATCGCGGTAAACATGGGTATGCTCCTTGCGGGTCAGCCTTCGTAGCCGTCGGGGGCGGGCTCGGAGGTGGGGATTTTGAGGTCGGGCTTGGCGGCGGCCGGGGTGGCGGCGCCGTCGGGGGGAGGGGCGACGTCCAGCTCGGCGCCGATCATCACGCCGTCGTCGAAGAGGAATCGCCCGTCGAAATGGCGTCCTTCGAGGACGAGCGGGTACCAGAGGCGGTCGTCGGCCCACATCTGGCCGTAGGGCATGTCGCGCTCGTCCATCCAGAGGGGGATCGCCTCGGGGGTGGGGGAGGGGACGCCTTCGTAGGCGCTGGCGGTGAAGACGTGGCAGCGGAGGGAATACCCGTTGGTGAAGCGGAAGTTCAGCACGCCCGCCTCCTTGACCCCCAGCGGCGTCACGCGCAGCTCCTCCTGGGTCTCGCGGATGGCGCCCTGTTCGGGCGTTTCGCCCGGGTCGACGCGCCCGCCGGGGGCGTTGATGAGCCCGGTCCCCATGCCCTTGAGCTTGCGGATGAGCAGCACCATGCCGTCCATGCGCACGAACATCAGCGTGGCGGTCTCGCGCGGCTGCCAGTTTGTCCAATCCAATTCCGTGAACTTCACGTCTGTCTCCTCGATGATGGCTGCGACCCTACCACACCCCCGTTTTCCGCGCAACCGCGGGGCGCGGGGAAGAGCGAAGGAGAGGTAGAATGTTCATGGGGGGAGAAAGGGGATGAAAAGCGGGGAAAATCGGCAGGTTTTCCGTAATTGCAAATGGGGTTGTCGAAGGGGCGGACGGGGGGCGGGATGGGGTGGGGGACGTTACTCGACGGTGATGACGGCGGTGGAGGCGCGGAGGTGGCCGGGGGCGGCGCAGACGATGGCGTGGCGTCCGCGGCGGAGCGGCCAGAACAGCGTCTCGCGGGGGAGGGTCGTGCCGACGGGGCGGTCGTCCACGAACCAGTGGAGGCGGGTGCCGGGCGGGAGGGCGTCGGCGGCGGCTTCGAGGGGGAGTTTCTGGGTGACGGTGCGGTAGACGGACGGAAGGAGGCGGTAGGTGGCGCCGTCGGCCGGGGAGAGGATGCGGATGGGCGGGGGCGGATCGGCTTGGGGAGCGGGAGGGGGCGTGGAGGCGGGAGAGGCGGCGGTGGCGTGGACGAGGGGGCAGAGGTCGGGAGGGGTGACGCGGGCGATGGCCCAGTCGGGGGCGGTACGGGGACAGGCGGGGGCTGCGGGGAGGCCGCTCTCGGCGCAGATGGAGCGGGAGACCACGTCGTCCGGCCGCGGGAACCACGGGGCGGGGCGGTTGCGGGGATAGAGGCGGCGGACGAGGTCCCAGGCGACGGGCGTAGCGGCCAGCCGTCCGACGAGGGCTTCGGAGGGCGTGCCGTCGGGGTTGCCGAGCCAGACGCCGATGACGAAGTCGGGGTTCCAGGCGACGGTCCAGGCGTCGCGGAGTCCAGCGGAAGTGCCGGTCTTCCAGGCGAAGCGCGGAAGGGGGACGTCGGCGGCGTGCCCGGTGGCGTCGAGGGCGCGTTCGTCGCCGGAGAGAATGTCGGCGACGATCCACGCGGCGGCGGGGGATAGGAGGGACGGGGCGGCGGCGGGGTCGGACGCGGGCGCGTCTTCGAGAGTGCGCGGGGGGAGCCAGCGGCCGCCGCGGGCGAGGCAGGCGTAGGCGTTCGCGAGGTCGAGGAGGCGGACTTCGGCGTTGCCCAGGACGAGGCCGGCGCCGTAGCGGGCGGGATCGGGACCGATGGTGCCCAGCCCGAGCCGCCGCAGGAGGGCGTGGAAGGCGGGCTGTCCGGCGCGGCGCTCGACTTCGATCGCCGGCAGGTTGAGCGAGAGGACGAGGGCGTCCCGCGCGGGCACGGTACCGCGGAAATCGCGGGAGAAGTTGAGGGGGACGAGGTCGCGGTAGTGGATGGGGGCGTCGGGCAGGAGGGTCGAAGGCGCGAGGCGGCCCTGGTCGAGCGCGAGGGCGTAGGCGAAAGGTTTCAGGGTGGACCCGGCGGCGCGCGGGGCGAGGGCGCCGTTGACCTGTCCGGCGCGCGGGGAGGTGTAGTCGGGGGAACCGACGAGGGCGCGTACGGCCCCCGTCGGCACGTCGATCACCACGACGGCGCCGCCCCCCACGCCGAGTTCCGCGCACTGCCGCGTGAGGGCGTCCTCGGCCCACGCCTGGATGACCGGATCGAGCGTGGTGCGCACGCGGCAGTCGTCGGCGCGCGGC
>CACXEY010000025.1 GCA_902766695.1 uncultured bacterium
CCCCGGACCCTCCATGACCGCCCCCCTCGTCTACGCCGACCACAACGCCACCACCCCCGTCGCCCCCGAAGTCGTCGAAGCCATGCTCCCGTGGCTCGGCGCCGGCTACTTCAACCCCAGCTCCATGTACGAGCCCGCCCTGCGCACCGCCCACGCAGTGCGCGACGCCCGCGCCGCGGTGGCCGCCTTCGTCGGCGCGGCCGATCCCTCCGAAATCCTCTTCACCTCCTGCGCCACCGAGAGCAACAACACCGCCCTCTTCGGCGTCGCCGCGGCCAACCCGTCCCGCCGCCACATAGTGACCAGCGCCGTCGAGCACCCGGCCATCCTCGAAGTCTGCCGCGAACTCGAACGCCGCGGCTGCGAAATCACCCGCCTTCCCGTCGACCGCCAGGGCCGCATCGCCACCGCCGACTACGTCCGCGCCCTCCGTCCCGACACCCTCCTCGTCTCCCTCATGATGGCCAACAACGAGACCGGCGTCACCTGGCCCGTCGGCGACTGGGCGCGAATCGCGAAGGCGACCGACCCGTCCATCGTCTTCCACACCGACGCCACGCAGGCCGCCGGAAAACTCCCCATCGACCTCTCCGGCGACCTCCGGCACGTCGACCTCCTCTCCTTCTCCGGCCACAAGATGAACGCCCCCAAGGGGATCGGCGTCCTCTACATCCGCCGCGGCACCGCCCTGCGCCCCTACCTCTACGGCGGCCACCAGGAAAGCGGCCGTCGCGGCGGCACCGAAAACGTCCCCTACATCGCCGGCCTTGCCCGCGCCTGCGGACTCGCGAAGGCCCACGCCGCCGACCTCCCCGCCCTGGCCGCGCGGCGCGACGCCCTCGAAGCCGACCTCCTGCGCCTGATCCCCTACGCCGAAGTCAACGGCCGCGGCGCCCCGCGCACCCCGAACACCCTGAACCTCTCCTTCCACTACGTCGAAGGCGAAGCCATCCTCTATGCCCTGAACGCGCAAGGCATCTGCGCGAGCACCGGCAGCGCCTGTTCCAGCGGCTCCCTCGAACCGAGCCACGTCCTGCGCGCGATGGACGTCCCCTTCACCGCGATGCACGGCTCCCTCCGCCTGAGCTTCGGCCTCTCGAACCCGCAATCCGACTACGAACGCATCCGCGACGTCCTCCCCCCCATCATCGCCGACCTCCGCCGCCTCTCCCCCTACTGGGACCAGAAAACCAACGCCCCCCGTCCCCGCTGACGCCTCATCCGTCGGCAAGGGTGGATACCCAATGCCGGAGCCGGTTCTGCAGATGCAGGATGCGGCCGACCGGGTTTTTCTCCGCGAGGACGCGGAGAATGGCCGCCTTCGTCGCCTCCGTCCGCTCTTCCGTCGCATGGACGCTCCACTCATGCGAGATTCCTGAAAAACATGTCTGTTTTCTGTTGTTTCCTGATCCCGACCGCCGCCCCCCTCTCCCCCGCCGAACGGTGACGAGGCGCACGATTCCCAGCTTGGCTTCGACGGTACGGACGAGCGAGGCCAGCGACCGGTTCTCGCGGAGGATGGCGGCGAGACGGTGGCGGGCGGCGGAGAACGGCGCGGCGAGAGCGGTGGGGATGGAGCGGTCGGAGGGGATGCCGTCCATCACCCATTCGAGGGGGATGCGGTCGTCGAGGGAAAGGAGTTGGCGGAGGCGTTGGGCGGTTTTCTTGTAGCGCATGACCGTGGAATAGGGGACGGCGACGCGGCGGTCGGACAGCCATTGCTTGACGCCGCCGGGGTTCGACCGGATGACGGTCTTGCCGTTGCGGAGGGTGCGGCGGGCGATGGTGCGGTCGAGCGTGGGATCGAGGTCGGCCAGGCGGGAACCTAGGCGCAGGCGCGTTTCGAGAGTGCGCGGGTCGGCGGTCCAGAGGTCTTCGAGGTCGGCGGTGGTGGGCGTACCGCGGAGGGAGGGCGACTCGGGGCGCTTCTCGCGGAGGCGGGCCTGGCGGCGGAGTTCGCCGATGGCCCAGGCGCCGATTTCGGTGACGGCGAAGGCGGCGAGGACGGCCGGGGTGAGGGCGAGGACGACCAGCGGGGCGTTGCGGCCGCCGGCGGCATTGATGTCGCGGACCGCTCCGCCGATGACGCCGAGGGCGCGTCCGGTGTTGTCGAGGACGTTGGAGAGGTGGGTGTTCATGGGGAGGAGAATGGGGGATGTGAAGGGGAAATGCAAGGTTTTTCTGGAATCTTGCGTGTCGGGAGGGGAAGGCTTTACCAAACGGTGGGAATCGGGTATCGTGGGGGATGATTTTGGAAAGGATTCTGCCATGAGACATTTGCTGACGCTCGAAGACTGGCCGCGGGAACAGATCGCGGAGGCCATCGCGATGGCGTGCGAGGTGAAGGCCCATCCGGCGAAGTACGCCGACAGCCTGCGCGGCAAGACGCTGTGCATGATCTTCGAGAAGCCGTCGCTCCGCACGCGCCTCTCCTTCGAGACGGGCATGACGCAGCTGGGCGGGCACGCGATCTACTACGACACCTCCCGGTCGCCGCTGGGCGCGGGCAAGGAGTCGATCGGCGACACGATGCAGACGATGTGCCGCTACGTGGACATCATCATGGCCCGCCTCTTCAAGCACGAGGACCTGCTGGAAATGGCGAAGTACGCGACGGTGCCGCTCATCAACGCGCTGACGAACTATTCGCATCCGGGGCAGATCATCGCGGATCTGCAGACGGTGGAGGAGCATCTGGGGCGGCTGGAGGGGCTGAAGATCGCCTACTTCGGCGACGCGTTCAACAACGTGACGCATTCGCTGATGTTCGCGTGCCCCAAGATGGGGATGCACCTGGTCGTGGCGTGCCCGGAGGGGGCGGAGTACGAGCCGGATCCGGCGGTGCTGGCGTCGGCGCAGAAATCCGCGGCGGCGGCGGGCGTGCCGCTGGAGGTGGTCCACGACGCGGCGGAAGCGGCGCGCGGCGCGGACGTGCTCTACACCGATTCGTGGATGAGCTACCACATCCCTCCGGAGCAGAAGGAAGCGCGCGTGGCGAAGTTCTCGCCGTACCGCGTGACGGAGGAGCTGCTGGGGCTGGCGAAGCCGTCGGCGGTGTTCCTGAACTGCCTGCCGGCGATCCGCGGGATGGAGCAGACGGCGGGGGTGATCGACGGGCCACAGTCGGTGGTCTTCGACGAGGCCGAGAACCGCATGCACGTGCACAAGGCGCTGATGCTGCTGCTCCTGCGGGAAGCGGGCCGCATCTGAGGCAACGGACGGAAGAGCCCCCATGAGCCCCCTGGCCACCGACATCCTTCTCGAACGGTTCGACGCCGTCGCCTGCCCCAACTGCAGCCAGCAGCTGGACGTCTCGGACCGCGACCCGTTCACGCCGGTACGCTGCCCCGCCTGCGGGACGGAGTTCCAGGTGCCGGCGCGGTTCGCGAATTTCCTGCTGATCGACCAGCTGGGCAAGGGCGGCATGGGGGCGGTCTACAAGGCGTACGACGAGACGCTCGGCCGCACGGTGGCGCTCAAGGTGATGCAGCAGAGCATCGGGCAGGACCGGTCGTTCGTGGACCAGTTCCTGCAGGAAGCGCGCGCGCTGGCGGCGATCAACCATCCGAACATCGTCCAAATCTACAGCTACGGCGAAGAGAACGGCCAGCCCTACATCGTGATGGAGCTGGTGGACGGCGACCGGCTGGACCGCATCCATTCCAAGCAGAAGGTGCTCGACGAGGAGTTCGTCCTCAAGATGGCCCTGCAGGTCATCGGCGGCCTCCAGGCGGCGAACGCGGCGGGCATGACGCACGGCGACATCAAGCCGGCCAACATCCTCTTCGACCGCGCGGGCAACGCGAAGGTCGCCGACTTCGGCCTCGCGCGCCTGAACGGCCAGAAGCCCAAGCCGGGCGAAATCTGGGGCACACCCTACTACGTCGCGCCCGAAGTCGTGCGCGGCCAGGCGCCGAACGCCGGCAGCGACATCTACTCGCTCGGCGGCACCCTCTACCACATCCTGACCGGCGAACCGCCCTTCAACGGCGAGACCGTCACCGACACCGTCCTGCTGCGCTTCAAGGAACCCGCGCCCGACCCGCGCGAGTTCAAGCCGACGCTCAGCGCGCGCACGTCGCAGATCCTTCTGCGGATGCTGGAGATGGACCCGTTCGCGCGGTATCCGACCTTCGCGTCGCTGGCCAAGGACGTCGAAGGCGCGCTGGCCGACCTCAAGGAAAGCAAGGCGCCGAAGAAAAAGAAGCCGTCCGTGCTGGTCCCCGTCCTGATTGCGCTGGTGGCCATCGCGGCCATCGGGGCGGGCACGTGGATCGGCATGAACGCCGCCGCCGAGAAGCGCGCCGAACGCGAAAAGAAAGAGCAGTTCGAGCGCGACCTCGCCGAGGGGCGGCTCGTCCAGCGCTACATCCACGGCAAGATGACGTACGTGCGCGTCAATCCCGGCAACACCGGCGACGGCACTTCCACCGCCGCGTCCGGCGGCGGCGACGCCGCGGGGGCCGCCGCGCCCGTCCAGACCCACTGGGAGCTGGCGGCGGTGGGCGACACCGACATCCTGGGCAGCGACGAAGTCAGCGAATTCCGCGACCGCAGCGTCCTGACGCTCCGCGCCGGCACCGGCGAACTGGAGAAGGCCACCAAGATATACCTCCGCTTCTCCCTCGAAGGCATCGACAAGGCGCGCCTGGGCGACGCCGCCATCCGGCTGACCGCCGGACGCAAGGGCCAGGCCAAGTCGCGGGACAACTCCTACAAGATCCACGTCTGGGCCCTCAACGAGCCGCGCGCGTGGGACGACGACGTCCGCTGGAGCGCCGCGCCGGGCAACATCGCCGGCGACGCGTGCCGCCTCGACCCCGACCAGGCGACGCTGCTGGCCGTCTTCGGTCGCATCCCGGCCAACCCCGAGCCGGGGACGAAAGTCGAAATCCCGCTCGAACGCGACAAGTTCGCCAAGTTCATCCGTGCGTATCCGTCCGACGACCTGACGCTGGTCGTCACGGCCGACACGGCCACCGACCAGCGCGGCGGCTGGCGCTTCACCGCCCGCGAAGACAGCGGCCACGCGCCGCCGACGCTGGTGCTGGACGCGCGGCGGAAGTAGGGGGACGCGGCCGTGCGTTGCCCGAAGTGCGCGGGGGAGCGGGACAAGGTGATCGACTCGCGCACCGTGCGCGGGGGCGACGCCATCCGGCGGCGGCGCATCTGCCTCAAGTGCGGGCACCGGTTCACCACGTACGAGAGCGTCGCCGTGCCCGCCTTGCAGGTACTCAAGCGCGACCAGCGGCGCGAGGATTTCGATCCGGACAAACTCAAGCGCTCCATCGCCTACGCCGTCGCCAAGCGTCCGGTCCCGCCGCAGCAGGTGGAGGCCATCGCCGAAGACATCCGCCGAGAGGTCGAGGAAGAGCGCGGGACCGAGGACCTCGTCCCGAGCACGGTAATCGGCCAGAAGGTCCTCAAGCGGCTCGAAACGCTCGACGAAGTCGCCTACCTCCGCTACGCCTCCATCTACCGCCGCTTCCGCGACGCCGCCCAGTTCTTCTCCGAAATCGAGAACCTCATCGGGCGACAGTGAGATACAGGGGGGGCGGCCGGGGTTCCGAAGGGCCGGCAGCCGCGTGCGCGTGGAGCGGATGGCTCGCCGGGGGCGCAACGACGCCGGCGTGGATGGGTTTCCCTTGCAGACGCAACGAGGCAGGGCGTGAACCCTGCCTCGCTGGGGGCGTGTGCCGTCGGGCGGCCGTCAGTAGGCGGCGGCGTTGTTGGTCATGACCTGGACGACGATGACGCCGATCAGCACCAGCAGCGAGAGCAGCGCGAACACGGACCAGACCGCGCCCGTCTCTTCCTCGACCGGGCCGGAGACGAAGGACGGCTCGGGAGGGATGGTGCTGAGCGTCGGTCCGGACGTGATGGTGATCGGCGAGCCGCCGCCACCGCCGCCGCCCGGGCGCTTGAGCTTGATGGTACCGCCGGGACGCGGGGCCATCGTCGGTTCGGTCACCGGCGAGGCGGGTTCCGCGGGACGTCCGGGACTGAAGGTGGCCGGCGCGGAGGAGGACGGCGTGATGCGCACGGTCGGCCGGCTGCCGATGCGGATGGTGCGCGGGGCGCCGCCGCCGGGGGCGGCCGTGGGGGGCGTGGTCTTCAGCGGAATCTTGGAGGTGTCGAGCAGGGCGGTGCGGCGCTTGTAGATGTCGTCGTCCACCGCCGCCGGCTGCACGGTCGCACCCAGCCCGATGCGGGAGGTCTGGGCCTTGGCGATCGTCGGGATGGCGGAAATGTCGATGCGGGTGGTGGTCGTCTTGGCGTTCATGCCCACGCGGATTCCGGCGGCCGGCGCCACGGGGGCGGCCTTCTTGAGGTCGATGCGGGATGTCGCGCTCTTGGGCGTCACGGCGGGTTTGATCGGTTCAGGCATGGTTCTTCCTCCAAGTATCCATGGACGGGCATTCTAGGCACGGGACGCGGCGGCGTCAATCCCCAGTTTGCGCCTCATTCCACGCGCCCCCAGTGCGGCCCGAAGGGCCAGTAGACGAAGAACGCGGGGCCCACGAGCGCCTTCTCGGGGACGGGGCCGAAGAAGCGTCCGTCCTGCGACGAAAACGTGTTGTCGCCCAGCGGCAGGAACTCGTCCCCGCCCACCTCCAGCACCGAGTCCTCCGTCGAGAGACGCGAGCCGGGCCACGGCACGTATCCGCCGTTGTAGGCGGGGTCCTCGGAGAGGCGCGCGAAGGCGTGCGGCGTCTCCACCGGCTCGCCGTCGGCCACCAGCTTGCGTCCGCGGATCGCGATTTTCTCGCCCGCCAGCCCCGCCAGGCGCTTGATGTAGAACGTGTCGCCCGGAATCCGCCACAGCTCGCGCCCGGGAATCGGCCCCGTGTCGAACACGATGATGTCCCCGCGCTCGGGCCGCGCGAAGTGGTAGCGCACCTTGTCCACCAGCACCTGGTCCCCGCGCACCACGCGGCCCGAGGCCAGCAGCTGGCCCTTCTGGACATGGTCGCCGGGCTTGACGTGGAGGGTCATGCTCTTCTCCTCGTCCAGCTCCGCGCTGCCCGGCTTCTGCGTGAGCCGTACCGGATGCGGCACGCCCTCGATGAACAGCGCCTCCTGGTCCCCCCAGCGGCGGATGTCCCCCACCCTGCCGTCCCGTTGCGCGCGCACCTCCTGGTAGTACTCGCCGAAGAGCGCGATCTTCACCCAGCTGATCGGGAACCGGTCGCTCCAGGTCCTGCCCGTCTGCGGATGCGCGATGATGCCGTTGAGGGTCGGCTGCATCGAACCGGTGGGAATCTTGAAGGGCTGGATGAAGTAGCACTTGCAGGCCATCGCCAGCGACAGCGCCACCACCAGCACCTCGATGTTCTCGCGCCACTTCGCGCCGGGACGCGGCGGCATCAGCGCCTGGGCCGCCTCGGCCGCCCGTTCGCAGGCGCCTTCCAGCGCCGGCCACTCCCGTACCGACCACGCCGCGCGCAGCTTCGCGTCCGCCTCGCGCGCCGCGTCCACGGCGGCCGGGGAGGCGACGTCCTCGCGCATGGCCAGGGCGAGCCGTACCATCTGGCGGCACTCGCGCACCGCCCGCTTCAACCGGTGTTTCTCGAAAAAGTTCATGCCGCGAACCCTACCCCCCTCCGCCCCCGCGGTAAAGCCCGAATCCGCACGGCCCCCGGGCGGAACCCGATTTCCCGCCCGTGCGTTCATGTGGGGAAGGATGGATGGAATCCGTTTGAAATCGCCGTGTTTTCTGCAATCTCGCGACGGTCTCCCCTACCCTGTTCCCGGCGGTTTGGATGGACAAAAGCCCGCCGGCGGGGCAAGCTCACGGACCATGAACGACAACCTTCCTTCCTGCATGCGCGCCGCCACGTCCGACGACGCCGGACGCTTCCGCGACGAATCCCGCCGCTCCGGCACCGCCGACTGCGTCGCGTTCCCCGCCACCGAAGCCGACATCGCGGCCGTCCTCGCCTTCGCCCGCGGCAACGCCCTCCCCGTGACCCCGCAGGGCGCCCGTACCGGCATCACCGCGGGGGCCGTGCCCCACGGCGGCATCGCGGTGGACTTCTCCCGCATGAAGCGCATCGCCCCCGCGCCCCCCGATCCCGCCACCGGCGCCCCGCGTCTGCTCGCCGGCCCCGGCGCCACGCTCGCGGAGGTCCGCGCCGCGTGCCCGCCCGGATGGTTTTTCTCCCCCGACCCGACCGAACCCTCGGCCTCGGTCGGCGGCATGTTCGCCTGCAACGCCTCCGGCGCCCTCTCCTACCTCTACGGCCCCGTCCGCGCCTCCGTCGCCGCGGCGCGCATCCTGCTCGAAGACGGCACGCCGCTCGACCTCGTCCGCGGCCGCGACCGCCTGCACGGCCTCGCCC
>CACXEY010000026.1 GCA_902766695.1 uncultured bacterium
CCGTCGCGGACGGCGCGACGGCCACGGTCGGCGCCGTCGCCGACGGTGCCACGGCGGTCGGCGGCGCGGTGGCCGACGGCGTGAAGTCGGTGGGCAGCTTCCTGAATCCTTTCGACAACGACAAGGAAGAAGCCGCTCCGGAAGAGTGACCGGAGTACCCGGCGGCCCATGGCCTACGAGCCCTCCAAGTACACGCTGGGCGAGGAAATCGCCAATGCCGTGAGCCACGGCATCGGCGCCGCCCTCGCCATCGCGGGGCTCGCCGTCATGACCGTCGCCGCCGCGCGCCACGGGGCGGGGCGCGTGGTGCCGTGCGTGATCTACGCGAGTTTCATGGTGCTGATGTTCCTCGTCAGCACCCTCTACCACAGCCTGACGCCGCCGCTCGCAAAGCGCGTCTTCCGGGTGCTCGACCACGAGATGATCTTCCTCATGATCGCCGGCTCCTACACCCCCATGATGCTGCTGGGACTCGGCGGCGCGTGGGGATGGTCGCTCTTCGGCGTGGTGTGGGGGCTGGCGGTCGCGGGTCTGGTGTTCCAGGGCGTCTTCACGGGGAGGTTCAAGGTGGCGTCGACGATCATCTACGTGCTGATGGGGTGGGTCGTCGTCATCGCGTTCAAGCCGCTGGTGGAGCGGGTTCCGGCGGCGGGCGTGCGGTGGCTGTGGATCGGCGGGCTGTGCTACACGCTCGGGGCCCTCGTCTACCTCTTCAAGAAAATCCGCTACCACCACGCCGTGTGGCATCTGGCCGTGCTGGCCGGCGCGACGTGCCACTACTTCGCCATCCTGTGGTACGTGCTGCCGCCCGAGGCCGGCGCGGGAGTCCCCGCCCCGTGAGCGGCGAGGCCCCCGTCTGCCGCCAATGCGGCGCCTGCTGCCGCTGGCCCGGCGACGTGCGGCTCACCGACGCCGACATCGCGGCGTTGGCATCCTTCCTGGGCATGACCGAACCCGACTTCATCGCCCGCCACACCCGCCTCGCCCGCGACCGCCGCGCCCTGAGCCTGGTCGAGACGCCCGGCACCACCCGCTGCGAGTTCCTCGAAGGCGACTCCCGCTGCCGCGTCTATCCCGCCCGCCCGGAACAATGCCGCGGCTTTCTCCGCACCTGGCGCGTCGCCGGCTGCCCGGCGCTCGAAGACTGACGCCCGAAAAAAGCCTTCCGCGCCGCGCGTACGGCAACCGGAAGGCTTGAAACTGGTGGCGGGAACCGGGGTCGAACCGGTGACCTAAGGCTTATGAGTCCCTCGCTCTGCCAACTGAGCTATCCCGCCAAGATTGCAAGCCACTATAGGCCACCCCGCCCCCCTTGTCAACCTCCCCGCGCGAAAAACTGCCTTTTCTCCCTTCCTCCCCACTCGAGAGATTACAGAAAATCATCCAATTTCTCCCGTTTTTCCAAGCACACCCCCCTCCATGAACGAACCCCGTCTCCGCCCCCCCGCTCTCGTCGTTTCGTCCCCTCGTCGCCCGCCCTCGCTCCCGGCTTGCCCTCCGCCCCCCGCCCGCGTATAGTGCTCCCCCTGCAAACCCCAAGGAAAGGAGACACCCGCATGAACCGAACGACCGCCCTGCCGCTGCTGCTGGCCGCCCTCGCCCTCTTCGCGTTCCGCGCTCCCGCCCCCGCCCAGGACGCCGACACCGTCCCCGCCGACACCCTTTCCACCGAACAACCCGATCAACCCCCAACCCAGGAGCAACCCATGGTCATCCTCAAAACCACCCTCGGCGACATCACGATCAAGCTCTTCCCCGACAAGGCCCCCGCCACCGTCGCCAACTTCCTCGCCTACGTCGATTCCGGCCACTACAACGGGACCATCTTCCACCGCGTCATCGACGGCTTCATGATCCAGGGCGGCGGCTTCAACCGCTACATGCTCCAGAAGCCCACCCAGGCCCCGATCAAGAACGAAGCCGCCAACGGCCTCCAGAACAAGCGCGGCACCATCGCCATGGCCCGCACCTCGGTCGTGGACAGCGCCACGAGCCAGTTCTTCATCAACGTCGTGGACAACGCCTTCCTCGACTACAAGTCCCCCGACCCGCGCGGCTTCGGCTACTGCGTCTTCGGCGAAGTCGTCTCCGGCATGGACGTCGTCGACCAGATCAAGGCCGTCCGCACCGGCGTCAAGAACGGCATGTCGGACGTCCCGCTCCAGACCGTCGAAATCCTCTCCGCCGAGCGCGCCCCCGCCGAGTGACCCCGTCCCCCGAACCCACCCCGGCCCCGACCGCCGCGACCCCCGCGGCGGCGGCCCCGTCCCCGCTCGACGCCATCCGCATCGTCCTCGTCCGCCCCATCTACGGCGGCAACGTCGGCTCCGTCTGCCGCGCCATGATGAACATGGGGCTCTCGCAGCTGGCCCTCGTCGCGCCGAATCCCGACATGGACATGGCGGCGGCGGCCAACATGGCCTGCCACGCCGGCGAAATCCTCCGCAACCGCCGCGTCTTCGGCACCCTGGCCGAAGCCGTGGCCGACTGCGGCCTCGTGGCGGGCACCTCCAACCGCGGCGGCCTCTACCGCGGCCATTCCAGGACCCCGCGCGACTGGGCCCCCCGCCTCCTCGACGCCGCCCGTTCCACCCCCGTCGCCCTCGTCTTCGGGGCCGAAGACAACGGCCTGTCCCTCGACGACCTCGCCCTCTGCACCCAGCTTATCCGCATTCCCTCCTCCGACGCCTACAAATCCCTGAACCTGGCCATGTCCGTGATGGTCTGCGCCTACGAACTCTTCACCGCGGCCGGCGCCTTCGAACTCCCGCCCGAGACCTCCCCCGAATGCCCCTCCGCGATGCGCGAAGCCATGTTCGCCAAATGGCGCCGCGCCCTCCTGGAGATCGGCTTCATGACCCCGGACACCGCCGACCACATGATGCTCGGCATCCGCCGCATTTTCTCCCGCGGCCCCCTCACCGAAAAAGACGTCCAAATCCTCCTCGGCGTCGCCTCCCAAACCCTCTGGGCCGCCCACCACCCCCCCCGCCCCGTCCCCGAACAATGACCCGCCGCCCGCTTTTCACTTTTCACTTTTCACTTTTCACTCATTCCTGATGCCGCACTTGCTTTCCATCCTGGTTGTGGCTTTGAACGAAGCCGAACACCTTCCCCTCCTCATGGAGCACGTCAAGCGCCTCCGCCGTCCCCCCGGCTGGACCATCGAGACCATCCTCGTCGACGGCGGCAGCCGCGACCAAAGCCTCGAGATCGCGCGCGCCATCGGCTTCACCCGCATCATCCAGCTCCCTGGCGCGAGCATTCCCGTCTCCCGCAACCGCGCCCTGCGCGAAGCCAAGGGCGACATGCTGGCCTTCCTCGACGGCGACTGCCTGCCCGACCGCGACTGGCTCGAAAAGGCGGCCCCCTACCTCACCGCCGACGAACCCGTCCTGCTGGGCTTCCCCGTGCACCCCGCGCGCGACGGCAACTGGATCCAGCAAGCCTGGTACGCCCACTGGCGCCACAAGAACACCGCCGCGCAGCTCAAGGCCCAGATGCCGTTCGAGGAAGGCGCCTTCCGGCTCATCACCACCCGCAACATGCTCCTCAACCGGCGCCTCCTCGACCTCGTGCCCGCCTTCAACGAAACCCTGACCACCGGCGAAGACACCGACTTCGCCTTCCGCGCCTCCGAAGCCGGAGCCCACCTGCTGGCGTTGCCGACCCTCATCGTGACGCATCTCGGCGAACCCTCGACCCTGGGCCAATACTTCCGCCAGCAGCTCTGGCACGCCAACCGCAAGGCCTACGCGACGATCCTCCGCAGCTCCGGCGGCAAGCGCGGCGCCAACGCCATCTACTTCTCCCTCGCCTTCCTCCTGAGCCTCCTCCTGGCCATCGCCGCCCTCGTCGCGACCGCCCTCCTCCGCACCCCATGGCCCCTCCTCGGACTGCTCCCCCTCGCCGCCGTGACCGCCGCCCCGGCCCTCCTCATCGCCCTGCGCGCGCACAGCCCGCTCCTCTTCTTCCGACTCTGCGTCCTCTACTTCCTCTACGGCGCCGCCCGTTCCATCGACCTCGTCGGCCTCGCCCCCGACAAACCCTCCTGGAAATCCGCCCTCGTCCCTCCCACCGCCGACTCCGCCCGAAAAGCAAAGCCATAAAAAAACAACTCAAACAACTCGAAAACAACTCCAAACAATTTTTCTTTTGTCCACCTTGTTTGTTTTCCACTTTGTTTCTTTTGTTTCCAATGCAATCCCAACCCAAGCGACTTGTCCCAAGTTGTTTTCCAAGTTGTTTTGAGTTGTTTTGAAACATGACCTCCTGCCCCCTCCCCACGCCTCCCTCCCGCTACCCCGCCGTCACCCTCGCGCACGGCGGCGGAGGCACCTTGACCGACGACCTCATCCGCCGGATCTTCCTCCCCGCCTTCGGCCGCCCGACCCCGACCCTCCGCGACGCCGCTCCCGTGCCCGGCGCCACCGACCCGTCCCGCCTGGTCCTGACCACCGACTCCCACGTCGTCCGCCCCATCGAATTCCCCGGCGGCGACATCGGCAAACTCTCCGTGACGGGCACCGTCAACGACCTCCTCGTCTCCGGCGCCCGTCCCCTGGCGCTCACGGCCGGCTTCATCCTCGAAGAAGGCCTCCCCCTGGAAACCCTCCGCCGCATCGTCCAATCCATGGCCGCCGAAGCCGCGTCCATCGGCGTCCCCGTCCTCACCGGCGACACCAAGACCGTCGAACGCACCGGCGACCCGCCCGGCCTCTACATCAACACCGCCGGCCTCGGCGAACTCGTCATCGACCCGCCGCCCGCGCCCGAGAACATCGCCCCCGGCGACGCCATCCTCTTGACCGGCGACATCGCCCGCCACGGCATGGCCGTGATGGGCGCCCGCCACGACCTCGCCTTCGCCGAACCCCTCGCCAGCGATTGCGCCAACCTGGCTGCCCCCCTCCTCGACCTCTACGCCTCCGGCATCCCGGTCCACGCCGCCCGCGACCCCACCCGCGGCGGCGTCGGCGGAGCCCTCTGCGAACTCGCGGCGGCCTCCGGCCACGACTTCGAAATCACCGAACAAACCCTCCCCATCCTTCCCCCCGTCCGCACCGCCTGCGACCTCCTCGGCTTCGACCCGTTGTACGTCGCCAACGAAGGTTGCGCCCTCCTCTTCCTCCCCGCCCCTCCCGTCCCCGCCGCCCTCGACCTCCTCCGCCGCCATCCCGCCACCGCCCAATCCACTCCCATCGGCCGCGTTCTCTCCCCGTCCCCCTCCCCCACCGTCCTCTCCCTCACCTCCCTCGGCACCCGCCGCCGCCTCACCCCTCCCCCCGGCGAACAGCTTCCCCGCATCTGCTGACCCATCCGCCCTCCTCCCCGTCTCCCCGCCCCTCATCGCCGTCCTGCCGGGCGGCCGCCGGGCCGCCCCCCCCCCCCCCCTCCCCCCCC
>CACXEY010000027.1 GCA_902766695.1 uncultured bacterium
AGGGGCAGGGGGGGCGGAAGACGCGGGGGCAGGGGGCGAGGGGAGCGGAGCGGGGAGGGCGACGGGAGAGGGTACGGGGTCAGCGGGCGAGGGAGGAGAGGTCTTGGCGGAGGGTGGCGGGGTCGAGGGGGCGGAGGAGGTAGTCGGCGCGGGGGAGGAAGGGGGAATCGGGGGGGAGGGGGCGGTAGGTGGGGGCGTCGGAGAGGGTGTAGAAGCGGCAGTGGCGGGGGATGATGCGGATGGTTTCGCCGGTGCGGTTGCGGAGGGTTTCGCCGGGGTAGCCGCAACGGCCGTCATGGGGGCAGGCGCCGGTGGCGGCGGCGTGGGGGCAGTTCTCGGAGATGAACAAAGGCGGGTCGCTGCGGACGGGCCAGACCCAGGGGATGGGAACGGTGGATGCGAGGGCGAGGGCGTTGTCTTCGGTGTCTTCTGGGGAGATGGTCAGGCGGGTGATGCCGCGGTCGCGCCAGGCGGCGGCGGCTTGGGGGTTCAGGGCGTAGAGGGGCCAGTCGGCCGACAGGTCGAGGTCGGGGTGGTTCTTGGGGAGGAGGTCGAGGGAGGAGATGTTCGCGGCTTCCCACAGGCGGTGGCCGAGGTCGAGGTGGTGGCGGATCTGGGCGAGCAGGGGTTCGCGGTCCCAGGCGCGGACGATCATGGGGAGGGCCAGACGGAGGGCGATGCGGGGCGGCAGGACGGAGGACAGGCGGGCGATGGCGTCGGTGGTCGCGGGGCGGCCGTCGAGTTCGATGCAGAGTTCGGTGACGCGGGGCGGGAGGTCGCCGTCGGGGTAGGCGGCGAGGAAGACGGCGGGGGCGTCGGTTTTGACGAGGAAGGGTTTTTCGGTAGGGGTGGGTGGGGGTGGGAGCGGGGTGGTTTCGAGGGTGGAGAGGGCGGTTTCAAGGCGGGCGTCGGTGGCGGACTGGAGGGCGTCGGCGAGGGCGGTGGACCATTCGCGGCGCATGTCGTTGAGGCGGGAGACGGGAACGAAGGGCAAGGTGCCTTCGATGTCGAGGGTGGCGAGCGCGAAGGGGGTGTCGCCGAGTTTGGCGAAGGATTCGCGGAGGGCGCGGGCCATTTTTTCGGGGTCTTTGGCGGAGGGAAAGGGTCCGGGCCAGGCGTGGGTGGTGGTGGAGGTTCCGGCGGTGGCGGCGAGGGTGAGTTGGTCGGGGGTGGCGGCGAGGTGGAGGGCGACGGGGGTGCGTTTTCGCCATTCGCGGGGATTGGGGAGGTCGAAGCGGAGCCGGCGTTTGGCGGTCTGGGAGGAGGCGAGGTGGAGGGGGGTGCCTTTGGGGATGTAGGGGGTGCCGGGCGGGAGGGGGACTTCGAGGAGGGTGCCGGCGGGGGCGGTGTAGACGGTGCGGCCGGTGGAAAGGGTGATTTCTTCGACGGGGATGCCGTGGGGGCGGGTCTGGTTGGGGAGGAGGAATTGGATGCCGTCGTGGACTTCGAGGGGCAGTTCGGTGCGGAACTGGAGGAAGGTGCGGGTGGCGAGTTCGACGCGGCCCAGGGGGGCGCCGAGATGGCCGGTGGCGTCGGGGGAGAGGACGGCGGGGTTCCAGCGGGAGCGGAGGTGGAGGTCGGTGGTGGGGCGGGAGAAGACGGTCTGGAGGTCGCGCTCGGCGGCGGCGCGCTCGGCGGGGGTGAAGGTGCCGTCGAGGAGGCCGCGGTAGAGGCGGACGGCGGCGGCGACGTAGAGGGGGGATTTCTTCCGGCCTTCGATCTTGAGGGAGGCGGCGCCGGTGCGGACGAGGTCGTGGAGGCAGGGGGCGGTGCAGAGGTCCTTCATGGCGAAGGCGAGGCGGGGCTTGGAGTCGGCGTCGTCGCCGTCGCCGTCGCCGGGGACGGGGGTGAAGGCGTCGCGGCAGGGGTAGGCGCAGGCGCCGCGGTTGCCGGAGCGGCCGCGGAGGAGGGCGGAGTAGAGGCAGAGGCCGGAGTAGGAGTAGCAGAGGGCGCCGTGGGCGAAGGTCTCGACTTCGATGGGGGAGGAGGCGGCGATGGCACGGATTTCGTCGAGGGTCAGTTCGCGCGCGAGGGTGGCGCGCTTGAAGCCGAGGCGGGCGGCCGCGCGGCAGCCTTCGAGGTTGTGGATGGCGAGCTGGGTGGAGGCGTGTAGGCGCAGTTCGGGGTAGTGGCGGCGGGCCAGGCGCGCGACGCCGAGGTCCTGCACGATTACGGCGTCGGCCCCGCAGTCGGCGCACAGGGCCAGGGAGCGCAGGAGGTCCGCGGTCTCGGCGGTGCGGATGAGGGTGTTGAGGGTGACGTACACGCGGCGGGGCCGGGGCTGGCCGTGGGCGTAGGCGCAGACTTCGGCGAGGTCGGCGGGGGTCAGGTTGACGGCTTCGGCGCGCGCGGAGAAGCGGGGGAGGCCGGTGTAGATGGCGTCGGCGCCGAAGGCGAAGGCGGCGTAGGCGGCGGCTTTTTCGCCGGCGGGGGCGAGGAGTTCGGGGAGGGGGCGGGATTTCATGGCGGATTTCAGATTTGAGACAATTTTGACAACTTCTTGCTAGGGGCGCCGCCCAAACCGGGCGACGCCCGGTTTTCAGGAGGGGGCTTGGAGGGGGAAGGGAAAGGGGGGCGAAAAGAAGGGGCGCATGGCTTCGAGGTCGAGGCGGATTTGGGCGGAGGCGGCGGTTTGGTCGGGGAAGGGGAGGTAGGGGCGGAGGCGGTGGAGGAAATGGACTTCGACGCGGCGGCCGTACCAGTCGCCGGCGGCGCCAAGGATGTGGACTTCGACGACGTCGCCGAATTTGGAGGATTGGGCGGGGTCGGCGGGGTCGGGCACGAAGGCGGCGGCGGGGTGGGCGTCGAGGCGGGCGGCGTAGACGCCGGGTTTGGGGCGTATGGGAAGGGCGGGGCGGACGTTGGCGGTGGGGAGGCCGTGCTGGCGGCCGACGGCGCGGCCGTGGACGACGGTGCCTTCGAGGGCGAAGGGGCGTCCGAGCATGGCGGCGGCGGCTTCGGCATCGCCCTCGGCGACGGCGGCGCGGATGCGGCTGGAGGATACGGGGGCGCCGCGCCAGAGGACGGGGGGGACGATGGCGGCGCGGGGGATTCCGGCGGCGGCGGCGAGGCGGGGGAGGTCGGCGGCGGTGGCTTCGCGGTTGCGCCCGAACGCGAAGTCGGCGCCCGACACGACGCCGGCGACGGGCGCGCGGACGACGCCGGGCAGCGCGCGGAGGAAGTCCATCGCGGAGCGTGCGGCCCAGTCGCGGTCAAAGGGGAAGACGACGGGGCCGTCGAGGCCGCAGTCGCGGATGCGGGCGGCGTTCTGGGCGGGGGTGGCGAGTTCGAGGGGGGCGCGGGCGGGGTCGAGCACGCGCATGACGTGCGGCTCGAACGTCAGGCACCGGGCGCTCGCGCCGAGTTCCCGCGCCAGGTCGCGCGCGGCGCGCAGGACGGCCTGGTGCCCGAGGTGGATGCCGTCGAACTGGCCGAGGGCCAGGACGACGGGGCGGGGGGATGGAATGGGGGTTGGCGCGGACATGTGGCGACTTGTTTATCGCACGGATTCGCGGGCGCGTCGAGAGGGGAATCGCGGGGGTGCCAGTGACAAGTGAAAAGTGACAAGTGACAAGATGCGGTGCGCGCCCGGTGGGCGCGCAGTGACGAGTGACGAGTGACGAG
>CACXEY010000028.1 GCA_902766695.1 uncultured bacterium
AAGACGATTGTTGTCCGCAACAAGTTCGGGCTGCTCTTTGCCGCCCACCGTGACACAAGGGTCATGCCGTCCCCACAGTGCAATCCTGCGTGGGAAGCGACGAAGGCGTTTTACTATGACGCGGTGAACCTCATCAACGTGAAGGCCGAGGAAATGCAGAAAGGTGGTGCGGAATGAGCGTGGCCGAAAAGAAGACGTTGGAGCCGCTGGAGAAGGTGTACTTGGAGGCTCTGGACAGGCTCAAGCTGGACTGGGTGTCTCCCGAGGTAATCGGGTTCCACGAGATGGTCCGGGCCAGCCTGCTGGAGAGATGGTTCGCGAATCAGTGGCGGCGCGGCTGGGCGTTCGGTGACTTCATGACGTGGTTGCTCAACGACAGCGTCACGCTGGCAAGCGTGGTGATGAAGCTGGCGGTTGTGAATGCGGAGCGGGACATTGCGGCATGCGGCGAACGGTACGAGTTGGAGGCCCGCGTGATGTTCTTCGTGCGGGTGATGCTGGGCTATGCGTTGCCGAAGTTTATGGAGATGCGCGGAGTCGTGTCGCAGCCGGAGCAGAAGGCGGCGGAGTACTTGGCGGAGTTGCACGGGTACAAGCTGGAGATGTCGCTGGCGGAGTATCCGCCGGCCGTGCTGTCTGCGGCCGCCGCGGTCGGGCACGTTCCGGCCAACGTCAGTGAGGAGGACCTGAAGAAGTTGCAGGATGAGGTGAAGCATCTCGCGGAAGGAGGTGCGGAATGAACTGGAAAAAGGAAGTTGAAGGGGCGTTGCCCATCCTGTCGTGGTGCGGGGAAGTCGAGGAAGGGGCGCTGGCACAGGCGGAGAACCTGGCGCGGCACCCGGCGCTGGTGTCGCACGTGGCGCTGATGCCCGACTGCCACGTGGGCTACGGGATGCCCATCGGCGGGGTGGTCGCGGCTGACAAGGCCGTGATACCAGCCGCCGTGGGCGTGGACATCGGGTGCGGCATGCGGGCGGTGGAGACCGACCTGCCGGCGGAGCGGTTCGCCGACATGCGCCTGCGCCGTTCGCTTCAGGAGCGGCTCAAGGAGCGCATCCCCGTCGGCGAGGGGGGCTCGCACAAGGACCAGCAGGAATGGGACGGCTTCGGGGAGTACCTCGACCAAAACGGGCAGGTCGCCGACTGGGCCAACGTCCTCGACCGCCGCAACCTGGGCACGCTCGGCGGCGGGAACCACTTCATCGAGCTACAGCGGAGCGTCGCGCAGGACGGCGGTGAGCCGGCGGGCGGGTCGCGAGTGTGGCTGATGATTCACTCCGGGTCGCGCAACCTCGGCAAGCGCATCGAGGAACTCTACCACCGAAGCGCCGCCAAGCTGTGCGAGCGCTGGCGCGTCGCGCTGCCCGACCCCGACCTGGCGTTCCTGCCCATCGAGGAGCAGGCCGGGCACGACTACTTCCGCGACATGCTCTTCGCGCTCCGCTACGCCGAGGAGAACCGCCGGCGCATGATGGCCGCCTTCAAGGAGACCGTCGCGGAGTTCGCGCCGGAGGCCGCGTTCGTGCGCGAGATTGACATCCACCACAACTACGCCGCCTTTGAGGAACACGTCGGCCGCAAGGTGTGCGTCCACCGCAAGGGCGCGACCAGCGCAAAGGAGGGAGAGATCGGCATCATCCCCGGCTCCATGGGCGCCGCGAGCTACATCGTGCGCGGACGGGGGAGCCCCGCCTCCTTCGCCAGCTGTTCGCACGGCGCCGGACGCCGCCTCGGCCGCATCGCCGCCTGCCGCACGCTCACCGCGGAGGAATGCGACGCCGCGCTCGCCGGCATCGTCTACGAGCGCTGGCATCCGTACCGCAAGTTCGGCAAGGCGAAAGGGATGCTCGACCTCTCCGAAGCGCCCCAGGCGTACAAGGACATCGAGGACGTGATCCGCGCCGAACTCGACCTGGTCGAACCGCTCGTCCGCCTTCTCCCCCTCGCTTCGCTGAAGGGGTGATGGGATGAAGGAAGGAGAAAACATGACCGCGTTTGAGCTGTGGAAGCGGGCGAAGGCGGAGTGCCCGCCCGGGACGCTGTTGCTGTTCCGCATCGGAGACTTTTACGAGATGTTCGGAGAGGACGCTGTTGAGGCGGCCGGGATTCTCGGGATGAGCCTTACGAAGAGAGGTGGAGAGCCGATGTGCGGAGTGCCATACCACGCGGTGGAGCTGTACATCGAGAAGCTGGTGCGGGCGGGGAAGAAGGTGGTTCTGGGCGATCCGCTGGCGACTCGTCCGTTGGGGCTGGACGCTGGCGGGGCGGAGGCGGTAGGATGCGGGGGAGAAGGAGAAGAAGCGATGCAGAGCAAGAAGAAATACTACGCGGAGACGTCGACCGGGCCGGATGCCGGGACGAGCAGGGCGAAGTGGCGCATGACCGGAACGTTCGGAACGCTGGATCAGGTGAGGCAGGACGTTGCCGTCTTCGCCGGCGAGTTCGCGGCACAAGCGGACAACGGGACGGAGGACGAGTGGTGGCGTGCTGCCGAGGAAGCCAAGACGGCGAACCCCGGAGACGTCATCGGAGGCGGGGCCCTGGAGCGGGCGTGGCGGATTGTCGAAGACACGGAGGGTTGAGAGCCATGGCAGGAAGGAAGATTCGGTACACGTTCGACCACGGCATCCGAACCGTGGTCCGGCCGGAGGACAGCGACTTCGACCCGGCGGCCCACGCGGCGGGCATCCTGGCGCGGAGGGAGTACGGACGGGCGGCGCGTGTCGGGCCCGTTCGGCTGGACAGCTGGAGCAAGGGCTTCGGGCGATACGAGGCGTTCATCGGCCGGCGGGCCAGCGACGGGAACGGGATAGCCGGACACAACGTCTGGATCGACGTCTGGGACGAAGCGGTGTGAGGAGGCGAGAGATGGCAAAGGAGATGTTGAGGGTCGGAATCATCCTAGATTCGCGGGAGGCGTTCGACTGCTACTTCGACGCGACCGGGCAGGTGCCGCCGAAGATGGAGGAAGGCAAGAACACGCGCGTCATCCACTTCGTGGCGGAGGACGAGAAGGGGCAGCACGCGGCGGTTCTGATTCACCAGACGGGATTCGAGCCGACGCCGGAGGAGAAGCGGAAGGGCGAGGAGACGAACGGCCTGTCGGTGGCGGTGGCGCTGGACCCCGGCGACCTGGAGAAGAACGCGCTTCTGCTGGACGAGTGGCTCGGGAAGGAGATGGGCCTGTGAAGACGCCGGCGAAGAAGGAGCCGACGGCGAGTGAGAAGGAGAGAGCGGCGCGGTCGGCGGCGGGGAAGAAGGGGATGCGGTCGCGGTGGGGGAAGAAGCGCGCCGAGACGGTGACGGTGCGGGCGTACAAGCGGGACGCGGCGAAGCTGAGGGCGATGGCGCCGACGACGGCGGAGGCGATTCGGCAGTTGATGGTGGGGGCGGACGGCGCCGCCCCGGCAGGACGCTGACAGGCAAGCAGACGGGGCGTTGCCCCGAGCCCCGACGGTTTTGGAGCCGCCGGGGCTTTTTCGCGGCATCAGAAAAAATCGTGTTCTTTCGTGTTTTCTGC
>CACXEY010000029.1 GCA_902766695.1 uncultured bacterium
GGAGCCGATTTTCGTCATGTTTTCGCCCAAGACAACCGTCGCAAGGTTCGTGCAGTTATAAAAGGGACAGGAAGAAGCGGTCCAATCATTCGTGACATTTCCCAGAATCGTCACGCTCATCAAGTCGTTGCACCCATCAAACGCCTTGTTCCCGATACGTGTTACGCTGGCGGGAATCGTCACGCTCTTGAGGCCAATGCAACCGGAAAACGTCCACCCCTCAATGCTCGTCACGCTGGCGGGAATCGTCACGCTCGTCAGGCTACTGCAATCTAGGAATGCCGTCTCTCCGATGCTCGTCACACTGTCGGGTATGGTCACATTTTCTAGGTTGCTGCACCTGTAGAACGCATTCTTCCCGATGTTTGTCACACTGCCGGGAATAATAATGTTCGTCAGACCACTGCAACCGGAAAACATAGCTTGACCGATGCTTGTCACGCTGTCGGGAAGCACCACGTTCGTCAGGCCACTGCAACCGGAAAACGCACTGTAGCCAATACTCGTTACGCTGTCAGGAATTGTCATGTTTGCCAGCCTGATACACTCATAAAACATACAACTGCCGATTTTTGTCATTCCCTCGTCCAAGACAACCGTCACGAGATTCGAACAGCCGGAAAACGGACAGGATTGATAAGTCCAATCATTCGTGACGTTTCCCCGAATCGTCACGCTTGTCAGACCGGAACAACCGTAAAACATGTTGTTGCCGATTTTCGTCATCTGCTCGCCCAAGACAACCGTCGAGAGATTCGTGCACCCGGAAAACGGACTCCAATAGTCACCCTGCACATAATCATTCGTAACACTGCCCAGAATCGTCACACTTGCTAGGGCACTGCAATCGGCGAATGCACCCATCTCGATGCTCTTTACGCTGGCGGGTATCGTCACCTTCGTCAGTCCGCTACAACCGGAAAATGCATCCTCCCCGATGCTCGTCACGCTGGCCGGAATCGTCACCCTTGTCAGACCGCTACAACGGAAAAATGCACGGGCCTCGATTCGTGTTACACCCTCGGGTATCGTCAAGCTCGTCAGACCACTGCAACCGTTAAATGCATCCTCACCGATGCTTGTTACGCTGTCGGGAAGGGTTACGCTCATCAGGCCACTGCAACCGCTAAATGTCCCGCTTTCGATGCTTGATACACCAGCGGGAATCACCATGCTCTCAAGGCTGTTGCATCCGGAAAACGCTTTACTGCCAATATTTCTCACACCGGACGGTATCGCAACTGTAATCAGCCCACTGCACCCAGAAAACGCATGTTGGCCGATACTCGTTACGCTGTCTGGCACCGTCATGCTAGTCAGGTTGGTGCACCCGTCAAATGCATAGTGTCCGATGCTCGTCACCGGACAATAGTGCAACTTGGAGGGAATCGTTATGTCGCCGGAAGTCGAAGTTGGAATGGCCCTAGCCCCCGAAACATTGCCGCTGCCAACCGAGGCCTCCTCCGAACCTGAAATGGTGAAGGTCCACTCCACACCATCCACCACCTCCCTGTAAGCCCCCCATGCCGGCACCATTCCTGACATCGCAACCATGCCCGCTAGCAGCATTCTCATCCATCCATTTGTACTTTTCATGGTCTTTCCTTCCTCTCGTCCAGCTCCCCATTGGAAAGTGGTTCCAATAAAATCCTCTTTCCGAATTCTTGCACTGGGCTCCTAGAAAGGCCTTATCGAAAACACGGAAAGAGGCTCGCGCCTAAAGCGCGATCCTTCTTGCACGTGCCGTTCGATGAATTTTCTAGGATTCAGCGCAAACGACTGCTATGCAGAAAGTTGATGGACTAAAGATGCTCTATTTCGGCTGTATAGTTTCCGTGTTGTTCGAGTTGGATACTTCCTCCGCCCGCGCGGGCGGCTGTCTGGAGGGAGGATGCGACATGCGCCCTTCGGGCGCAAGTACGAAGTAAGGAGGAAGAAGGAAAAAGTGGGGGGCGCATTGCGGGAGGGGGGGGGAGGAGTGTGGGAGGAGAAGCGGGGGGGGGAGCGGGTGCGGGGCGACAAGGGGCTCCAGCATTCCTCACGCGAGCCTGACGCCGGGGCGCGACTTGGAAATCGCACCTCCCAGGGCGGACGCGAGATTATGGAAAATGTTGGGTTTTCGCTTGGTTTTCGCGTTTCAGGAGCGTCGCGCGGGCGGGACGCACCCGAACACCCAGAGGGTTATCCGGCTGTAGGGCGGATGGCATGGGCCGCGGGGAGACGCGGAACGATGGCGGAGAGATTCGGCGCGTATGAATCGTCGGGGCGTTTTTCGAGGAGTCGGGCGCCGACCAGGTAGTCGAGGTCGCGGACGAGGGTCGCGGAGGAAAGGCGGGCGTAGAGGAAGGCGGCCTTCGGGGAGGTCTGCAGGAGGGTGCGGGGCTTGAAGGCGGCGAAGGGATCGAGCGATTCCAGGAAGGCGCGGAGGCGGGCCACCGGCTTCGCCGCCAGCTTCGAGGCAGCCAGCGTGCTTGAGACGTGCGACTGCCAGCAATAGCGGATTTGCTGGCGCTGCGCGGCGCTCAGGGTCGCGTCGAGGCCGTCGAGGAGGCCGGTGACGGCATAGGCGATGAAGCCCGAGAGGTCGCCGGTGCGTCCGGCTTCCGCAAGGTGCCGGTAGTACTCCGGGCGGGTCGAGTTGTAGTGGTTGGAGAGGATGTGGGAGCAGATGTCCGGGAAGCCGCCCCGGAGCAGGATGAAGAACTCCAGCAGGCGGGCGGTGCGCCCGTTCCCGTCCCCGAAGGGATGGATCCAGACGAGATAGACGTGGGCGACGATGGCTTCCACGACCGTCGCGCGGAAATCGCGGGGGGCGTCCGGGGCGAACGCGAAGAAGTCGCGGAGCCATGCGCACAGGCGGTCCATCATCGCGGGCACGGCGCGGTGGTCCGGCGGGCGGTAGGCACCGACGGTGACCTCGTGCGGGCGAAACTGGCCGGGGACGGCCTGGAATTCCGGGCCGAGGTCCTTGCCGATCTGTGCATGGAGGGCGCGGACCAGTTCGGAGGTGACGGGAGGGGCCAGGCGGTTCCCGACCACGTCCTCCCGCACGGCGTTCAGGGCGTCGAGGACGTTCTTGACTTCCCGCTCCTGGTACTTGCGGCTGGGGGGGATGTCGGCATCGCCGCGCTGGATGGCCGCGACTTCTTCTTCCGAAAGGGTGTTACCCTCGATGGCCGTGGTGGACATGGCCCCCTTGACCAGCGACACGCGGAGCATCTGCTCGCGGATTTCGGGCGAGAGGGGCAGATACATCAGCGAGCGGACGATGGCCGCGCCCTGGCCGAGCATGAAGTGGACATCCGGCGTGAGTTCCCACCGCTGGCGGAAACAGATTTGCGGATGGGTTTGCAGCTCGTTCTGTAGAATGTCCATGATGATTCTTCCTTTTCAATTGCAATAGATTGTGGATGATTCAAGCATAGTTTGCAAGTGAAAATGTCGAATGAAATGTTGGAATGAAAATCAGCTTCCTCCTGCAGAAGTGCGGGCGGGTCGCCCGCGCTCCGGAATTCCATCCGCATCCCTCCCTCGTTTCCATGTCCGCGGAGTGGTTTTCATGGTTTTCAATGCCGGTTCCAGCTCTCGCCAAGCCGTTCCTGTCCGCGAAGCGGGGTTCGGGATGTTCTTGTAGATTCTCCCCTCCCGCATCCCTCCCACTCTTTTTCCCTCCCGCTTTGTGTCCTTTGTGGCTGGAATCCCTCCCGCGCCCCACGCGAAAATTTTTTCCAATCATTGGAAAATGCATGAAAAATTTTTCCAATCATTTGAAAAATCGAGGCGTTTTTTCCAACCATTGGAAAATTTTTTTCCAATCGTTGGAAAACGGGCGGGTCGGCGGCGAGCTAGCAGATTGTGCGCGCGCCTGCGGCGCGGTTGAAAAGTTGAACAGTTGAAAGGTTGAAAAGTTGATGAATGGCCCTTCAACAGCTTCCCTCATCCTTTCACCCCTTCACCCTTTCAACCCTTCAGCGTGCATGGGGGCTGGCCCCTTGGTGCCCAAGAAGAAAACGCAAAGAACGCAAAGGGGGGGGCGCAAAGAACGCAAAGGCGGGGGGCGAGAGGAAAGAAAAAGAAGCGGCCGTTGAGCGCCAGCACCGCGCCGGAGAGCAGCAGTTGGGCGAGACCCATCGCGACATGGTTGGGTTCGGGTTGCGTGAACCACGCCGGCAGCGGCCAGCCGAGCATCATGTGCCCCATCGTCGCGTACATCAGCACGCCGAGGAGGGCCAGCGACGACGCCAGGCGGATGCAGAGCGCGCGGGTTTCGGCCCGGTTCGACCCGGATCGGGCGTCCCCCTCCCCATCTCCGCGGGGGGTGGCCCCGACGGGCCCGGCGGGGGCGGCGCCATATCCGGCGGCCTCGACGGCGGCGACGACCGCCGCGTCGTCGGCGGGCCCTTCCACGGACATCTCGTTGGTCAGCAGCGACACCGCGCAATCCTCCACGCCGGGCACGCCCCGCACGGCTTTTTCCACCCGCGCCGAACAGGCGGCGCAGCTCATTCCGGCGACGGTGAAGATGCGTTTCACGGGGCGGGTCCTTTCGGGGTCAGAGGGCGGCGTATTCGGTGAAGAAGAGGTGGAAGTCGTCCGGGGCCGCGACGTATTCGGCGCGGTGGGCGGGGGCGGCAAAGGCGCGGACGCCGCCGCGCCAGGCCAGCGGCGTGCAGAGGGGCAGCGGTTGCCAGCCGTCGCCCGCCGCGGCGAGGGGGCGGGTGGAGAGCAGCGCGGCGCCGTCGGCCTCGCGGATGTGGAGGAGTCCGGCGGCGTTGGCGTGGGCGAAGAGCTGTTCGCCGTCGTATGCGAGCAGGTTGAGCTTGTTGCCGGGGGAGAGGTCGCGGCAGAGGACGGCGAACTCGGCGAAGCGTTCTTCGGCCGTGAGGGGGCGTCCGAGGGCGTCCTGGCGGGCGTCCGCGCGGGAAAGCAGGTGCAGGAGGATGCGCTCGGAGTCGGTACGGCCTTCCTGCACGGCGAAGTAGGGGCCCAGGGCGTCGCCGCGGAAGATGGTGCCGTTGTGGGCCAGCGTCCAGACGCGCCCGCGGTTGTCGCGCCCGACGAAGGGATGGCAGTTGACGCGGTCCATCGCGCCGACGGTCGCCTTGCGGATGTGCGCGATGGCGTCCGCGGCTTCGACGGGTTCGGTCAGGCGCGCGGCGAGGTAGGGGCTGCGGGTGGCGCGGACGGGCTCCTTCTCGATGGACGGGATGCCGTCGTGGAAGGTCGCCAGGCCCCAGCCGTCGGGGTGCTCGCCGCTGTGGGAGTAGAACTCGCGCAGCAGGGCGTTGAGGCGCACGGGGCGCGCGGAGGAGATGCCGAAGAGTTCACACACGGGCGGCCTCCGGGACGGGCGCCGCGGCGGCGGCGGAGAGGGCGAGGACGGCGGAAGGGTAATCGCGGCCGGAGAGGGCGGCGAGGACGCGTTCGGCGCGGCGCGCGCCGGGGGTTTCGAGCTTGGCGCGCTGGAAGTCGAGGGCGTCGGCGACGGCGGGCGGCGGGTCGAGGGGGGAGA
>CACXEY010000030.1 GCA_902766695.1 uncultured bacterium
GCGACGGCGTGAACGACGCCCCCGCCCTCAAGAAGGCCGACATCGGCGTCGCGATGGGCCGCAGCGGCACCGACGTCGCCCGCGAGGCCTCGAAGATGGCCCTGCTCGACGACAACTACGCCACGCTCGTCGCCGCCGTCGAAGAAGGCCGCACCATCTACGACGACCTCGTCCGCTTCCTCCGCTACTCCTTCGGCGGCAACCTCGCCAAGACCCTCGCCATGCTGCTCGCGCCGGCGGTCGGCCTCGGCGCCATCGCCCTGCTCCCGCTGCACCTGCTGTGGCTGAACCTGATGACCGACGGCCTGCTCGGGCTGGGCATCGGCCTCGAAGCGGGCGAAGCCGACGTCATGCGCCGCCCCCCCCGCCGCCCCGACGCGCCGGTATTCGACCGCGCGACCCTCTGGCACGTCGCCTGGGTCGGCGGAATCATCGCCGCGGGCGCGATGGCCCTCGCCCTGTGGAGCCGCCATGCGGGCGGACCGTGGCAGAGCGTGCTCTTCGCGGCGATCGGCTTCGGGCAGGTCGGACAGGCCTGGGGCCTGCGGTCCTGGACGGGCCGTCCCTTCCGCTTCGCGCCGAACCCGACCCTGGCCGCCATGACCCTCCTCGCCCTCGCGATGCAGATGGCGGTCCTGTACGTCCCCGCCGTGGCGGCCGCCTTCCGTCTCGCGCCCCTCGCGACGGCACCGCTCGCGGCGACGGCGCTCTTCGGACTCGCGGTGTTCGTCCTGCTCCGCGCCGCCCGCGCGATCGACGCGGGTCAATCCTCGCGCCGGATGTCGGCCCCGAGCGCGCGCAGCCGCGCGTCGATCCGCTCGTAGCCGCGGTCGACCATCCCCGCCTGCTCGATCCGGCTCGTCCCCTCCGCGCACAGCGCCGCGATGACCAGCGCCATGCCGGCGCGGATGTCCGGGCTCGTGATCATCTGCCCGCGCAGCCGCGACGGCCCGCTCACCAGCACGCGGTGAGGATCGCACTGGACCAGCGCCGCCCCCATGTCGAGCAGGCGGTCCACGAAATACATCCGGCTTTCGAACAGTTTCTCGAAGAACAGCACGTTCCCCGACGCCTGCGTCGCCAGCACCAGCAGCACGCTCAGCAGGTCGGACGGGATCGCCGGCCACACCCCGTCCTCCAGTTTCGGGATGTGCCCTCCCAGATCGCTCCGCACCCGCAGCGCCTGGCGCGCCGGCAGATGCAGCACGCCGTCGCGCAGGGTCCAACGCACGCCCAGCCGCCCGAAGGCGCGTTCCATGACGCGCAGCGCCGTCGCGTCCGGCATGTCGCGCAGCGTCAGCGCCCCGCCCGTCGCCGCGGCGGCCGCGATGAAACTGCCGATTTCGATGTAGTCCGGCGAAATCCGGCACCGGGCCCCGCCCAGCTCCCGTACCCCTTCGATTTCGATGCGGTTCGTCCCCAACCCCGCGATGCGCGCCCCCATGCCCGCCAGCAGGTTCCCGAGGTCCTGCACGTGCGGCTCGCAGGCCGCGTTGAACAGCACCGTGCGCCCCGGCGCCAGCACCGCCGCCATCATCAGGTTCTCCGTCGCCGTCACCGACGCCTCGTCGAGCAGGATCTCCGCCCCGCGGAACCGCCCCGTGCGGCGGAACCCGAACGGCTCCGTCCCGAAATCGCACGCGATGCCCAGGCTCGTCAGCCCCGCGTAATGGGTGTCCAGCCGCCGCCGCCCGATTCCGTCGCCTCCCGGCGGATGGATCCCCGCGCTCCCGTGGCGCGCCGCCAGCGGCCCCGCGAAGAGGATCGACCCGCGCACCTTCCGGCACAGTTCCCCATCCAGCTCCGTCTTCCGCAGGGGCGCCGCGCACAGCGCCACGGCGTGCCCGTGCCGTTCCACGCGCACGCCGAGGTCCTCCAGCAGCAGCAGCATGTTGTCGACGTCGAGGATGCGCGGCACGTTTTCGAGCCGCACCTCCCCGTCCGTCAGCAGGCACGCGGCGAGCATGGGCAGCGCGGCGTTCTTGTTGCCGAGCGGACGGAACTCGCCGCCGACCGGGCGGCCGCCTTGTACGATGAAGCGCGACATGGTTCTCCCTCGTGGCGCACCGCGGTCCATCCGCCGTGCGCGCCCCCCCTGTATACTCCCCCCGCCCCTCCCGCGCAAACCAAACCGGGCAACCGGCGGCTCCCGCGGAAACGGGACACCGGGACCGCCCGCCCTGCCCTACCCCGACTTTCCATATTCGAGGGTAAAATCCATGAGTTTCCTAAGATTTTGCTCGTAGGTCTTCACTACACGACGGTGTGCATA
>CACXEY010000031.1 GCA_902766695.1 uncultured bacterium
ATGCACACCGTCGTGTAGTGAAGACCTACGAGCAAAATCTTAGGAAACTCATGGATTTTACCCTCGAATATGGAAAGTCGGGCTAGCCAACCAAGTACGCGGCATGAATAATCGTCAAGGTATCGCCGCTTTTCGCAATCTTCTCACAAATAAACTTTGCGAAAAATGCTTAACAAAGATGTTCAAATCAAATGTGTTGGAGACAATTACAGGCATAAGTAATGTTGATTTTGTCCGCAATACGTCCGTAAAAGGGTTGTTTGGAGGCAATCCCCGGCCGGATGATTTGGAAATCACATACATGGACAACAAAATTTTGCTGGAATGCAAAGTGTTGGGCGATAAATCCGAATCAAGAAGTGATATTCGTAATTCGTTTGGCCAAGTACTGGAATACCTTCTTTCACCAAACTGGCGGGCGGGCTATGTCGTCATTTTTGACACAAGAGAGGTGGCTGGTAGCGATAGCGGAAACCTTTTTACTGAGAGCGGAAATGCGACTCAAGAAGAAAACGATCGTGTAAAATTGCGGCTCTGGTATGCCAAATTGCACACCATGAAAGATTGTCCGGTTCCAATTAAAAATGATTGGGAAAAGGTCATTATCTCTGCTGTGCGTATTTATCCGACAAACGATGGTATCGGTATCGAAATGATGCCGTGAAGCAATCCAAGAACGAGGACATCCAATGGCAACATACAGCGAAGAAAGAATCGGTCAGTTAATCGACGAGTGTACCAATACTGCATTACAGCAAATCATTGGACCGTTCGGATTGAGCGCGGCCATGTTTGCGGACCGGGATGGTGGGGCCGTGGACACGCTTCACAACGCACGCAAGGGCATCATGTCCAAGGAACTGGAGGAGAATTACAAAAACAGGGGAAAATACGATTCGGTGAAGGTCCACCAGCATAAAGACTATAAGGAGCGGAACGCTGAACTGACACGTCAAAGAAAAGAGGGAAACGGCCTGGACGCCTATACGGGGGAGGAGTTTGAGAGAAATGCAAGGACTGATTTGGACCATGTGGTATCAGGTCAGGAAATCCACGACGATGCGGCGCGTGTCCTGGCCGAACTCGAGACGGAAGATCTTGCGAATCTCGACAAGAATCTCCAAATGACGAATTACCACACGAATCGCTCCAAAAAGACATCGAGCATCGAAGAGTACATTGCAAAGCTCGAGGTGGAACGGCCAGCGCGACAGGAGGAAATCCGTAAGCTGGAAGGGAAAGAGAATCTGTCGGTGGAAGAGCAAAAACGCCTTGATAATCTCCGCCGAGACGAGGCCTTCGATCCCGAATTGGCCCGGAAGGCGGATCGACAGGCGAGGGAGGCCATTCGACAGGCGGAGAGGCGTTACTACCGCTCCGCCAAGTTCGCCAAAAGTCAATTGATGGCTTCTGGGAAAGAGGCGGCAACGAATGCAATTCGGGCGGCACTCGGCGAGTTGCTTGTCGTGCTGGTCAATGCAGTTTTCCATGAGGTCAAAGAGTTCATTCGGGATCGCAAGGCAGCGACGGAAAACGTGTTCGTGGAAATCCAAAACCGGCTCAAGCGTGTAGTGGCGAAGGTGCTTGAAAAGCTCTCGCACGTGAAAGAGAATTTCCAGAATCTGGCCGAGGGGTTCCTGTCGGGCTTTCTGTCGAGTCTTGTGACCACTCTTATCAACGTGTTCGCAACGACTGCAAAGCGGTTCGTAAGGGCGATTCGAGAGGGATTTCTCTCGCTTGTCAAGGCGTTCCGGCTGTTGTTGTTCCGTCCGGCGGACATGTCGGCTGAAGATGCGATGAAAACAGTCATCAAGTTGCTCGCAGGTGTTGTGACTACAACGTTGGGGATTGCCGCAGAGACCGCAGTCAATACATTTGTGCAAGGGATTCCGGTCATCGGACAGTTTGCCGCAATCATCACTCCGGTCCTCATGGGAATTTTGACGGGAATCGCGACGGCGCTCATTTCCTACCATGTCGACATGGTGTTTCATTTTGCAAAAATGCGGGAAGAAACGTTCAACGAGTTGCTGCAGGCGGGAGCGATGCAGAAGGTCTATATCCAACTTTTGGAAAAGACGGGAGAAGGGCTTGTGGCGATGGGGACTGCGTATGAACAGATGCTGGAAACATGCGCTGAAATCATGTATGGTTTGAATGAAATCGTGGTCGAGGGTAATCGAATTCTCCAGGAGTATCCATTGGCGTTCGCGACACGAGGGCAGCTGGCCGGAAGTAATGAACAGTTGTCACAGGCGTTGGATGGTATGAGGCGTGCCAAGAAGACGATTGCCAATGAAATTGACCAGATACGGGAGTGGGCAAAAAGGCAAAGTTGAATTGGAAAGCAGAGACAACTTACGGCATAAATCCAAAAAAATGAATCCTGATTTTATTGAATTACCTGAAATAGTGATTGAAAATGATCTCCCTGATGATGCTCAGATTGCCCTCGAAAAAACCATCGCAGGCAAGACGCCAACCGAAATCATCCGAGATGCAATGGGAACGTACAAAAAAACCCAAAAGGATCTGACGGCAATCGGAGAATTCAGCAAGAAATACGGAGAAATGGGTTGGTGGGGGAAACACTGGAATGCCCAAAAGCTGGCTGAAAACACAAATGAGGCCGTGTTGTGTCTTGGAACAATGTCGGACACCCAGATGAAGATGCAACTGTTGATGCTCTGGGCAATCGCAAAGCTCGGAGAGCAACAGAAGCTCTTGACAGAACAGCAAGAGCAAATCAAAGAACAGGCCGAAACTATCAAAGGGCAACAAAACCAGATTGCGAAACAACAAGAAAAGCTGAAAGAACAAAATGACCAATTAATCGAACAACAGCAAGAAATTCAGAACCACACGGAACAACTTCATGCAGACAACGAGAAACTCATCGAAGCGTCCGAGGTTCTGAAGAGCCTCAGGACAATCGGAGATAGACAAGGCAAAAAGCTGAGCGATCTAGAGACATTCTATCTGACAGCGACCAAAGATCTGGAAGACTTGCATTCCACGGATCAGCGACACGACGCAATGCTGGACGAACTAAATCGAGCTTTCCAAGAAGAAAAGCAGGCCGGAAAAACGGCAGAGGAGTCACTACTCCAACGCATCGACAAGCTGGGTACAATCATTGAGGGACAAGGGCAACAGGCGGTATTGCTCTTGCGTGAAACTGAACAACAGAATGCCCGTATTGATCAAATCAATGCCCATAGCAGGGAAATCGATGAGCTTTTGGCCCATAACCAAGCCGAGAACCAGCTGCGAGACAGCGCATTCCATCGACATGCTGCACAGGTGAAGGAACACCATGCCAAATATCTTCGCCTCCGGGTTGAGGTTGGCAAACTGATGGATGGGAAGCGCTTTGTCGTGGCCGCATTGTGGTTGGGAAGTATCGCGATCTTTTTGTCCATGGGACTGGGTGTTTTTCTCTTTTGTGCCAGATGAAACAGCAAACGGAAAAGCCGGCATAGTTCGGCAAGACAGTCCATCAAAAAAACCGCAAAGGAGATAGCCATGTTGAGAATCATCCTCTGGCTCTTGGCCATCAAACTGACCATCAGCGTGCCTTGGAACTTCATTTGTTTGCTGGCTTTGCTTGGCGGAGACAACAAGGGAGAATAGGGTCATGAGCAAACTTGCCTGGTATGTCGTAATCATGCTTACGATCGACATCCTGCTCTACATTGCACGCTTCGGGGTGGCAATCATCAAAAGCGCAAAGAAGGATGATGCCCCTTCGGAGGGGAGCGCACCCCAGAAAACGGACACCACCTCTGTTTCGTCCGATGCCTCCACCACCCCTCCGTCTGCTTGAACCCCAACAGTCCCCGCAGTGGCGTTATACCTTCCGTTTCCCCGTTTGATGGGTGGAATGCTGATAAGACAAGCTGGACTGGAGCAAGGAACAGTCTGTTTTCTCTCCGCGTCTCCGCGTGAAAATTCCTCCCCCCAAGCCTCTCTGCGCCTCTGCCTCTCTGCGTCTCTGCGTGACAAATCGGAGGCCCTCTTTCCTTCCATGGAGAAAATGGTGTAACCGCTCCGCTGCCCCACGCGACTTGTGTATGTGTTCCGCCGGAACTTCCCGCCGGCGAAAGAACATCGATGACGGGAAGCCCATGGGAAAACAATGGAACGTCGAAAGGATAAGCAATGCAAACGAACGGATTCATGCCGGATTACAGCTGGAAAGGCCGTCTGCAGCGGTGGATTTCAAGCCTTTGGCTGCGGTGGCTGATGCGGAAGCCGCCGATTGTCCACTGACACCCAACGCCCGGAAACGACGGAGACACAAGCCATGGACGCAAAACGCAAAAACGGAATCAGCGAAGCGGAAGCCGCGGTGCAGTCGCGGAAGTACGCGGGGAAGGTCAGCGAGGAGACGGTGGGGGAGATGGTGGAGAAGGAGGGGAAGCTCAAGGGCTTCTTCCGGCACATCTCCGTGCTGCAGAAGTACTGGAAGGACGTGTGCGAGGTCTTCTCGCTGCTGAAGGACTGGATGGCCGGACGCTACCCGGTCATACCCTGGACCGTAATCGCGACCCTGGTGGGGGCGCTCCTGTACGTGCTCTCGCCGCTGGACCTGATTCCGGATTTCATCCCGGTTGTCGGGTTCACGGACGACGCCGGAGTGTTCGCGGTGGCGTTGTCGTTCGCCGGGGCGGACTTGGAGAAATACCGGGAGTGGAAGCGCCAGCGCGCGGAGACCATCGACGCGGAGTGGGACGAAGTGGACGCATAGGGATGTCCTGGGCAGAGCTTCAAACCGCACCGCCGCCGGGCACGCCCCTGAAGTGCGCCCTGGCGGGGGGCCTCGTCCCGGCCCTCGTCCACACCGGCGTGTATCTGGGGCGGGGACGGGTCGCGGAACTGCGCGGGGATGGACAGGTGCTCGCGGTGACGCTTTCGGACTTCCTCAACGGCCCCTCCGGTGACTGGAATCCGGCGGCAATCCGCACGGGCTTCCGCATCCATGCCGCCTGCGACGCGGAAACCGGTACGCCCCTGGCGTCGGACACCGCGGCGGCCAAAGCCCGCGAACTGACCCTCGCGTGCCGCGGACGCCTTTGCCTGGAATACGATCTGCTCGGATGCAACTGCCACCGCTTCACCGCCGGTTGCCTCGCGGGCGACTTCGGCAGCTTGGATGGCGGAACATGGATGCTGGACCGGCTGGAAGCCATCATGTCCAAGTGTCTCAACCGCGGTCGCCCGATCGGCTGGCGCGCCGTATCTCCCGCCGCCCCGGGCTTCAGCTACGCCGCCACGCCCGGAAAGCACCTCCAGCGGGCGGGCCTCGTGGCCGGAGTGGTCGGCGGCCTCGCCGCCCTGGGAATCGGCATCCGCCACGGCCGCGCCCGCCCCGGAGACGGCCCAAAAGCATAGCCACAAACCGGCGCTGCAACGGATGTGCGGCCAAGTCGGACGGACAGGAACGGCTGCGTTTCCGCGTCCGGCAGGAGGTTCCCTTCACCCCCTCCCCGGCCCCTCCGCACCCGCCCGGCGGTGCAACACCGGCAGCGCCAGCAGGCAACCCGCCAGCACGGCGCCAAGCGTCGCGGCCGCCCCCGTCGTCCACGCCCGCCAGGGCCATACGAAGGGCGCCTGCACCGTCATGGTCCGGTTGCACAGCAGGATGCCCGTGCGCGCGAACAGCACCGCCAGCAGTGTACCCAGCAGCACCGACGACGCCGCCAGCAGCAGCGCCTCCCCGACCAACAGCCGCACCAGGCGCCCGCGGTCCAGTCCCAGCGCCCGAAGCAGCGCGTACGCGTGCCGCCGCGACCACGCCGCCGCCACCAGCGAGACCAGCACCGCCAGGCTCGACAGCCCCAGCACCATCAGCGGCAACCGCAGCAGCGGCGCGATCACGCTGTCCGAGCGCCGCGCGATCATCGCCTGCGCCCCCGCCACGTCCGTGAGCTTGACGTACGCCGACGGATACGGCCGCAGCGCGTCCAGCGCCTTCTGCAGCTCCCGCAGGTCCGTTCCCGGCTCCAGCGCGAGCCAGTGGCAGTTCTCCCGCACCCCTGGCGCGTAGCGGTCGAAGGTCGCGTCGTTGACGAACACCAGCGAAAGGCTCCGGTTCATGCCGCGGCGCATCCGCGTGGATTTCGTGATCAGCTGCCAGCCCGGTATGTCGAGCACCCCGACCGGCACGAGCTCGCTGCGGGACGTGTCGGCGCCCGGGTCCCCGCCGAGCGGGTACACGCCGAACGGCTTGCCGATGCGGAAGGCGTCCGGGTCGGCAAGCGGCATCTGCGACATGACGACGCATTCGCCGTCGCCGAGCGGCCCCGTGCGCCCCGCGACGAGGCGGTGGCTGGCGAGCGAAAGGAATCCGGGCAGATCGGCGCGCAGGAGGATCAGCTCGCTCCCGGCGAAGAACTTCCCGCGCAACGCATCGGTAGCGGCGAGCCGCAGGTGGGTCAGGCGCATGGCGGAATCGGCCCGTACGCCGGGGATGGCGGCGACCTCCCCGGCGCGCTCCGGGAGCGGCCCCTCGGGCAGGAACACGGCGATGGCGTCGGGCGCCTTGTCGCCGGCCAGGAACGGGATTTTCATGGATTCGCCCCAGATGGCGGTCGTGAGGTAGAAGGCGAGCGAAACGACCAGCGCAGAGGCCCCGAGGGTCTGTTGCCAGAGCCCCCCCTGGTTGTGGTCGCGCAACAGCAGCGGATGGAGCCGCAGCAAAGCCCCGATGGGACGGGCGAGCAGCCCGGCGAGCGCGCGGAGGAGTCCGGGGACCATCAGGACGGCCCCGACCATCGCGAGGAGGTAGGCGGCGGGCAGGACGAAGCTTTGCGCAAGCGGGCCGCGTGCGAGCGGAGTCCACGCAAGCACCGGATGCAGGAGCATGGCGACGCTGCCGGAAACGAATGCCCGGCGTCCGGTCCTCGCGCCGCCTGCCTCGATGGCCCCGGATTCGAGCGGATGCAGCCGCGTCGCCATCCACACCGCCGGCACGCACGCCAGCAGCGTCGCCACGGCCACCGGTACCGCCGACAGCGCCAGACCGCCCCGCGCCAGCGCCACGACGTGCTCCCATCCGCGCGCCGCCTCCGGAACCGTCCCGCGGAATGCCCACAGCCCGTACGCCGCCCCGACGGCCCACCCCGCCACCGCCAGCAGCAGCCCCTGCACCACCACCGCGCCCGCCGGCATCCACGCCGGCGCGCCGATCGCCCGCAGGACCGCCAGCTCCCGCCGCTGCCCCTGGATGTTCATCGCCAGCGTCGACAGCAGCAGGAACAGCGCCGCCATGACCGCGAGGAAAACCGCCGAATACGGAATCGCGTCGAATCCCCCGCCGCCGCGCCCCCGCGCGAACGGCGCCGCCGCTTCGCGCCAGTACCCCGGACCGAGCAGCGCCGCCGCCGCCCAGCACTCCGCCACCGCCGCATCGAACGCCGCCTCGAACCTGGCCGCATCCGCTCCTGCCCGGATCCGCACGTACGCCCGGTTTGCCCTCCACTCCCCGCCTGCCACCGCCTCGAACACCCCCCTCGGCGCGCACACCGGGAACAGCCCCCGCACCGCCCCCGCCCGCCCCGTCTCGTACACCGCCCCCACCGCCACCCGCGCCCGTCCCCCCGCCCCCGCCAGAAACACCTCCGCCCCCGCCTCCAGCCCGTATTGCCGCGCCAGCGACGACGGTACCGCCAGCGTCCCCTCCTCCTCGCACCGCGCCCACTGCTCCGCCTCCACCCCGAACGGCGCCGCCCCCTCCTCCGGCGAAAACAGCGGACAAAGCGCCATCTCTCCCGGCATCCACCCCGCCATGCGGAACATCGGGTCTGTGATGTTCGTCGAGACATTGCCCGGACGCGTGCCGGGCCCGCCGGGACCGCCGGGACGGCCCCGCCCCATGCCACGACCGCCCCCCGGATACACCTCCACCGTCGCCATCGCCCCCGCCACGCACCGCTCCACGCCCTCCGCTCCCCGCACCGCCTCCAACAACGCCTCCGGCAACGCCGGATGCGGCCTCGCGATCGCCGCGTCGAGCCCCTCCCCCTCCGCCCCTTCCGCGACCACCCGGTCGAAGAGCAGCGCCGCATCCGCCATCATTTCGCCGAGCCGGTCCGACGTCGCCGAGAACGCGCACGCCACCCGCAGGACCATGCCCGCCGCCAGTGCCACCGCCGCCACCGACAGCGCCGACGCCAACGGCTGCCGCCGCACCATCGCGCCCACCGACAGCGCGGCATAGCGCCAGAACCGCCCCGCCGCCGTCACGGCCGCCCCTCCGCGACGGGCGCGAGCAGCCGCTGGTACGCGATCGCCAGCTGCTCCGCGTCGCCGAAGTCCGACACCGGCCGGTCCGCCAGCAACCGCCCGTCCCCCAGCATCAGCACCCGGTCCGCGTGTATCGCCACGTGCGGCGCGTGCGTCACCGCCAGCACCGTGCATCCCCGCTCCCGGCATAGCCGCCGCAGCAGCTCGCACACGTGCGCCGAGCCGCGCAGGTCCAGATTCCCCGTCGGCTCGTCCGCCAGCACGATTTCCGGCTTCATGGCCAGCGCCCGCGCGATGGCCGCCCGCTGGCGCTCCCCGCCCGAGAGTTGCGACGGCAGATGCTTGAGCCTTCCCACGAGCCCCAGGAACTCCAATATCTCCGCCGACCACCCCTCCGCGCCCTCCGGCGCCTCGTCCAGCAGCCGGGGCAACCGTACGTTCTCCGCCAACGTCAGGTTCGGCAGCAGATTGTAGTCCTGGAACACGAACCCGATCCGCCGACGCCGCAACCGCGCCCTCTCCGAATCCTTCAGCGACGAAAAATCCTCCCCGTCCAGCAGAATCCGCCCCGCGTCCGGCTTCAGCAGCCCCGCCAGCAGGTTCAGCAGCGTCGTCTTCCCCGATCCGCTCGCCCCCATCACCGCGGTGAACGTTCCCCGTTCCACCCCGAACGACACCCCGTCCAGCGCCGCGATCCGCTCCTCCCCCTGCCGGAACGCCTTGCCGAGTCCTTCCGCCGCCATGACCATCGTCGCCTGCACCATGCTCTCGTCTCCTTCTTCCATGTTCCTCCTACCAGCGCCCCGCCCCCCTTCCCCGGTTCACCCCGCCCCCGCTTTCCCCGTCCGCCAACCACTCGTGAGATTATGGAAAACCCATCGATTTTCCTCCACTTCCGCCCCCATCTTCCTCCCATGAATGCATCCCGCCCCCGCCCCCCTCTTTCCGCTTCCGTTCCTCCCGCAAAAAGCGCATGATGGCCGCCATCATGACAACCACCTCCACCATTCCCCCCCTTCCCGCCGCCCTGAAGCTCGACCGCCCCCTGGTGGTCTTCGACCTCGAAGCGACGGGCCTGAACAAGCGCATGGACCGCATCGTCTCCATCGCCCTCGTCCGCTACGAACCCGGCGCCGAGCCCGTCTCCAAGCACTACTACCTGAACCCGACCATCCCCATCCCCGCCGAATCCACGGAAATCCACGGCATCACCGACGCCGACGTGGCGGAGGCCCCGACCTTCGCGGAGATGGCGGACATCATCGACCGCCACTTCGCGGGCGCCGACCTGGCCGGCTACAACCTCCTCGGCTTCGACATCCCGCTCCTCTGCGAAGAATTCGCGCGCGCGGGACACCCCTTCGACCTCAAGGGCCGCCGCGTCCTCGACGCCCAGCGCATCTTCTTCAAGAAAGAGCCCCGCGACCTCTCCGCGGCCCTCAAGAAATACTGCGGCGTCGAACACCAGGACGCCCACGACGCGATGGGCGACGTCCTGGCGACCATCAACGTCCTCTCCGGCGAATTCCGCGCCTACCCCGACCTGCCCACCGACATGGACGCCCTCGACAAGGAATTCAACCAGCACGATCCCACGTCCGTCGACCGCTCCGGCCGCCTCAAGTGGGTCGAAGGCGAAGTCACGCTGAACTTCGGCAAATTCCAGGGCCGCCGCCTGCGCGACGTCATGCGCGACGAACCGGGCGTCCTCAACTGGCTCCTGCGCTCCGACTTCCCCGAAGACACCAAGCGCATCGTCCGCGACGCCCTCGCGGGCCGCTGGCCCGAGCGCCCGGTCAGTTCCACCGCTCGCGGATGACGCTTTCGGCGAGCGCCCGCCGCGTGCGCGGCCTCGGTGCCGCCTCTTCCGCCGGATACCCCAGCGGCGTCATCGCGACGATTTCGACTCCGTCCGGCAGATTCAGCACCTTGGCGGCGACCTCCGGGTCGAACGCCCCCACCCAGCACGTACCCAGCCCCATGTCCGCCGCCGCGAGCGTCAGGTGGTCCATGGCGATCGCCCCGTCCACCCACGCATAACTCTTTCCGTCGTGCGGCCTGACCCATCCTTCGGCGGGCAGCACGCACACCGCGATCACGACCGGCGCCTTCCAGAACCACTCCCGCGAGTACGCCGTCCCCAGCAACCGCCTCCTCGCCTCGTCCCGCACCACGACGAACCTCCACGGCTGCCGGTTGCACGCCGACGGCGCCCTTCTCGCCCCCTCCAGCACCTTCGCCACCACCTCCTCCGGGACGTCGTCATCCCGGTACGCTCTCACGCTCCGCCGTGTCTCCGCCAATTCCAGGAAATCCATGGAAACCTCCTTCGTTCTTCTTTCGCTCCTCCGTCCATCCCCACCCTACCGCCGGGTCGTGGAAATGTTGCCGGTGAACGTCCCCGGACGCAAGGCGTCCGACGAATAGCCGTCCACGCGCGCCGAGCACGAGCTGGACCCCGCGTCGCCCGAGACGATCAGGTGGGCCGCCGGGAAACCGTCCCGCGCGGCCAGATCGGCCACCGCCGTGAACGCGCTGCCGTTGAGGGTCGCGTAGAGGACTTCGCCGCCCCACAGCCCCACCACCTGCACCGACGTCCCGTCCACGTACACGTTGACCAACCCCGAATCGCACACCGTCACCGCGTTCGTCGCTGTCGCGTCCGCCGGCTCGAAACACACGCTGTAGTTGCCGCCGTAGTTGCCGTTCGTCACCGCCACGCCGCCGCTCCCGCCGCCATCGCCGCCGCCGCCCCCGCCGCCGCCGCCA
>CACXEY010000032.1 GCA_902766695.1 uncultured bacterium
AGACGATGGTTTTCAATTCGTTGGCGTTTTTGGTGTTTTTCGCGGTGGTTTACGTGGCGTACCGCCTGTTGCCGCACAGGGGGCAGAATTGGTTGCTGCTGGTGGCGAGCTACGTGTTTTACGGTTGGTGGGACTGGCGGTTCGCGGGGTTGCTGGCGGCAACGAGTTTCTTCAGTTGGGGAAGCGGGTTGCTCATTGCGGCGTGCCGGGAGAGGGGAAACGGGAGAGGGGCGTGGTGGGCGAGTTTCGGAAATATCGCGTTGAACCTGGGGATTCTGGGGTTCTTCAAGTATTGGAACTTCTTTGCGGAGAGTTTTGCCGCGCTGTTCGGAAGCGTGGGGTTGGGGCTGGAACCGAGGTTGCTGCAAATCGTGTTGCCGGTGGGCATCAGTTTCTACACGTTCCAGGCGCTTAGCTATTCCATCGACGTGTACCGGGGCACGATGGAGCCGACGCGGGATTGGGTGGACTTTTTCGCCTTCGTGGCGTTTTTCCCGCAGTTGGTGGCAGGACCGATCGAGCGGGCCGGGCATTTGCTGCCCCAGATGGAGAATCCGCGGGCAGTGACGGGCGAAGGGGTGCGGAGCGGGGCGTGGCTGGCGGCGTGGGGGTTGTTCAAGAAGGTGGTGGTGGCGGACAACTTGTCGGTGCTGGTGGACGGCGTGTTCGGCGCTCCGGGGGCGAGCGGGGCGATGGGGCTGGTGGCGGTGTATGCGTTCGCCATGCAGATTTACTGCGATTTTTCGGGGTACAGCGACATCGCCCGGGGCGTTGCGCGGATGATGGGGTTCGATTTGATGGAGAACTTCCGGTTGCCGTATTTCGCGAAGAATCCGAAGGAGTTCTGGGCGCGGTGGCACATCAGCCTTTCGACGTGGTTGCGGGATTACGTCTACATTCCGCTGGGCGGGAATCGGAAGGGGCCTCGCCGGCAGACGCTGAATTTGTTCCTGACGATGCTGTTGGGCGGGCTGTGGCACGGTGCGGCGTGGACGTTCGTGGCTTGGGGGGCGTTCCACGGGGCGTTGCTGGCGGCATGGCACGGGTGGACGCGGCGGCGCAAGGCCAAGAGTGCGGGAGATTCGGGGCGGTGGGCGTGGGTGCGGCGCGCGGGAATGTTCCATTTGGCGTGTCTTGGATGGGTGTTTTTCCGGGCGGGAAGTTTCGGGGATGCATGGACGGTGGTTTCGCGGGTGTTCACGGGATGGGGGTGGGACGTGCGGGCGGCGAACATGCTGACGACGTTGGTTTTGCTGTGCTGGCCGCTGTGGGCGGTGCAGGCGTTGCAAGGGGCGACCGGCGACATGGAGGCGCCGAGGAGGCTGTCGCCCGTGCCGAAGGCGGCGTTGTGGCTGGTGATGGCATTGATGTTCGTCTGGCTGGCGAACACGGGCGGCGGGGCGTTCATTTATTTCCAGTTTTGAGGAGCGGCGGCGATGGACGAGTTGACCATTCGGGTAAGGGAAGCGGAGCGGCGGTTCCTGCGGTGGACATGGTGGATGTTCCCTGCGGCGGGTTTGAGCGTGGCGATGCTGACGGGCGGAGGTTTTTGGGCATGGGTGGACGGAGGGATGCCATGGCTGGATTGGCGGCAGGCCTTGACGGCGAGAGGGGCCGTCCTGGCATGTGCGGCTTTGGCGGCGGTCGGATTGTGGCGGGTGTTGCTGCGGAGAACGTGGGCGGGATGGGGTGTGGCCCTGGTCGTGGCCACCGGGTTTGCCGCGGCGGAGTGCGCCGTGCGCATTCCGGCGGCGCAGACGGCGTTTTGGCTGGCGGTGAGGGCAAGGCATGATCCTCTTCACGGGTGGTTTACAAGTGATACGTGTTATATCCGCCTGGAAGAAGCGGCAGGGAGATCGAGCGCGGTGCCGTCCGTGATCTTGTCGGGGACCAGCCAAGTGACCTGCGGGGTGGATGAACACGAGTTGGGACGGATGCTGTCGCCGACGCCGGTCATCCGCCGGGTCGTCAGCGGAATGACTCCGCAGCACATGCTGGCAGCGTGGAATTGGATTCCGTTCCGGGCCGGGGATCGCTGCGTCCAGATGCGGTCGGAGATGGACTTCACGGACCAGGCGGAATGGCGGACGTCGTGGTACCGGCCGTTTTTGACTTGGCGGACATTGCCATGGCTGATGCGGACCGCAGGAACGGCGATTTGCCTGCGCCACTGGGACGAGTTGCCGGATTGCGCGGCGGCGGCGACGCTGGAGGGATGGAGGATGCGCGACGGGTGGAGGGACATTGCGTTCCATCCATGGCGGCGGGTGCAGACGGATGCGGAGCGTGCAGAAAAAACGGTCAGTTCAGGAAATCGTCCGGCATTGGTTTGGATGGACGGGGAATGGCGGTCGTTTGTGGCGGAGGCCGAGTGGTTGAAGGACTCGGGGGTGGAATTGATCGTGGTTGAAGGAGACGTGAATCCGGTGTTGCACAACGACCGGCGGGCGAAGATGCGGGCGGAGTTCGAGCGGCGGATGGCGGAAGGCGTTGAAAAGGGATTGTGGAAATTTGTGGGAGAGGAGGAGCTGAATGCGGGGATTGAAGCGAATGATTGGGCAGACATGACTCACGTGAATGCGGTGGGGCGCGAGAAATTGACGCGGGCGATAGGACGGGTGTTGAGGGAGCAATAAGGTCGCGGGAGGGAGGCACGACAAGGGCATTGGAACTGCCGGAGGGGAACGGCAAGGAGCCATTTCCGAGTACGTCAAGGTAGTCGATCCGCAGGTTCACGCATCATCACATCTCTCCCCGGACACGTCCGCATTGGTTTTCATTGCGGCCTGTTCACGCAAAAAGACATCCCACTCACGGGCGATCTCCGCCCAGGAAAACGATTTCTTCCACTTCTCGAATCCCTTCTCCCCCATGTTCCGCCGCGCCGCGTCATCCGACAGCATCCGCACCAGGGCTCTCCCCAAGGCCTCCACGTCTCCAAACGGAACCAGCAGGCCGTCCCAACCGTCGGAGACGACGTCTTCGCAACACGTGTCCGAACACCCAATGACCGGCACCTTGTGCCGCCAGGCATCGAGATAGGCAATCCCGAACGAATCGTTCACCGAAGGCAAGGCCATGACGCTGGCCGTTTCCAGCGCGGCTTCCCGTTCGGCGTCCGTCGCATCGTCGATGTCCACGGTCTTCTCCGCTCCGCCATGCCTCGACTTGGACAAATACCCCGCCAGCCACGACTTCGAATTCTGCGAAAACCCCACCAACACCAATCTGGCCTCGGGGAACGCGGCCCAGACCGTTTCCATGGCCATCACCACGTGCGCCGCTCCCTTGTGGAAGTTTTTCCGCCCCAGAAACATCACGACAGGCACGCCTGCCGGGATTCCATGCCGCTGCCGGAATTCCGCGGGCTCCATTTTGGCGGACCCCATCTCGTCCGACCCCACTCCCGCCACGCGTATCCGGTTCCCGTCCCATCCCTTCCCCTCCAAAAACCGTTTTTCGAATCCCGTCAACGCCACTGTGCAATCCGCCCGGTCATGGACTTTCTTCTGGTAGGTCCAATCATACATGTCCATCTGCACATGGAAGAAGGGGACAAAGATGACTGTTTTTCCCCTCCCCCTCAATGTTTCCCCCACGACCCGGCTCCATGCAAACAGGGCGGACATGATTACGACAACGACATCGGCCTCGTCGAAAAACGCCGCATGCTTCAATTCCGGGCATAGCGGTGTCCGTGCAAAAATGTGGAAATCCCCTTTTGGGAAAAGGCATCGGATCAACCGTTCCCCTCCCCTGTGGAATCTGATCATCGACAACCACCGGGAGAATCGTTGATGCCACTGGCTGGATTCCAGTTTTCGCCACCGGACCACCGCGTAGCCGTGGACCTTTTGCTCCGGCAAGCCTTCGGAAGCAATCGTCACCTCGTGTCCACGCCGTGCCAATTCTTCCCCGAGTTTCTGCGTATAGGTCTGCCCCCCGCCGCCGACTGCGAACTTCGGGCACAAGAAGAGGATTTTCATGGAAAGCAATCCGTTGTTTCCGTGTTTGCCATGCCAGATACTCCCCACATCCCTTTCCCAACACTCCCTCCCTCCATTGATTCCTGCCCTTCGTTTTGCGAGTGAACAGTTTCACCATTCCCCGCCCATACGCACCAGCCCGCCTCCCCCCGGTTCCGGTTTCTCCGGGGCAAATGGACGGCTCCTCCCAATTGTTGCATCTCAGTTCCCGATTTCCCCGTTTCGCCATCTTCCCCGCCCACAACTTCCACTATGGCAGCAAAGCCGGCATCTATCGGCTTGGGTGATGGGACAGCGAAGGGGCAACTCATCGATATTTCACTAGTACTTCTTGGCCAAGCATGCCAATCCCGCGTTTTGGGGCACATCATCAAAAGAATTCCGTCCTCTTCACCGCACCGCTCCATTCCCCTCGCTCATCTGCCTTCTCTGGGTATATCCCTTCCCAACCGTGCAAATCCACGGTTCAAGACTCCTCCTCGCCTTTTCCATCTTCGTCATCGCATTCACTCTATCACCCTTCTTCCCCTCCTCTCAAGTCCAAGTTCCAGCTCCAGCTATTGGCAGATGGGATGGGCAGGACACTCGCACTCCGGCAAAAACGGGAGAAAAGGCCAAAATAAAATCGGGCGGCGGGCGTTGGTTACAGGTGAAGCCGTGCCGCCGCGGGGTGTCCGGGCGGCGCGGGTGGGATTCATCTTGACGAAAGGCCGAACATGAAAAGGTGGTTTTTGCGTGCGTTCGCCGTTTTCGCGGCGCTTTCCGTGCTGGCGCCGGGTGCGGCCGCGGACCCGTGGATCGGGGATTCGGCGGTTTTCGTGGACGGGGTGTGGTTCCACTGCGGGAATTCGGACATCGATGGGTGGCATCCGGACGGGGGGGCGTTCGACGGGGCGTATCTGGGGGCGGTGTCGTCGATCAGCTTCGGCGGGCAGACGCAGGTGTATGGCGGGAGTGGCGGGGACTCGGTCAAGATGGGGTACGAGATCGACGGGGCGGGGACGACCTTCGTTCCGCTGGCGTTCAATTCGGATGTCGGGCAGAACAAGAAATTCCAGACGGGCGGGACGGGATGGGCGCCGGTGGAGGTGGATTTGTCGGGGCTGCCGGCGGGGCGGCATACGCTGGCGGTGTGGTTCTGGGACGAGTCGCTCGGGGTGTGGGACTCGAACAGTTCGTCGAACTACGTCGCGACGTTCAAGGTGGTGGACGGCGGGGGGAGCCTGGAGCCGGAGAAGAATGCGTTCGACATCGTGTCGCCGGTGCCGACGGGGTCGACGGTGGAGATGATCGTGCAGCCGCCGCGGCTGGATACGCTCCAGGGGAAGACGATCGCGATGGTGGGCGGCAGTTTTTCGGCGTCGGTGACGCACGCGGTGATGCGGGACATGCTGATCCGCGACTTCGGCTGCAAAATCTATTTCATGGAGGAAATCGGCAAGGGCGGGTCGTACAATCCCATCAACCCGAGCGCGCAGACGCTGGAGTTCCAGCGCAAGCTCGTCGAGTACGGCGTGGACGCGGTGATCTCCGGCAACTGCGGGTGCGGCATTTGCACGGTCAAGGAGACGGGCAACGGGCTGGCCGCCGAGGTGATCGGGATCCCCGCGGTGGTGGTGGGCGCGGAGTCGTTCATCGCGCAGGTGAAGTCGACGGGCTACAACCGCGGGGTGCCGGTGGTGCGGACCGCGGCGTATCCGGGCGCGTTCGCCTCGGACGACACGGCGACGCAGCAGTGGAAGGCCCGCGAAATCCTCTACGACCAGGTGGTGCGCGGCCTGACGACCCCCATCTCGCAGGAGGAAATCGACGAGATCGCGGCGGCGGTCGGCAGCCAGAAGTTCGACGACCGCATCTTCACCGGCTCCTACCAGCGCGTCCAGGAGTTCTACAAGGTCAACGAGATGGCCGACGGGCTGCCGGTCGTGCCGCCGACGGACGCGAAGGTGCAGCTCTACCTGCGGTACGCCGGCCTCGGCGAGCAGGACCCCGTCTGCACGCGCAACGGGGAGGTGCTGCCGGTGCCGCCCGCGAACCGCGCGGTGCTGGCCTACCAGGTGGCGGTCAACGCGATCATGGCGGGCTGCCCGCCGGAGTACATGCCGCTGTGCGTCGCGATCGTGCGCTGCATGGCCAACGGCGATTTCTACAAGCCGCTGCAGAGCACCCACGCCTGGACGCCCTACGTGCTGGTCGGCGGCCCCGTCGCCCGCCAGCTGGGCATCGCCGACGGCGCGGGGATGATCAACGAGAAGGCGAACAAGCGGCTCGGCCGCTTCGTGTCGCTGGCCTTCCTCAACCTCGCGGGCTACAAGATCAAGGAGAACCGCATGGGGACGTTCGGCTACATGCTGCCGTTCGCCTTCGCGGAAAACGAGCGCGCTTGCCTCGACCTGGGCTGGCAGCCGTACCACGTCTGGAAAGGCTTCGGCCTCGACGACAGCGTCGTGACCTGCGGCTCCACCATGACCTGGGGCAACCCCGTCGCCATCGGCACCGACGACCCCGCGGAGGCGGTGCAGCTGCTCGCGTGGGAAATCACCGAAAAGCAGCAGAACGCCCTCGGCAACACGAACCCGCGCGTGCCGCGCATGGTGCTCGTGAGCGAGCCCGCCGCCGCCGTCCTCGCCGCCGGATGCCCCGGCAAGGGCGACCTGGAGCGCGCGCTGATCGCCGCCGCGTCGCGCCCGCTCTGGATGCGGACGTATGCCCACTACTGGGCCAACACCGGCAGCAAAATCCACCTGAACCGGACCTTCGACGAATACTACGAGGCCCTCAAGAACGGCGAAGAGACCGAGAACGTCGAGGCCGACATCGTCACCCAGGAGGCCCCGCCGCCCTGGCTCGCGCCCATCGTGCCATTCGCGCAAATCGACCGCGTCCAGACCATGGACGAGGGCCACACCGGCATCGTCGTCACCGGCGGCGGCGCCGCCGCGTCCGCGCAGGTCATGCCCGGCGGCGACTGCGCGTCCTACAAGGTGTCCTTCCCCGCCGACTGGGACGCCCTCGCCGCCGAACGCGGCTACGCCCCGCTCGCGAACCACGTGCTGGCCGCCAACTGAAGGAGGAGCAACCATGGAAAAGAATCCGATTTCGCGTCTGTCCCCCGCCCTGGCCGCCCTCCTGCTCGCCGCGCTCCTCCCGCCGCCGCCCGCCGCGGCGCGCTACGCCGACGACTTCGACGGCCACTACGACGACCTCGAATGTTCCGAAGACGACTGCGACTGCCTCGAACCCGACAGCAACCGCTTCAAGGTCGTCTCGCCCTGCAACGTCCCCTCCACCGGCGCCGCCGTCGTTTTCACCGGCGCCTGGCACGAAGTCCAGGCCTTCTACGACGACGCCGGGCAGACCGACGGCCTTCCCGTCGTGCCGCCCATCACCGTCAAGGTCGAGAAATTCATGCGCTACACCCCGTACGCCCCCGACGCCGTCGTCGCCGCGCCCGGCGGCCGCCCCGCCACCGCCTGGCAGGTCGCCGCCAACGCCGTCATGGCCGGATGCACCGCCGACCACCTGCCCCTCTGCATCGCCATGGTGCGCGCGCTCGGCGACGACGCCTACCTCGCCGAACTCGCCGCCGGGCGCCGCGTGCCCCTCGCTTTCGTCAACGGACCCGCCGCCCGCCAGATCGGCGTCGACCACGAACAGGGCATGACCACCGAGGAAGTCAACATCGCCCTCGCCCGCTTCATCGAACTCGCCCTCGTCAACCTCGCCGGGCTCCCCCACAACCGCGGCGGCGCCTTCGGCACCGTGCAGGCCCTCGTGTTCGCCGAGGACGACGAAGCGTGCCTCGCCGCCGGCTGGCAGCCCTGGCACGTCCAGCAGGGATACGCGCTCGACGACAACACCGTCACCATGACCTCCTTCGACATGTGGGGCAACAACTCCACCCCCGCCACCGACTGGCCCGAAGAAATCATGAAACTCATCGCCTGGGACGCCACCGAAAAGAACCTCGGCGGCCTCGGCGCCGCCCCCACCGACGCCCACGCCGCCACCGAGCGCACCATCCTCGTCACCCCGCCCGTCGCGGCGGCCCTCTCCGCCCTCTACCGCAGCAAGGACGCCCTCGCCGGCGACCTCGAATCCGCCGCCCGCCGCCCCATGGCCCTGCGCGCGTTCGCCTACTACCACGCCGACACCGACGGCGTCCGCACCTCCGGCAAGACCCTCGACGAAACCTACCGCGACCTCGTCGCCCGCGAAGCCGAAGACGCCCGCATGACCCCGGCCCCCGCCTGGCTCGCCGGCATCGCCAACCCCAAGATCATGACCGGCACCGCCCTCCGGGCCGCCCATACCCGCATCCTCGTCACCGGCGACGCCTCCCGCAACAAGACCCAGGTCATGCCGGGCGGCAAGAGCGTCACCGTCCCGCTCGAACTCTCCGACGCCTGGGACACCCTCAACATCGCCCTCCAGCACAAGCCCATCGCCGAGTACCTCCTCGCCGCCCCCTCCGCCGCCGTCGCCGCGCCCGTCCCCGTCCCCGCCGTGCTTGCCGCCGGAACCTACCGCATCCTCGACCCCGCGACCGGCTCCCGCTACCTCACCCGCGCGGGCCGCCTCTATTTCGATGCCGCCTCCAGCACCCTCCACTACTACCCCGTCGGAGGCTCCGCCGCCGCGTCCACCATCCTCGACCCCGCCGAACACGCCGAATTCATCCGCTACATCTCCAACCTCGGATGGAACAGCTCCTTCACCGCCACCGGCGGCAACGCCGTCGACCCCGTCATCCGCTTCCCCTCCAACGCCCAGAAACTCGAAAACAACACCGTCGCCCTGCCCCGCGACGCCTTCGCCGGGACCCTCACCCTCCACGCCAACAACGCCACCAACAGCAACGCCGCGGGCGGACTCGCCGCCGCCGGCGCCGTCGTCCGCCTCTCCGGAACCGTCACCGGCTTCACCGTCAACCTCGACGGCACCCTCCTCGCCGGCCCCACCACCGACCCCGGCTTCCTCACCCTCTCCGGCTCCGCCGTCACCCTCGACCCCGACGCCCCCGTCGGCGTAACCGCCCTCCTCGCCGCCGAAAACGGCGACGGCACCTACCGCACCCTCACCTTCACCAAACGCCCCAACGGAACCCTCGACGCCACCTACAACCGCCGCGACACCCTTTTCCTGGACACCTCCGCCATCGAACTCAAATGGACCTCCGGCGGCGAAACCACGAGCGAGCCCTTCACCAAGACCGACGACCCCGGCATCTACACCCTGACGCGCAAATGCCCGGCCGGGCAAGCCGCCTTCAGCATCTCCGTCGCGAACGTCCGCCACGGCAGCGGCACCCTGGTCACCGACGCCTGCGACCGCCTGCAGCTGGCCCCCTCCAACACCTGCACCCTGCGCCTCACCGCCGAAGACTACTACACCTTCCGCTACGACGCCCGCGCCGACAAACTCACCCTCGTCCGCGACGTCGCCAAAGCCGGCCTCTGCACCGGCGGCACCATCGACAACATCGCCGGCACCTACATCCTCCGTCCCGACGGCACCGGCGCCCCCCTCGTCGTCTCCGACCTGGCCGACGACCCCGCCTTCGCCGTCGCCCTCTCCGGCACCACCATCCCCGGCGCCGCCTTCGCGGGCCTCCCCCCCGGCGCCATCGAAGGCACCTTCTCGCTCGCCCTCAATCCCCCCGAAGCCACCGCCATCCAGACCGACCCCGCCTCCGGCGTATCCGTGACGGTGGACACCTACGAAAACCTCCGCTACACCCTCGAACGCACCCCCGACCTCCTCGACCCTGACTTCACCCCCGTCGCGGCCTCCCAAACCACCGGCACCGGCACCTCCGTTGACCTCCTCGACCCCACCCCCGACCTCACGCCCGGCACCTCCTTCTACCGCATCGGCGTCGCCCTCCCGGAGTGACAAGTGAAAAGTGACAAGTGACAAGATGCGGTGCGGCCTTCGGCCGTGCCGTGCCCAGTCCGGCGCCGAACCTCCTGAACAACCATCGCGCCACTTCCGGAGATGCGGCTTCCCAGCCGCGCCACGATGGATGGAAAGCGGGAGCGAAAGCGCCTGTCCTGTCGGGGTGCGGGCGCCCCGCCCGCTTTCCCTGCGCACAATCCACCACTTTTGATTTCTCGCTCAAAGGTGTTGTCAGGTAAAACCTTGTGTTTTGTTCGTGCGCAGCCGAGGCAGTGCGGCGAGTCCCATCGCCGCCGGAACCCGGAATGTGCAATTGGATATCTTTGAGTTCTCCGATGCCATTTCCTGCCGCCACCAAAGAAAAACACGCGTCCGCACATCGCCAACGCCTTCCTCGGGCATGACTGACACCGGCGGGCAGGGACTGCCCGCCCTACCCCCTTCTACGGGAAACGCGTCTCTTGCGCGAGACACGGGTGGACGGCGACTTCTCTCGCCGCCAAATGGACGCCGCGTGCGTCACGTCCGGACACGAGGTGCATCAATCGGCTTGCAAGGGAGTGGCGGGACGGGCAAGATACGGAGCGGAACCAAATAGGAAACCGATGAAGCCAAAATCTCCTGCCCCCTGCAAGACGGACGCCCGCCCCATACCCGGGACGCTCGGCCCGTTCCGCAAGTGCGTCGTCGGCGTCCAGTTCCTGTTCGTGGCGTTCGGCGGGACGGTGCTGATGCCGCTGCTGGTCGGGCTCGAACCGTCCACGGCGCTCTTCACGGCGGGGGTGGGAACGTTGCTGTTCCACGCGGTCACGAAGGGGAAGGTGCCGGTGTTCCTGGGCAGCAGCTTCGCCTTCATCGCGCCCATCCTGGCGGTATCGGGGGAGTGGGGACTGGACGTGGCGGTGGGGGGCTTCCTGGGCGTGGCCGCGGCGTACCTCGCGGCGTCGGCGCTGGTGCGGTGGCGGGGGACGGAGTTCCTCGACCGGGTGTTTCCGCCCGTCGTCGTGGGGCCGACCATCGTGCTGATCGGCCTGTCGCTGGCGGGGGGCGCCGTCAAGATGGCACAGGCGGACTGGCTGCTGGCGCTCGTCTCGCTGGCGGTGGCCGTCGCGGTGATGTCCTGGGGGCGCGGACTGCCGCGACTGCTGCCGGTGGTCGCCGGCGTGGGGGCGGGCTACGCGGTGGCGGCGGCGCTGGGACGGGTGGACGTCTCGGGCATCGCGGCCGCACCGTGGTTCGCCCTGCCGCCGAACCTCGCCCATCCGCACCTGCCGCATGTGGCATGGCAGCCGACCGCGTGCCTGGTGCCGGTCGCGCTGGCGTGCATCCTCGAACACGTCGGCGACATCTACGTCGTCGGGCAGGTCGCGGGGAAGGATTTCGTGGGGGAACCGGGGCTCCACCGTACGTTGCTCGGCGACGGGCTGGCCGTGCTCTTCGCCGCGCTGGCGAGCGGGCCGCCGGTGACGACGTACAGCGAGGTGACGGGGGCGGTGCAGATCACGCGGGTGACGGATCCGGCGGTGCTTCGGATCACGGCGGCGGCGGCGATCGCGCTGTCGGTGTTCGGCAAGCTCGCGGCGGTGCTTCGGAGCATCCCGGATCCGGTGGTGGGGGGGATCATGCTGCTGCTGTTCGGGAGCATCGCGTCGGTGGGCATCCAGGGGATGGTCCGCAACAAGGTCGATTTCTCCGAGACGCGCAACCTCGTCATCTCCGGCGTGATGCTCACCCTCGGCGTGGGCGGCGCCGCCGTGCGCTGGGGCAGCTTTTCGCTCGGCGGCATCGGCCTCTCCGCCCTGGTCGGAATCGCCCTCAACGCGGTATTGCCTCGATCAAGAACGACAGAGGATTCCGATCATCCATGACAAGGTCGAGTGCTGCGAGTCCCCTCGCCGCCGGAAGCCGGAACATGCAAGCGGATGCCGGTGGATGTGGGGATGCATTTCGGCCGAAACCCGGGGAAAACATGCGTCCGCACCTCTCCGGCGCCTTCCGTTGGCATTCCTTTCGCCGGTGGGCAGGGACGGCCCGCCCTCCCCTTCACTTCACATGGGAAATCGAATGGTTCTCACCTGACGACCTCAATGGAAAATGATACTGGCCACCCTGCCCCCCCTGGCGCCGGGCGAATGGGATTATGGGCGGGCCAGCCGGAGACGCGCCGGTCGCACCTCCGGCCGTAGCGCGAAAGTCGGGTCTGGATTCGAAGGGTTGAAGGATGATTTGTCAGATTGGGGGCGGGAGGGGGGTATTCCTGTATGGAAGCCGGGTGTCCGGGTTCCGTGAGTACTCAAACAAGCAAACAGGAGAAATCCAATGACCAAGAAAATCATCCTCGCGGTGGCGCTGGCCGCCGCCGTCGCGGCCGTCGCCGCGCCGTCGTTCGCCGAAATCTTCCACAACCACCGGATGGAGCCGGTGCAGGGGAACTTCACTTGCTCCTACTGCAACGGCACGGGGCGGAATCCTGGCCCGGGAGGCCTTGGCACCGGAAACATGAAGTGTACCTACTGCAACGGGACCGGGTTCCGGGGCGGCTATTGATGAACACCGGGCGCCGGCGGGGCTTTGCGCCCGCCGGCGCCGTGGGCGGGAGGCGGGCGATGGAGGGTGCTGCGGGAGGGGAGTGGGAGGCATGTATTCATGGAGGATGGAGGGGGGTGAAACTATGAGGAAATCGATGAGTTTTCTTAAATCTCGCGTGATGGTTGGGGTGTTGGGTTTGGCGGTGGCGGGGACGGGGGCGGCGGGGGCGGAAGGG
>CACXEY010000033.1 GCA_902766695.1 uncultured bacterium
GCCGCGCCGGTCGCGGTCGCCGCGCCCGCCGTTGCCGCCGCCGATGCCGCCCGCGAGGAACGCCTTGCGGAAGGTGGCGCTGCAGAGGACGGTGAACCCGGCCTGCATGGCCTTGCTTTCGAGGTTGGGGGCGGAGCTGACCATCACGCCGTTGCGGCCCTTCTTGCAGAGACGCATGGCGGTGTCGACGAGCTCGTCGGAGTCTTTGGCGAAGTGGACGCCGATGCCGTTGTACTGGTCGGCCTCGTCGACTTCGCGCAGCCGCTTGTCGCTTTCGAGGACCACCTGGATGTCCAGGTTTTCCTGCTTGGCGACGCGGGCGAGGGCGTTGAGCAACTGTACCTGTTCGCGCGGCGACATGCGCCGGCCCGTCTTCTCGTCCATCAACCGCCCGCCGTCCACCACGTAGGTGCGCGAACCCTTCGCGTCCGAGGCGTCGGAGGAAGAGAAGAGCGATTTGATTGCATTCATGAAGCCCATGATCGGTTTCATCCTTTTCTGTTGGCAAGCTGCCCGGAAACGACCCTGCCGCGGCCGCGCTGCGTTGCGATGATCCCCCCAGCAGCCCCGTACCCTTCCCCCCCGCACGGGCTTCGCGCGCCGGACGGCCGTCCGCCGCATGGTCCTACACTTTTCCAGGCAAACCGGGGGCGACTGTACCCCCCGCGCCCGCGCGGCGCAAGCCCCGATTCGGGGACGGGGCGATTTTTGCTTCCGCGGGAGTGCAGGGGGGCGGGGCGCGGAGCGATGTCCATGGAGGGGGAGAGAGGCGGGAAAACGGGGAAAAGTGTCAGTTTTTTCCTGTTTTCAAAAGCGAGGACGATTGCAGCCGGATGCAATCGACCGAGGGAAAAAATCAGGCGTCGCGATTCCGGCGGAGGAGGCGGGGGAGGAAGGCGAGGGCGGCAAAGAGGAGGGCGGCGGCGAGGAGGCAGAGGGCGGAGCGGAGGTCGAGGCGGCCGGTCGCGGCCGCGTTGCCGGCGGCGCGCGCGGCCAGGAGCAGGAAGAGGATGTTGGGGATGACGCCGGCCAGCGAGGCGAGGATGTAGGCGCGGAAGGAAATGGGGGTCAGGCCGAAGAGGTAGTTGAGGAGGGGAAACGGGTTCACCGGGAGCATGCGGAGGAAGACGACCAGCTTCCAGCCGTCGCGGTCGAGATGGCGGCGGATCCTGAGATGGAGGGGATGGTCGCCGTAGCGGCGTTCGAGGGGCGCGCGGAGGAGGGTACGGGAGAGCAGGAAGGCGAGCGCCATGCCGATGCCGAGTCCCGTCCAGCAGATGGCCAGGGCGGCGGGCAGGCCGTAGAGGAGGCCCGCGAGGACGACGATGGGGGTCGTGGAGAGGAACGAGACGGTGCAGACGGCCAGCAGGACGATGCAGAGGGCCGGGCCCCATGCGCCGGCGGCGCGCACGGCGGCCTGGATGTCGGCCCAGCGGATGTCGCGGATGGCGTCGGGAAGGCCGTGGCGGTGGACGAGCCATGCGCCGACGGCCAGGGCGGCGGCGGCCAAAACTAGCCAGGGCCAGCGGCGGCGCGGCCGGGCGTCAGTCTTCGGTGCCGTCTCCATCGTCTTCTTCGTCTTCTTCGGCCTCGCCGGAGGGTTTGACGACGACGGTCAGGGAGGGAATGTCGCCGAGGAGGGTGCGGGCGGCGTCGCGGACGGTACCGGGCGTGATGCGCGAGAGGCGGGCTTCGACGTCGAAGGGATTGCGGTAGCCGAGGCCGAGGAGTTCGTCGACGGCGCAGGCGCGGGCGAGTCCGGGAAGGTCCTGCATGGCGCGGGCGGCATCGACGCGCATCTGGGCGACGGCGCGGGAGGTTTCGTCGGGACGGGGGCCGTCGGTGGCGAGGCGGCGGATCTGGAGGTCGATCTGGCGCTCGACTTCGGGCAGGCCGGCTTCCGTCGTCCCGGCGTAGGCGAGGAGGAGGCCGCCGACGGGACCGGTGAACTGGCGGGCGCCGGTGTAGTAGGCGAGGCCGCGCTTGTCGCGGACTTCCTTGAAGAGGTCGGAGGAGAGGCCGCTGAGGGTGTCGAGGAGGACGGATACGTCGTCGTCGCGCGGGTCGGCGGTGGCGATGCCGGGCCAGGCGCGGACGAGGACGGTCTGGTTGAAGGGAAGCGGAACCTCGATGCGGCGGTCGGCGGCGGGGGCGTCGGGGAGCGCGGGCCAGGGCGGGAGGGGGTCGCCGGCGGGGAGGGTGCCGAAGGTGGCTTCGAGCCAGGCGTATTCGTCGTCGGGCCGGATGTCGCCGAAGACGGCGATGACGGTGTTGGACGGCACGAAGAGGCGGCGGTGGAAGGCGGCGGCATCGGCGGCGGTCATGGCGGCGAGCGAGGCTTCCGTGCCCTTGGCGGAGGGCTGGTAGGGGTGGCCGGGGAACATGGCGTCGCGCATGAGCTGGCTGGCCTGGGCCATCGGGGATTCGTTTTCCTGGCGCAGGGCGACGAGCTGGCGGTCGCGCTGGCGGGCGAATTCGTCGTCGGGGAAGACCGAATCGAGCAGGCACTCGGCGAAGGCTTCGCGCAGGACGCCGGGGCGGTCGGAGAGGCCCTGTACCGTCAGGCCGTGGGTGTTGCGTCCGGCATAGCCGGCGAGGGAGACGCCCTGCGGTTCGAGCCAGTCGGCGAGGGCGGAGGCGGTATGCCGGGAGGTGCCGCGGGTGAGGAGGTCGGCGGCAAGGGCGGCGACGCCGGCCTGCCCGGCGGGTTCGGCGAGCTGGCCGCCGCCGATGACGGCGGCGTAGACGGCGACGGGCAGGCGGGGGCTTTCCATGAGGAGGACGCGCATGCCGTTGGAGAGGGTGCGGAGGGAGACGTCGGGCGCGGCGGCGTCGGCGGTCGCCGCGGCGTCACCGGCGGAGGCGGGGGCGTCGTCGGGGGCGAGGATGCTCCAGGTGCCGTTTTCGGTGCGCAGGTACTGGTTGGCGACTCGCGCGAGGTCGTCGGGGGTGACGCGGGCGACGCGCTCGACGTAGCCTTCGATGCGGCGCGGGTCGCCGGCGTAGAATTCGCCGGAGGCCATCGAGGAGGCCAGGCCTTCGACGGTGGCGAGCTGCTGCACGGCGCCGACCAGGAGGGAGCGGCGGGCGCGCTCGAGCTGTTCTTCGGTGAAGGGTTCGGTCTTCCAGCGTTCGACTTCGGCGCGGAGGGCCGCGATGGCTTTCCCTTCGTCCTCGGGACGGCAGTCGCCGTAGATGGCGAAGAAGCCCGGATGCTGCGGCGTCCAGCTCCACGTCCCCGCGTCGGTGAAGAGGTTCGTCTCCTCCACCCACCGCTTGACGAGCAGGGAGCCGCGGCCGTTGCCGGTCACCGACGCCAGCACGTCCAGCGCCGGCGTGTCGGGATGCGCGAGATCGACGGTGTGGAAGCCCCAGGAGAGGCGGGTCACTTCGTAGCGGCCGGTCTGGCGCAGGAAGCGCTCGCCCGCCTGCTCGGGCTCGGGCGGGATGCAGACCGGTTCGAGGGCGGTGCGCGGGATCTTCGCCATCGCGGCGCGGACGGCGGCTTCCATGGCGTCGGGATCGAAGTCGCCGGCGATGGAGAGGATCATGTTGGCAGGGGAGTAGCGGCGGCGGTGGTAGTCGGCGAGTTCGTCGCGGCCCATGCGGCGGAGGATGTCGCGCCAGCCGATGACCGGGACGCGGTAGGGATGCTCGCGGTAGACGCTCTCGAAGAGCAGGCGCGAGGAGACGCGGTCCGGGTCGTCCTCCCCCATCGCCCACTCCCGGAACACCACCTCCCGCTCCCGCTCCCACTCCTCCTCCGGGAAGGACGGATGGAACACCGCGTCCGTCAGCACGTCCAGGCCCAGCATCGCCTTGTCGGAGGGCATCACAACGTGGAAGACGGTCCGGTCGTTGGAGGTGTAGGCGTTGATTTCGCCGCCGGCGTCGGCGATGGCGGTGGAGATTTCGCCGGGGGCGCGGGTGGGGGTGCCCTTGAAGACCATGTGTTCGAGGTAGTGGGAGAGGCCGCCGCCGAGGTGTTCGGCTTCGTGGATGGAGCCGGTGCCGACCCAGTACTGGATGGCGACGAGCGGCGCCGACGCGTCGGGCTTGAGCAGCAGGACGAGGCCGTTGTCGAGGGGGATGCGGCGGATGGCGCGGTTCGAGGCCCGCAGGACGTCGAGGGGATCGTTGGACATGGCAGTCTCCGGCGAGGCGGTGAGGATGGCGGCGGCGCACAGGCCGCCCAGAAGGAGGTTTTTCATCATGCCCCCATACTGGCACGCCGCCCCCCCGCCCCGCAAGCGGGTTTTGCGGGACGGCGCGCTTCCGCACGGACGCACCGGTTCGCCCAACGGGCCCGTTCCCGCATTGACTTGCCGGACGGGGAGCCGTACTCTTTCCGATGCAAACCCCATGAGGCCGTACATGAAAAAACGCAATCCCTTCCTCCTTGCCGCCGCCGTCCTCTTGCTGGCCGCCGCCCTCCTCCCCGCGCACGCCGGCGAGGCCGCCGCCAACCCCCTCTTCACGTCCGAGCCGCCCGCCCCCGAGGCGCTCGCCTTCCTGCGCGACGCGTATTTTCCGGCGCTCGCCGCCAACGACATCCAGCAGGCGCTCGCACTCACCGACATGCGCGGCTTCCGGCAGTACCTGCTCGACACCCGCATGCGCGAGATGAAGGCCAAGCTCCCCGACATGACGCCCGGGCAGGAGCAGGAGCTCTCCGCCTTCTACCAGACCAACAACCTCGCCCCCGCCAACCTCGCCGCCATCGTCGGCGAAAGCCTCGTCCAGGGCCGCTACACCGGCCTGAAGTGGGACTCCGCCGTCTTCGCGCCCGCCCCCGAGCCCCTCCAGGGCTACGTCGTGCAGATTGCCGCGACCGACCCATCGGGTGCCCCCAAGACCGTCCTCGTCGGCCTCAAGGCCCTCGGAGACCAGTGGGCCGTCGCGCCGGAAATCCCCATGGACCTCTCCTTCCGCATCGCCGCCGCCCGCAAGGGGCTCCCCGCCAGCGTGCCGGTCCCGGATCCGGTATCCGCGCTCGCGACCGCCTTCTGGAACGCGTGCAAGGCGGGCGACCCCGAGACCGCGTACGCCCTCTTCGGCCCCGACTACCGCTCCCGCATCCCGCTGCTCGGCTTCCTCGGCATCTACCAGGAGCTCGTCGAACGCATCGGCGTCCCGGAGAGCTGGAGCATCGACGTCTGCCGCCCGCTGCCCGGCGACCGCATCGGCCTCGGCATCCAGGTCGTCGGCGGCAAGGACAAAACCGACGCCATCATGACCTTCCGGAGGATGGGCCTGACCTGGGTCCTCGACGAAGCCCAGTTCCGTCCACCTTCCGTCGGCAACAACGCCGCCGCCCAGTCCAAGGCCCACGCCGCCGCCGCCGCGCCCGTCGCGTCCCCCGCTCCGGCGCCTGCGGTCGCCGTGCCCGCCGATTCCGACGACGCCCCGTCCGCCTTCCCGGTCTTCAAGGGCCCCGAGAAGCCGATCGGTCCCGAATGAAGTACTCCCGCCTCGAGCAGTGGGCCGAGCGCGAGGTCGGCGCCCTGCGCCGCAAGCTCTCCCCCGAAATCGCGCGCCATGCCGACGGCATCCCCGTCGTGTGCTTCCCCGCCCCCACACGGGAGATGGTGGAGGACGAAGGCGTCGAGCCCGACCTCCTCGGCCTCTTCGTCGGCCCCGCCCTGGACGAGGCGGAAGGCCTGGACGATCCCCTCCCGCCGGAAATCCTCCTCTTCCTGGAAAACCTCTGGGACTACGCCGAAGAGGACCCGGAAATCTACCGCGAAGAAGTCCGCCGAACCTACCTCCACGAACTCGGCCACTACCTCGGACTCGAAGAAGACGACATGCCCCCCCGCGACCTGGACTGAGCGGCAGGTGTTCCCGTGCCCTTCATGCGCGGGATTATGGAAAAGACACGGATTCCACCGAGATTTTCCGCGACACGGCCCCCATGAAAAATCCCCGTCTCTCACCCTTTCCTCAACCGCCGCAACATCATCCCGCACGCCGCCGCAAGCACCAGATACGCCACGCACGACACCCCGAACACCGCCCGCAGCTTCCATGTCGCCACCGCCCCCGCCAGCATCGGCCCCACGCTCCACCCCGACGAACGCGCCGTGTTGGAGAGCCCGAAGATCCCCCCCTGGCGCCCCTCCGGTATGTTCTTGGCCATCCACGCGTTGAGCGCCGGCTCGAGCATCCCCGCCGAAAAGATCGTGCAGAACCGTACCGGGAACAGCCAGGCGAAAGAATGCACCCAAACCTGGCTCCCACTGAACAGCGCCGCCGCCACCGCCACCGCCGCCATCAGCGCGAACGGCCGCACCCGGTCCGCCAGCCATCCCGCCATGATCCCCGCCAACAGCCCCGCCACGCTTCCGCACGCATTCACCAAACCGTTCCAGAGCGCCACGTCCGCATCCAGCTTGCCATGGATGTCCTGCACCAGCAGCGGCAGGAACGACAAATCGAACTGCCGCGCCAGCGACACCCATCCCACCAGCCCCAGAACCGCCCAGACCACGCCCGGAATCGCCCGCAAGCCGCGGCGCCCCGCCCGCGGCGCCGCGACCGGCGCGGATTCGGGCGGCGTGACCTTCCGCTTGCCCTCCTCCTCCGTCCCCGCCTGCGGCTCGCGCGTTCCCCACAGCACCAGCAGCCCCGATACCAGCAACACGAAGCCCGACACCGCGAACGCGTGCCGGTACCCCACCACCCGCGCCACCAGCCCCCCGAAGAACGCCCCGCCCATCAACCCCGAATACACCGCCGCGCTGAGCCCCCCCATCGCCAGCCCCCGCTTCTCCTGCGGGACCGATGCCGACATGAACGTCTGCGCCGCCGTCATCGTGCCCGTCAGCAACCCCTGCAGCGCCCGCAGCGCGATCAGCCATTCCGGAGCCGTCACCGTCGCCATCAGCGACATGCACACCGCCCCGCCGAAGTTCGCCCGCAGCAGCATGATGCGCTTTCCGTACCGGTCCGCCAGAACACCCCACGCCGGCGCCGCAAGGCCCATCGTCACCGCCGTCGACGTCGAGAACAGCGCCACCCACATCTCCAGCTCGCCCGCCGCCGTGATTCCCAAATCCTGCTGGATGAAATACGGCGCGAACGCCAGCGAGAACGAGAACCCCATCAGCGACAACGCCTGCGATGCCCAGATCATCGCCATCTGGACCTTCCATCCGCGCGCGTTCGTTGACCCCGACTTCCACATGCCGCCCATCCTCCCCTTTTTCCTCCTCCCCGTCAACATCCCCGCGCCATCCCTGTATCGCCCCCCTCCGCTTCACTCGTGAGATTACTGGAAACGACACGTTTTCTTGTTGTTTTCAATACCTCCCCACACCATGAACAACCACCTCCGACGCCCCGCATCCGCGCCCCGGTTTGCATTGGATGGAAATCCCCTGTACGCGGCGGAGCAGGGGGCCTGCCCGCCCTGCCGGAACCCCCGGATCATTCCTTCCGTGCACGAAGGGCGGCGGGTCCCCTCGCCGCCGTGCCGTCGGGGTGTGTGCATCGGGGCCAAGAGGATGCGCGGATGCACGGCCCGCCATCCATCCGCTGGACCTCTGTATTGCCAGGCCTTTCCCCGCCCTTTTGCGAGATCAAGGAAAACCTCAATGTTTTCAAGGATTTTCCTTGATATCCCATCCTGGCCTTCCGCCGCTTCCGTTTCCACGGGGGACAGGCGAAGAGACCGGACGGCACATCTCTTTCTCCCTTTTCCAGCCTCGGCAGGAAAAGCCGCTTGACACCTATCGGACCCGAAACTATCCTTCCGCGCCGAAATGAACGAGGAAGGATACAAGACGGTTCAGGAATTCGCGGAAGAATACGGCATCACGCCGCGCCGCGTCCGGGACTTCTGTGCAGAAGGACGCATCCCCGGCGCCGTCCGGAAGGATTCCGCCTGGCTGATTCCCCCCGACGCGGAACGTCCGGTGGACGGCCGGACATTGCGGAAGAGGCCTTCCGCCGCTCCCGACGACGCCCGTTCCGCCACCGTCCCTTCCCCATCCTTGCAAGAAGAACCACAAGGTACAGCCATGAAACAAGATGCCAACCGCAACATGATGGCGTTCTGCCCGGAAATCAAAGTCGTGGATGCAAGTCTCCGTGACGGCGGGCTTTGCAACAACTTCCGATTCACGGACGACTTCGTGAAAGCCCTCTACGAAACGAACATCGCCGCCGGCATCGACTGCATGGAGTTCGGTTACAAGTCCAGCAAGAAGATGTTCAATCCGGACGAATTCGGAAAATGGAAATTCTGCGACGAATCGGCCCTGCGCGCCATCGTCGGCGACAATCCTTCCCCGATGAAGATCGCCGTCATGGCCGACGCCGGACGCACCGATCTCGACGACATCCTTCCGAAGTCCGAAAGCGTCATCGACCTCGTGCGCGTCGCCTGCTACATCCACCAGATTCCGACGGCCCTCAAGATGATCGACGACGCGAAAGCCAAGGGCTACCAGGTTTCCTGCAACCTCATGGCCGTGTCGCAAGTCCGCACGGAAGACCTGGATGCGGCGCTCCAGATGATGGCGCAGTCCGCCGCCGACATCGTCTACATCGTCGATTCCTACGGCAACTACTACCCCGAGCAGATGGCGGCCCTCGCCTGCAAGTACGTCGACGTCATCGGCGCCGCCGGCAAGGAAGTCGGCATCCACGCCCACAACAACCAGCAACTGGCCTTTGCGAACACCATCGAATGCTGCCGCTGGGGCGTAAATTACCTCGACGCAACGGTCAACGGCCTCGGACGTGGTGCGGGGAACTGCTACTCCGAGCTCCTCCTCGGCTTCCTGAAAAACCCGAAATACGATTTCCTTCCGCTCCTCGAATTCGTCCAGCACCGCATCCTTCCGCTCCGTGCCGGCGGCACCCTCTGGGGCTACGACGCGCCCTACATGCTGACGGGCCTGCTCAACTCGCACCCGCGGACCGCCATCCGGTTCCTCAAGGAAGGGCGCATCGACTACGCCCGCTACTTCCAGGAACTCAACGACGGGGAGTGACCGATGAAAACGGTCCTCCTGCTGGTCGTCTCGAACCTGTTCATGACGCTCGCCTGGTACGGGCATCTCAAGTTCATGCCGGGAGCCCGCTGGCCCCTCTTCGCGGTCATCCTGGCGAGCTGGGGCGTCGCCTTCTTCGAGTACTGCTTCCAGGTACCCGCCAACCGGATCGGCTACCAGACCTTTTCCGCGACCCAGCTGAAGATCATCCAGGAAGCCATCTCCCTGGGCGTCTTCTGCCTCTTCGCGGCGGCGGTCCTCGGCGAACGCCTCCGCTGGAACCACATCCTCGCATTCGTCCTCGTCCTCGCCGCCGTCTGGCTCGCCTTCCTCAAGCCCCGCGACGCCTCGGCGACGCCGCCCCCGGCCCCCGCCGCCGAAGCCCCGGCCGCCCGCTGACCGCCCGTTCCCGCCACCTGCCCAATCCACCGTCCTCGAAAATGGGATTACTGGAAATACATCGGTTTTTCACGTAAATCGCCTCCACGCCCCACTCCTCCCGTGCCCTACGCCGACGCCCATTCCCATCTCCACGATCCCCGTCTCGCACCCCACCTCGACGACGTCCTCCGCCGTGCCCGCGACGCCGGTGTCGCCTTCATCCATATCCTGGCCACCTGCGAAGCCGACTGGCCGTCCGCCGACGCCCTGGCCGCCCGCCTCTTTCCCGGCGGCCCGGAATTCCGCGTCTCCTTCGGCCTCCACCCCTGGCACGCCGCCGAAGCCGCCCCCGGCTGGCCCGACCGCCTGGCAACCCTCCTCCTCTCCCACCCCCGCGCCGGCGTCGGCGAAGTCGGACTGGATGCATCCCTTCCCGGAGGGCTTTCCGACGCCCAATGGGCGGCCTTCCAAGTGCAGTGGGACCTTTCCGTCGCGCTCCGCCGCCCCCTCTCCCTCCACGGGCGCGGGGCCTGGCCCCCGCTCCTCGACTTCCTCCTCTCGCACCCCCCCCACCCGGCCGGCGTGCTCCTCCACGCCTACGGCGGCACCCCCGACGCCCTGCCCGCGCTCGCCGCGCACAACGTCAGCATCTCCCTCGGGGGCTCCCTGATGAACCCGGCCAACCGCCGGGCCCGCCGCATCGCCGCCGCCGCGGCACCCGGCCATTTCCTGCTCGAAACCGACGCCCCCGACATTCCTCCGCCCGGCAACGCGCATTCCGAGCCCGCCCAACTCCCCGCCACGGCCGCCCTCTGGGCCGGAATCCGATCCCTCGCCCTCCCCGCCTTCGCCGAGCAAACCACTTCCGCCTTCCGCCGCCTTTTTCCCTGACGGCCTGCCCGCCGCGTTTCTTTTCTTCGCCCGCCGCGCAAATAAATCTTGAAAACCCCGCCCGGACGGGCAGAATGCCCGCACTTGCAAAGGAGATCCATTCCATGAAAGCATCCGCCATCTTCCTCGCCGCCGCCGCCCTCCTCGCGGCCGCCCTCCCCGTCGCCGCCACGGCCCAGGACGCCCCGGCCGCCGACGCCCGCTACAACGCCGTCCTCAGCCGCCTCCAGTCCATGGGCTGCGGCTACTACACCGACGCCGAATGGGCCGAAATCGACCGCGACGTCGCCGCCCTCGCCTCCGACGCGGCCTCCCGCAACGACGGTCCCGCCATCGTGCGCGCCGCCCTCGTCAAGGCGATGGTCGCCAACGACATGCGTAACCTCCATGACGCCGCCGCCGCCGGCCTCCGCGACGCCATCCGCCAGGTCGATGCCATCCCCGGCACCGACGCCTCCCCTCTCTACGTCAAGCTCGCCGAAGTCCTCTCCGACGCCGGCGACGCCGCGGGTGTCGCGGGCGTCATCCGCGACTACAAGGCCTCCCGCCACTACAATCCCCGTCCCCTCGCCTGGTCCGGCGCCGCCACCCCCGGCGATCCCCTCCTGATCGCCCGGCCCAAGGCCGACGCCGACTCGGATTCCGTTCCCGTGACCGTCATGGAAAAGGCCCTTCTCCGCGCCCGGAGCGCCCCCGGCATCCTCTTCCCCGACGCCTCCTTCACCGACGTCCAAGGCCGTCCCGTCACCCTCTCCGCCCTCCGCGGCAAGATCGTCCTCGTCGACTTCTTCCTCCCCGGCTGGAAGGTCTGGGAACAGAACCGCCCCGCCCTCGAAGCCCTCTGGAACGCCCGGCACGGCGACGGATTCGAGATCGTCGGCATCTGCCTCGCTCCCGGCGCGGTACCCCCGGCCCTGCCCTGGACGGTCGTCGCCGGCGCGCCCGACCTGACCCGCCAGCTCGGCATCTTCGGCGAAACCAGCAGCTACCTCCTCGACCGCAACGGCGCCGTCGTCGCCCGCGACCTGCGCGGCAGCGACCTCGCCTTCACCGTCGACCGCCTCCTCGCGGCCCAGCCCTGAACCCGTCCGTGCCAGACGGCCCCGAAGCCGCCTCCCGGTCGCTGGAGGAGCGCCTCGGCCATTCCTTCGCCGACCCCGCCCTCCTGCGCGCCGCGCTCACCCACCCCTCCTACGCCGCCGAGCATCCCGCCGACGCCCCGCACGACAACCAGCGCCTTGAATACCTCGGCGATGCCGCCCTCGGCCTGGTCGCCGCCGAACAC
>CACXEY010000034.1 GCA_902766695.1 uncultured bacterium
CACCCTCTCCGCGCGCGCAGGCGAACTCGTCGCCCTCGTCGGCGGCTCCGGCGCCGGCAAGACCACCCTCGTCAACCTCCTCCCGCGCTTCTTCGACGCCACCGGCGGGCGCGTCCTCCTCGACGGGCGCGACGTCCGCAGTTGCACCCTCGAATCCCTGCGCGCGCAGATCGGGCTCGTCACGCAGGAAACCTTCCTCTTCAACGACACCGTCGCCGCCAACATCGCCTACGGCTCCCCCACCGCCACCCGCGCCGACATCGAAGCCGCCGCCAGGATGGCCCACGCCCACGACTTCATCCTCGCCATGCCCAAGGGCTACGACACCGTCATCGCAGAGCGCGGCTCCCTGCTCTCCGGCGGACAGCGCCAGCGGCTGGCCATCGCGCGCGCCCTCCTGCGGAACCCGCCCATCCTGATCCTCGACGAAGCCACGAGCGCCCTCGACACCGAATCCGAGCGCGCCGTCCAGGACGCCCTCGACGAAGCCATGAAGGGCCGTACCGTCTTCGCCATCGCCCACCGCCTTTCGACCATCCGCCGCGCCGACCAGATCCTGGTCCTCGACCACGGCCGCATCGTCGAACGCGGCCGGCACGACGACCTCCTCGCCCTGGGCGGCATCTACCGGCACCTCTACGAAATGCAGTTCGAGAAGCAGGACACCCCGTGAGCGCGCCCACCCCCACCCGTCCCTCCCCGGCGGACGAAACCGAACTGCTCTCCGCCCTCTGCACCATCCGGGACCCCGCCCAACTGCGCCGCGTGATGGGCGAACTCCTGACCCCGTCCGAGTACGCCGCCCTGCTCCGCCGCTGGACGATCCTGAAGATGCTCTCCGACGGCCACACCCAGCGCGAAACCGCCCGGGCCATCGGCGGCAGCCTCTGCAACGTCACCCGCGGCGCCCGCGTCCTCCGCACCGGCACCGCCGCCACGCTTACGCTCCTCCGCCCCCGCTGACGGTCCAATCCACCGGAGGGGGGGGGAACAGGAGTGGAACCATGGAGCGGCCGGAAAAGCGCATGGCCGACTGGAAGCGGGGAAAAGAACACCGATCATTCCGGTTGCCTCCGCTCCCGCTTCGGCACGGGTCCTGTTCGGGACTCGTTTCCCGGACAGCGGAAGGACACTCCGATTTTTCCGGTGGGGGTGTCGTGCCCCCCCCGTCTTCTGCTTGGTGCGGCTGGCCGGTAGGGCCCGACCTCCGGGCGGGCCGTCATTTCGCACGGCCCGCCCGGAGGTCGGGTCCCGGCTGCCGGATGCACCGTGAACTTGTTTCCCGCGGTTTAACGGGAGCGGGAATGCGCCCGGGCGCCGTTCAGACCGTGCGCCTGAGGAAGGGGATTTTCAGCATCTGTGCGGCGATGGCCATGCTGGCGACGAAGGCCGCGCAGAGGAGGGCCAAACGGCCCCAGACGGCATCGGCGAAACCCGGCGGCAGGACTTTCGCGAACGCCGCCAGGACGATGGGGTGGACGAAGTAGGTTCCGAAGACCGCCTTGGACAGGCGGTACAGGCGCGCGGAAACCGCCGGGGAAAACGACCGTCCGGCATGGAGAAGGGCCACGGACACGGAGAGCCCCCCCCAGACGCCGCCGATGCCGAGATAATGGAAGACCGGATAGGGAATGCGCTCCGCGCCGCGGAGGGAGATGAATGCCATGCAGCAGAAGTACGCCACGCAGGACAGGGCGGCCAGGCGTCCGGCGGTCCGGCCGATCCCGCGGAACGCGAAGCGGCAACCGAAGGTGAACAGGGCCGCGTAGGGGAGGCTGATCGACAGGGGGTGGCGGAAGACGCCGGAACTCCAGAACAGCGGGTCGGCCATCACGGCCACCTGGAACAGGGCGACGGCGGCGCAGGCCGGGCCGTGTTTCGCCAGGCGTCCGCACAACGGCGCCAGGAAGCAGAGTCCCGCGAGCATGAAGATGTACCAGAGATGGAACGCGGGGACGCAATTCCACCAGTCGTGCGCGACGGCCCGGATGCCGCGCCAGCCGCTCCCCGAAGGCATCCAGGTGAACACGAGGCCCCAGAACAGGAGGGGGAGGAGGATGCGGCCGAGGCGCTTCCGCCAATAGGTGCGGGCGGGCAGGGTCTCCAGTCCGCCCATGGCGTGGTAGCCGCTCAGGAAGACGAATGCCGGAACGCACCAGAAACAGCACGAGGACCCCAGCAGCGCCAGCCGGCGGCCGATGTCCCCGCCGCCGGAAAGCGGGAAAAAGGAATTCACGTGGATGCCGATGACGGCCGCCATGGCCACGAGCCGCAACAGCGCGCTGCCGCCGTCGGGTTCCGCCGGCACGCGTCCCCGCGGGGGGAGCAGCCAACCGGCGGCCACGGCCAGCCAGCGTGGAAGGCGCCGGGTCATGGCGCGGCGGAAGCGTCCGCCGGCGGGGTGCCGAGCAGTTCGGCGACGAAGGCGCGCTGGCGTCCGAAATAGGCTTCGCGGGAATAGACCTTGGCGCGCTCGGCGCAGCGGGCCTGCATGCGGGAGCGGAAGGCGTCGTCGCGGAGGAGGCGGGCGAGGATGTCGGCGGCGGCGGGGATGGTGGCGTAGGAGAGGTCGGGGGTGTCCACGATTTCGCAGGTCCCGCCCATGTCGGGGACGACGGGAACGAGTCCGGCCTTGAGGTATTCGGTGACGGAGATGCCGAAGGGTTCTTCGCGCTCGGCGTGGATGGCGTAGGTGGCGGAGTGGAGGAAGTCCTCCTTGGCGTCGCCGAAGACCGGGCCGACGAGATGGAACCAGGGTTTTTCGCCGGCGAGACGGCGCAGAAGGGCTGTGTGGGCGGCGTCGTGGCCGAGGGTGCCGGCGACGTGGAGCTGCAGGTCGAGGCCGGTGGACGCGCGGGCGGCTTCGACGACGGCGACGATGTCGGGGATGCGTTTCTGGGGATGGACGCGGCCGATGGAGACGATCTTGAGGGGGTCGCGGGGGACGCGCGGCGCGGAGAATTCGGCGAGGGTGGGCGGGAGGAAGACTTCGCCGTTGAAGGGGCCGTAGAAGGAGCGGACGGTGTCGAAGACGTACCGGGAATTGGGGTGGATGCGCTCGCGCGGGTCGGCGAGGATCCGGCGGGTGGAGCGGACGCCGAGGAGGGGGCGGAGGATGGCTTCGGCCAGGAAGGTGCGGGTCTTGCGCCAGAGGAGGGCGAGGCCGGTCTTCGGAGGGCGCCGGAGATAGTAGTCGTCGAAGGCGTTGTCGCCGAAATGGCGGAGGCCGGCGATGACCTGGTGGGCGGGCTTGCCGAAGTCGAACATGTTCATCGTGGAGATGCAGACGTCGGCTTTGCGGGCGAGCCGCTTGAGGTTCCAGGTGCGGAAGACGGGCAGGAAGGCGTCCAGGCGCGCGGCGAAACCGCCCGCCGGCTTGACGACGGCGGTCTCGATGCGGCTGCCGTCGACCGGAATCCCGTAGATGGCGGCCACGCGGGCGACGTCGGAGGGGAAGTCGAGGGCGAAGGTGATGTCGCAGGTGTCCTGCAGCGCGGCGGCGAGCAGGAGGGGAAGGTACTCGCCGCCGCCGAGGGTGCTTTCGTCGAAGCGGGTGTAGTAGATGAGGATGCGTTTGCGCTTTTCCCGGGCTGGCGTGTTCATCGTGGTCCTTTCGGCTGGCCGCGTCCGCGCAGGCGTTCCTTGAGTCCGTGCAGGGCGACCTGCCCCCGGAACAGCCATTCCGCGAGCCCCCGCAGGCGGGGATGGCGGACGAACATCCGGATCCAGCGCCCGACGATCCGGGTCCGGACGTCGCCGTACCGGCGGAGGCGGTCGAAGGCGTCGAAGCCGTCGGCGAAGAGTTTCTGCAGGGTGTCCGCGCGGCGGGCGCGGGGGATTTCGCGGAAGAAGGGCGGGTGGAACCACTGGAAGGCGATCTGGGTGGCGATCCAGGCCCTGGCCCAGCAGGCGCCGACGCGGGGGTCGAAGTCCGGCCGGGCCGAGACTCGGGCGAAGAAGGCGAGGAGGGAGCGGTACACGGCGGCGCGGTCGTCGTACAGGAAATCGGGAGAGGCGGTTCTCGCCTGCCCGCAGATGGACCCCGTCCGGAAACGGTACTGGTAGTGGCATTCGTGGAGCGGGAGGACGGACCGGGCGAGATAGAGCGCCCGGGGGAAGAATTCCAGATCCTCGCTGCGAATTCCGGGGAGGCATCTCAGGCCGTGTTCCTGGAGGAAGGCGCGCCGGAAGACGTACAACGGGAGCATGGGGCTCGGCCACCAGTTCGGCGTCTGGCGGAGAATCGCCTCGGGGCCCGTCATCCGGACGGAAGGAACCCGCTTGAAGGAGTCGCACGTCTGCAGGGTATCGCCGGAGTCGTGGTCGAATTCGCGGATGGCGCAGGGGTAGATGTCGGCGCCGGGGGAGGCGGCGATGGCGTCATGGAGGCGCCGGAGGCAGCCGGGGGAGAGGTAGTCGTCGCCGTCGAGAAAGAGGATGTATTCGCCCCGGGCGAGTTCGATGCCCTTGTTGCGGGAGGCGGAGACGCCGCCGGAACGCGGGCCGGCGTGGATCCTGAAGCGCGGATCGCGGGCGGCGTATTCACGGAGGATGTCCTCCGTGCCGTCGGTCGATTCCTCGGCCCATACGACGCATTCCCAGTCGGCGAACGGCTGCGACACGAGCGAGTCGAGGCATTCGCGGACGTAGGGGGCCACGTTGCAGCACGAGGCGGCGACCGTGAAAAACGGGGCTTCGGGGGGGCTGGGCTTCATGGACGGGAACCCTCCCGGCGAAGGATGCCGTGGCGGAGTTTGCGGAGGAGGGGGAGACTGCAGCGGACGCCGAGTTTGTGGGGCACGGGGATGCGGCGGCCGGCGATGGACGCGAGCAGGTCGGCCAGGACCTCGCGGTGAGGACGGGCCATCTTGAGGAACGCGTCCCGGATTTCGCGCGGGGGCACGGGATTGGCTTTCCAGTGTTCGACGCCTTCGGCGACGGATTCGGGGGTGTCGGCGGCCCGGAAGACCGAAAAACCGGGAATCATCGCGTCGCGACCGCCGATGTTGCCGGTGTTGACGACGGGGATGCCGCAGATGGAATACTCGGCGCAGGCGAACATGGCCCCTTCGACGGCGGAGAGGGCGAGGCCGCAGCGGGCAAGGCCGATGGCGCGGCCGATGCGCCGCTCGGGGATCCGTTCGTCCCAGGGGGCGGCGGGCACGGAGCGCATGACGGACTGGAAGTAGTCCTCTTCGGGCCGCGAACGGGAGCCGACGAGATGGAGATTGGCGACCTTGGCGGCGAGGGCATGGCGCTTGAAGGGGGTGATGCGGGCGACGTAGATGGCGTCGAAGCGGCGCACGGGGCCGGCCAGGGGGTAGCGGCGGGGATCGAGGAAGGCGTTCTGGTGGCACAGGATGCATTCGGCGGCCGGCTTCAGGATCGGCAACGCCTCTTCCTCGTTGGCGAGGAAAATGAACCGTCCCTCCGGGAAGAGCCGGCGGGCGTCGGCCGTCCGGTCGAGAAGTTCCCGCGCGAACGGGCCCTCGAGGACGGTCCAGCCGGTCTGGATGAGCATCGTGAACGGGGTGGCGGGAGGCAGGGAACGGCGGAACACCTCCAGATTGCGCAGGAAATCGGTGTCGTACGCGACGAAGACGCGCGGAGAGCGGCAAAGGACGTAGGCGGGCAGCCAGCGGGGATGGAACATCTCAGGCCTCCTCGTTTTTCCGATGGATGGGCTCTACCATGCCAGGGAGGAGTGGTTCCACATCGGGTTCGTCTCGGGGGAGAGGGCTTCCGGCGGGATGGCGGAGGCCTCGACGACGGCGAAGCCGTTGACGCGGCGTCCGCGTCCGGCGAGCACCTTGTAGAATCCGGCCGTGTCGAATTCGTCGCGGTCCAGGAGAATCAGGACGGTGCGGCCCCGGACCCGTTCCAGCAACGTGCGCAAGCCGTCCCACGACAGGGTCGAGATGTTCACGTCGGCTTCGATGGGTTCTTCCGGCCGAAGGGCCGCGTCGGGCCCCCAGATGCCGGCGAGGCCGTAGTAGTCGAGGGTGAAGCGGTTGCCCTGGAAGAAAACGTGGTCGGGCTCCAGCGAGCGGGCGATCGCGATGGCGGAGCGGTAGTCCTCCTTCTGGTATCCGGGGAGCCAGACGAGATTGCAGGAGGAGAGGAGAAACGCGGCCAGCAACGGGAATACCGCGACCTTGGCCAGGCGTCCCGGACGCGTCGCCAGGATGTCGCGTCCGGCCGACGCGACGACGAACAGGAACGCCGGCAGGAGATAGATGACGTGACGTTCCCAGAAACGCGTTTTGAGGAGGATGTTGGCGGCGAGGAAGACCGCCAGGGTGGCGGCCGCGCAGGCGAACACCAGCGCCGTCCGGGCGTTGCGGAACACCTTGGCACGGAAACAGCCCGCCAGGAACGCCAGCCAGGCGAGGAGGGCGGCGGCGAGTTCCAGGGCCAGGCGGGGCGTGAGCCCGAAGTCGAGCGTGCGCAGGGCCTGCCGGGACCAGCCGAGGCCTCCGAGGCCCGCGAAATAATAGCCGATCTGGAAAACACCGGCCAGCGGGCTGGTCGGGAAGCCCAGCTCCGGGGCGCCCAGGGCGAAGCGCATGTAGTAGGTCCCGAGGACGGCGAAGAAGGGGACGAACGGCAAGCCCGCGAGCAGGTGGTCCCGGAGAACCAGCTTCTTCGCGCGCAGCAGGTACAGCAGGAAGCAGGCGTAGGCGGCGCCGGCGAAGAGGAACATCATGTGGAGGGCGCATCCCGCCAGCAGGCAGAAGAAGAAGCCGGCCAAATGGCGTTTGCGCGGGGCGGCGGCGTAGCGGAAGAGGAAAAGGAAACCCCACAGGCCGCAGGCATAGAGGGCGACGTAGGGGCGAGCCTCGTTCATGTAGTAGACGAGGACGGGGTGGACGGAGAGGAGGAGAACGGACCAGCGCGGAAGCCTGGCTTCCGCGATCAGGCGGAGGGCTCCCCAGAGGATGCACGCGGCGAAGACGTAGTTCATCGAGCGCATGGCGAATTCCCCCAGCCCGAACAGCCTGCACCAGAAGAATTCGAGGACGAAGTAGAGCGGCATGCCGCTGACGGCGCCGCCGCGCGTGGCCAGGTCGCGGAGCATGCCGGAGAACGAGTCGTGGCGCAGGAGGGAGATGGTCTGCCCCTCGTCCATCCACAGGCTGTCCCCGCGGACGGAGAACAGCAGCACCAGGACGGCGATCGCGAGGGGGAGCCAGGCCAGGACCTTGCGGCCGTCACTTGCTTTCATGGTATTCGCTCTCGGTGTTGACGTTCCAGACGGCGTCCTTGCCGGTGCCGCCGAGGAGGGACCGGACCGCTTCGACGCCGCAGAGCATGGAGTGGTCCATGTTGTTGTAGCGGTGCTGGCCGTTGCGGCCGATGCACCAGAGGTTGGGGATGGTGTCCAGCCAGGCGCGGACCTTGCCGAACTCGGCATAGGAGCCGAAGTAGGCGGGGTAGGCCTTCTTGACCTTCAGGCGGACGCTCTTGCGGACGGGTTCGCCTTCGGCGAGGACCCCGATCTGGCGGAGTTCGGCGGCGGCCATCGCGATGAAGTCGTCGTCGGGCATCGTCCAGAGCCTGTCGCCTTCGGAACAGAAGTACTCGAGGCCGATCCAGACGTGCTTGGTCACGTCGTCCACCATGTACGGGGACCAGTTGTTGAAGATCTGGATGCGGCCCATGCGGACGCCGCGGTCCTGGACGTAGATCCAGGTGTCGGGGACGATCCCGTTGAGGGTTTTGAGCTTGGTCTGGTTGCGGATGGCGAGGCGGTCCACGAGCAGGCCCACCGTCACGAAGTCGCGGTAGGGGAGGTCGGCGGCGATGCGCACGACGTCGTCCGGGGCGTTGCCGAAGGCCGCGACGAGGTCTTTGACCGGCATCGAGGAGAACACCGCGTCGCAGGGCAGGACCGTGCCGTCGGCGAGCGCGACGGCGGTGACGCGGCCGCCTTCGGTGCGCAGGCCGGCGACGGGGGCGTCGCGGCGGACTTCGACGCCCTCGGCGGCGAGGCGCGCGGCGAGCGTCTCCCAGAGCTGGCCGGGACCGCGCTTGGGATAGAGGAATTCCTCGATGAGGGAGGTTTCGCGCTTGCCGCCCTTGGGGATGAAGATGTTCAGTAGCGCCTTCCAGAGGGAGAGCCCCTTGACGCGCTGGGCGCCCCAGGAGGGATCGATCTTGGAGGGATGGATGCCCCAGAGCTTTTCGGTGTAGTCCTCGAAAAACATGGAATAGAGGACACGGCCGAAGCGGTTGATGTAGAAATCTTCGAGCGACTTCTCGGAGCGCTTGGAGACGGCGCTGAAGAGGTAGCTCCAGCCGGCCTTCCAGGTCTGGACGAGGCCCATCGCGGCGAAGGTGGCGGGCTTGATGGAGATGGGGTAGTCGAGGAAATGGCGGTTGTAGTAGATGCGGCTGACGCGGTTGCGGCGGAGCATCACGATTTCTTCCTTCTCGGGATCGGGCCCGCCGGGGGCGGGGCGGCAGTCGCGGCCGAGCAGGATGTCGTCCTTGGACGGCGCGCCCTGGAGCGGCATCAGCTCCGCCCAGAGGTCGTTGACGGCCTGCGACTTGGAGAAGAAGCGGTGGCCGCCGATGTCGATCCGGCAGTCGCCGCAGACGGCGGTGCGCGAGATGCCGCCGATGTACGGGGAGGCTTCGAGGACGATGACGCGCCAGTCCTTCGATTGGCGGTGGAGTTCCCAGGCGGCGGTCAGGCCGGCGGGGCCGGCGCCGATGACGATGGCGGTCTTGGCAGTGGTCGTTGGCATGGTTTCGTTGTCCGTTGCTTGCATGGCAAGACGGATAATGGCGTTTTCGCGGGGATTGTGCAAGCCAGGAAGGCCGGCGCGGGCGCGGTCGCCCGCAAAAGGGTGGGAGCAAAAAGTGTAAGGTAGGAGATGGGCAGCGGGTGGGGTTCAGACGGCGATGAGGAAGTTCGAGCGGAGGGTGCCGCGC
>CACXEY010000035.1 GCA_902766695.1 uncultured bacterium
GCGCGGCCCGTGGCGTCGGCGATCCAGCTCCCGAGCGCCGCGGCGGAGAGCGCCGCGACGCCCGCGACGGCGGCGGGCGCGAGCACGGGAAACGCCAGGACGGTGGCGTAGGCACGCACGACGTCGCCGGCGGTGCCGGCGGCCGAGCGGAGGGCGTATTTGACCTCGTTGTTCATGGGCGGGAGCATGGGGACCGGAACAAGGAAAGTCAAGGATTTTTCCTGTTTCCAAAAGAGGGCCGGACATCGCCGGGACCGGGGCTGGAGGGAGGACCCCGTGGCGCGCGGGACGGCACCGTCCCTCCCTGACCGCGGGAGGCCCGGGGGACGCGGAAACAAGGCTTGACGCGGGGCGACTACTGTGCGATAGGTAGTACGCAATGCAAAGTAGCAAGGACATCGGGGACGGGCTGATCGACGGGTGGATCGTCCAGCTGCGCAAGGGCGCGCTGGAGTACTGCCTCATGCTCGCGCTGCGGCGCGGGGAGAGCTACGGGTACGAAATCATCCAGGCGCTCTCGGAGATCCGGGATCTCTCGGTCGGGGAGAGCACGGTCTACCCCATCCTCGCCCGCCTCAAGGCGGAGGGGTTCCTCAAGGCGCGGCTGGGCCGGTCGGGGACCGGGCCCATGCGCCGGTATTTTTCGTTGACGGAAAAGGGCCGGATCCGGCTGGCGATGATGGACGCCTACTGGCCCATGCTGTCGGACTCCATCGAAACGTTGAAGAAGGCCGCCGTCCGGGCGGTCCCGGGAAAGGGCAGGTGCGAGAATGGAAAGGACTGATGCGGTCCGCCGGATGGCGGAGGATTACCTGGAGGCGGTGGCGGCGGCCATGGCCATGCGTCCGGAGGCGGAGCGCCGCGAGGTGCTCGCGCAGCTGTCGGAGCAGCTCGACGAGGCGGTGCGCGCGATGCAGCCCGCGGACGGGGAGTCGCCGGAGGAGGCGATGGGGCGGATCATCGGGGAAATGGACCCGCCGGAGAGTTTCGTGGTGGTGGAGGAGGACGGCGGCGACGCCGCGGCCGGCGGAGCCACCCCTCCCGCGGCGGCGCCGGAAGACGACCGGCGTCGGGGGCCGGGCGGGTGGTGGTGGTTCGCGCTGGCGGTGCTGTTCTTCGCGGTCAACGTGTGGGGGCTCCTGCGCGGGGCGGGGATCGGCGGGGGGGCGGACGGGCCGGAGGAGGTACCGGTGCCGGCGGAGGAGGCGGAGACGGAGGTCGTGCCTGCGCCGCCGCCCCCGCCGCCGCTGCCGCCGGTACGCATCCTGCGGCTCCGGCGGGTGGCGGTGATGGAGGTGGCGGCGGACCGCCGGGTGACGCTGCTGGCGACGTTCAGCGCGGAGCCGGACCGGTTGCAGCTGACGCGGCACTTCTCGCTGCGCGATTCGGACGGGGAGAAGGTGGAGTTCCGTCTGGAGGGGATGCTCGGGGAGAACACGGTGGCGCTGTCGACGGACCCGGTGCTGACGAGGGAGCTGTACTGGACGTTTTCCGCGGGCCTGGAATCGGCGGAGAAAGGGGTGGAACCGGCGGACGCGGGGGACGAGGGAGGGCTGGCGATCGAGCGCAACATGGGGGTGGACGGGGTGACGGCGGAGGTGTCGGCGTTCGAGGAGCCGGAAATCCGGTTCCGTCTGACGGGGCGCCCGGCGGATTCGGCGGAGACGCTCGCGCGCTACGTGGAGGTGAAGCCGCCGGTGGAGTACAAGGTCTGGCCGGGCAGCGACTGGCGCGGCCACCATCTGGTGCTGCGCGGCGCGTTCGAGCCGGACGCGGTGTACGAGGTGACGCTGCGCGCGGGGCTCCCCGGCGACGCGGCGGGCCAGTCGCTCGCGCGCGATTTCACGCGGACGATGCAGATCCCGCGCCCGCGCCCGACGGTGCGCCTGGAGAAATCGGGCCGCTACCTGCCGCCCGGCGGCCCGCTGGCGGTACCGGTGCGGACGTGCGGGATGCGGACGGTCAAGGCGACCGCGAGCCGCGTCTATCCGTCTTCCCTCGCCGACGCGGCGATGAGCAGTTCGCTGCGCATCTGGGACGAGGTGGAAGAGGAGTGGCAGGGCAAGCCGAACACGCTGACGAACATCGCGGTGGACTTCGGGGCCCGGGCGGTGGACGGCGGGCGCGCGGCGCCGGGCAACGGGCGGGCGCTGCTGCCGCTGCGCGCGCTTTCGGGGGAGGACGAGCCGCGCGGGGCGTGGTGGATCGTGGTGGAGCCCGGCGACGACGCGGTGGCCGGCAACGGGAGCGGCGATGACGACGACTGGTGGAGCTACCGCCGCCGCTCGACCGGGGACCGCCAGCTGGTGGTGGTGACGGACATCGGGCTCTCGGTCCGCCTGGGCGGCGGCGGGGGCGACCGCGAAGAGGCGTGGGTGTGGGCGAATTCGCTGCGCACGGCGAAGGCGGCGGCGGGGGTGCGCGTCGAAATCCACTCCACGCGCCACCAGGTGCTGGCGGCGGGCGAGACGGACGCGGACGGCCTGGCGCATCTCGAATGGGACGACCCCGGCGACGGCGGCAGCCCCGCGGTGGTCGTGGCCTCGAAGGACGGCGACCTGACGTACCTGCCGCTCGACCGCACCATCGCCGAGGAGTCCGGCGGTTCCCGCGCCTGGCCGCGCGACGGGATGCCCGAGGCGGCGTTCGCGGCGGGCCGCGGCGTGTACCGGCCGGGCGAGAAGGCCTGCATCGAGGCCTACGTCCGCGGCATCGGCCTGGACATCCCGGAGAGCTTCCCGGCGGTCGCCGTGCTGCGCTCGCCCGACGGCCGCCGCGTGCTGGAGACCCCCGTCGAGACGGGGCCCCTCGGCACGGTCGCGCTGGAGATGCCGATCCCCGAAGACGCGGCGACGGGCCGCTGGTCGCTCGCGCTGGAGATGCCCGGCTCGCGCGGCCGAGGCGGCGCCGAGCTGGGCCGTACGTCGTTCGCGGTGGAAGACTTCATGCCGCCGCAGATCCGCGTGGACGCGAAGGGGCCCGACGGCCGCCAGCCCGCGTCCGCCAGGACGATCCACTTCTCGGCGAAGGCGGAATACCTCTTCGGCGGCCCCGCGGCGCACCTGCCGGTCGAGGGTACGGTCACCTGGCAGGCGGCCGCCTTCGCGCCCGCCGGCTGGAAGGGATGGACCTTCGGCGACCCGCGGCGCTCCTACGGCGGCGAGGACGAGAAGCTCGGCGAGTACATCCTCGACGACGACGGCCGCATCGTCTACGCCGCGAAGCGCCCGGACGGGTCGGCCCCGCCGGCCGCCCTGCGCGCGATCTTCTGCGCGACGGTCCGCACGACCGGCGGGCACACGGTATCGGCCTTCGCCGGCGCCGACCTCGACCCCTGCTCCCATTACATCGGCCTGCGCCCCGCGTGGGAAGGCACCGTTCCCGTCGCCGTCACCCAGCACGTGCGCATCGCCGCCGTCGCCCCCGACGGCCGCGCGCCGCCCGCCGATCCCGCGCCCGCGGTGCTGCTCTCGCTGATCCAGGTGGAATGGAACTCCGCGCTCCGCCGCAACGCCGCCGGCCACTACGAATGGCGCAGCGAGCGCGAGGAGCGCGTCGTCGCCCGAGCCACCCGTTCCCTCGCACTCGAGGGCGAAGGCGAAGACGCCGTGCTCGCCGCCGACTGGGCGTTCGCCGCCCCCTCCACCGGCGACTGGGAAATCCTGGCCGAAGACCCCGGGTCCGGCGCCGCCACGCGCATCTCCTTCCACGTCGGCAACGGCGACGGCTGGTGGGAGGAATCCGCCCGCGCGAACCCCGCCGAACTCGCCCTCTCGTGGGCCGGCGACGGCTCCGCGCGGCCCGGCGGCAAGGCGAAGCTCCTCGTCAAGTCACCCTTCCCCGGCGAAGCGCTGCTGACCGTCGAGAGCGACCGCGTCCTCCTCGCCCGCCGCCTCGTCCTCGCGGAAAACACCGCCGAGATCGAACTCGACGTCGGCGAAGACTGGGCGCCCTCCGTTCACGCCCGCGTCTCCGTCATCCGCCCCGCCGAACCCGGCGACTCCGCCTGGATGGGCTACCGCGCGCACGGCTCCGCCATCCTCCGCGTCGACCGGCCCGAACGGCGGCTCGGCGTCGAAGTCGCGGCGCCCGGCGTCGTGCGCCCGCGCACGCCGCTCGAAGTCGAAATCGCCGTCACCGGCCCCGACGGCGCCCCGGCCGCGGGCGGCGAAGCGACCCTCTTCGCCGTCGACGAAGCCATCTGCATGCTCACCGGCCACGAATCCCCCGATCCGCTCGCCCGCTTCAACGAACTCCGCGCCGCCGTCACCGATCTCTACGACTTCTACTCCGACATCATCGAGCCCGAACCCGACGCCCCCGACACCGTGTCCGCGCCCGGCGGCGACGGCGCCGCCGGCCTCCGCAAGCGCCTCAACCCCGTCCGCGCCAACCGCTACGTCCCGCTCGCCTTCTGGCGTCCGCGCATCGCCCTCGACGGAAACGGCCGCGCACGGGCCGTCATCGAGCTGCCCGAATTCTCCGGCGAAGTCCGCCTCATGGCCGTCGCCTGCACCCCCGACGCCCTCGGCGCCGCCGACGCCGCCGTCAAGGTGCGCCGCGACCTCGTCGTGCAGCCCGCCCTCCCGCGCTTCCTCGCACCGGGCGACCAGTGCGTCCTCTCCGTCCCGCTCCACAACCTCTCCGGCGCCCCGATGGACGTCCGCGTGCGCGTCGCCTGCGGCGGACCCCTCTCCTGCGCCGAACCCGAGCGCACCGTGACCCTCGCCGCGGGCGCTGACACCCTCCTCGCCTTCCCGCTCGCCGCGGGCAACGCCGCCGGCAAGGCCGTCTGCACCATCGAAGCCGACGCCGAAGGCCTCCCCGCCGAGCGCTACGCCGAGACCCTCGAACTCGCCGTACGCCCCGCCGGCGGCCTCTCCCTCCGCACGTCGTACGGCATCCTCAAGCCCGGCGAAAGCACCGGCTTCCCGCCGCCCGACGGCCTCCTCCCCGAGTCCGCCGACCGCACCCTGCGCGTCTCCTCCATGCCGTCGCTCGACCTCTGCCGCGCCCTCCAGTACGTCCAGTGGTACCCCTACGGCTGCCTCGAACAGACCACCTCCGGCGCCTACCCCCTCCTCCGCTCCGAAGAATGGGCCGAACGCCTCGCGCCCGGCGCCTGGGCCGCCGGCGACCCGCGCAGCCGCGTCGAATCCGCCATCGCGCGCATCCTCGCCATGCAGACCCGTACCGGCGGCTTCGCCCTCTGGCCCTGGCTGCGCGCCGACGACGTCCCCGACTCCCTCTACGCCCTCCGCTTCCTCCTCGACGCCCGCGCCGCCGGCTACGCCGTCCCCGACGCCCCCCTCGAATCCGCCCTCCGCTGGGTCCGCTCCTCCGTCCTCGAATCGCGCCTGCCCACCGCCGCCGACACCTTCACCCCCGAATGGCGCTCCGCCATGCGCCTGCGCGCCGAAGCCTGCCGCGTCCTCGCCGCCGCCGGACGCGCCCCCGCCGGCTGGATCGACCGCCTCTGCGAACGTACCGCCGACCTCGACTTCGCCGCCCGCGTCCATCTCGCCTGCGCCCTGCGCGCCGCCGGCGACCCGCGCCGCGCCACCGACCTCCTCGGCTCCCTCCCCATCCCGGCCCCGCGCGCGCGCCGCGGCGGCGACTGCCACGACGGCGACGTCCGCGAAGCCGCCATGCTCCTCGACGCCTGGCTCGACGTCGATCCCGACGCCCCCTCCGTCTACGGCCTCGCCGCCTACCTCCGTTCCCGCCGCAATGCCGAAGGCCACTGGGGCTGCACCCAGGACAACGCCCTCGCCCTCTGCGCCTTCGCCAAGCTCGCCCGGCGCCTGCCCTCCGCCGAGACCCCGCCCGCCTTCGAGTGGACCGCCGGCAGCGCACCCGCCGAACGCGCTCCCGGCGCATCCGCCGACGCCACCCTCGACTGGGAGCGCCGCTTCCCCGGAACCGTCCCCCTGCGCCTGGCCAACACCGGCGACGTCCCCCTCTACTACCTCCTCCAGGACGAAGGCGTCGACACCGAGCCGCCCGCCCTCTGCAGCGAAGGCCTCGCCGTCGACCGCGCCTTCTTCAACTGGGACGGAACCCCCGCCGACCCCACCGAACTCAAGCAAGGCACCCTCCTGATCGTCCGCACCACCATCACCAAGCTCCGCGACGGCGACGTCGCCAGCGTGGCCGCCGAGGACCTCCTGCCCGCCGGATGGGAGATCGAGAACCTCTCCTTCCGCACCTCGGCCGGCAGCTACTGGCTCCAGAAGCAGATGAACAGGGACACCTGCTGGACCGACGCCCGCGACGACCGGATGCTGATCTTCCCCCGCTCGTTCGGCCTCGACGGCACCGCGACCCTCCACTACGCCGTCCGCGCCGTCTCCCCCGGCACCTACGTCCTCCCCTCCGTGACGGTCACCGGCATGTACGACCCCACCCTCCGCGCCGTCGGCCCCGCCCCCCGCACCGTCCGCGTCGTCCCCTGACCGGGACCCGGGACTTGCGACTTGCGACTCGCGACTTGTTGCCCCCTCCATCCAAGTCGCAAGTCGCCAAGTCCCCCCCCTCACCACCCCACCGCCGCCCCGAACGCCGGGTCCGGAAAATCCCGCGCCCGCGCACCGGCCGCCGGCGGCGCCCCCCGCCACTCAAAGCGCATTCCACGGAATGGCCAACGTCCGCCGGTCCAGCCGGTAGACCTCGCTCCCGGCATACACGATGGCCCCGTCCCCGGCGGCATCGCCGTATGTCTCGCGGAACGCCTTGATCCCGCGCAGGTCGTACGCGTCGATGTGGTCCTTGCACTTGGCCTCGAACGGATGCAGCACGCCGTCGCGTTCCAGCACGTTGTCGATTTCGGCCCCGCCGTTCGTCCGCCAGTGCCAGTGCCCGACGGCATCCGCGAAGGGATACAGCTGCCGGCGGATTTCCCCCGCGACGAACGTCTCGAAGACCGCCCCCCGCAACGGCGACGCCAGCAGCGCCTCCGGCGAGGAAATCCTCAGCAGGTGCGTCTGGATGCCGGTATCGGCGAAAATCCCCTTGGGCTTGCCGCTGATGCGCTTGATGGCGTTGCCCTTCCACGGGGGCAGTTCGTGCCACTGGAACGTCGCTTTCAGCAACCCCAGCCACCGGTCCGCCGTCGCCGGCGACACCCCGATTTCCCGCCCGAACTGCGAATGGTTGATTTCCTGCGCCGACAGCGCCGCCGCCAGCGCGAGGAACCGCGAAAACGCTTCCAGGTCGCCGACGCCCCCCGCCACCCGCACATCCCGCTCCAGATACGTCCGCACGTAGGACGCCGCATGGCGCTTGACGAACCGCAGCGGCAGCGTCGTCTCCTCCGGCAACGCCCCCCGCCACAGCGTCTCCATCAGCCCCCGCCCCGGACGCGGCCTCTCCGGCATGGCGTTTTCCCAGCTCCCGCCCCCCTCCAGGAACCGCACCAGCCACGGCTTCGCCCCGCCTCCCGCCAACCCCAGGCTCTCCGCCACCGAACACGCCTCCAGCTCGTACACCAGAATCCGTCCCGCCAGGCTTTCCGACACCCGCTTCAGCAACAGCGGATTCTGCGACCCGCTCAGCAGATAGCGCCCCTTCCCATCCCCCGCGTCCAACCGCCTCTTCAGGGCCGGGAACAGCTCCGGCGCGTATTGCACCTCGTCCAGGATGGCCGGCGTCCCCAGCGTCTCCAGGAACAGGTCCGGATCGCTCCTCGCCCCCATCACGTCCATCACCGGATCGAACGTCACCAGCTTGACGCCCGGAAACAGATGCTTCAGCAACGTGGTCTTTCCCACCTGCCGCGCCCCGACGAGCAGAATCGCCTTCGCGACAGAAAACCCCTCCCTTATTTCGTTTTCCAGATGCCGGGCAAAATACTCCATGACCAAGTTCTCCTGCCAAAAGTTGCTTGCATTATCTGCATTCAGATTCTGATTTGCAAGCTACTTTTTCCCTTCCCCGATGTCCTTGCGCTAGAACCGCTCCAGCGCCTCGCCGAACGCCGGGTCCAGGCAATCCCGCGCCAGCGCGTCGGCCGCCGCGAGTTCCTCCGGCGTGTGGCTCGTCAGCAGCGCGATGGCGCGCATCCCGGCGCGGTGCGCCGCTTCGACGCCCGCCGGCGCGTCCTCGATCACCAGGCACTCCGCCGGCGGCACGCCGAGCTTGCCCGCCGCCGCGAGGAAGATGTCGGGATGCGGCTTGCCGCGCGCGACATCCCCGCCCGTCACGACCGCGCGGAAGAACCGCGCCAGATCCAGCGCGTCGAGGCACAGCCGCGCGTTTTCCGGCGGCGCGCTGGAGCCGAGGGCGCACGGGATTCCCAGCGCCGCCGCTTTCTCCAGCGTCTCGCGGACGCCCGGGATCGGCGCGATGCCGCCCGCCCGGATGCGGTCGCGGTAGCGGCGCTCCTTCTCCTCGCCGAGCGCCACGGCTTCGGCTTCGTCCACGGGCCAGCGGAGGAGCTCGCGGATTACGGCGATCGTCCGCAGACCGCACTTGCCGATGTGCTCCGGGTCCGCCATCGGATACCCGTGCGCCGCCGCCGTTTCCCGCCACGTCTCCACGTGCAGGCGGTTGGAATCGACGACCACGCCGTCGCAGTCGAAAATCAGGGCATGGATGCGGGAGTTCAAGGTCCGGTCCTTTCGAGAAGGTTGCGCAAAACGGGGCCGATGGATTCGATGTCGCCCGCCCCGACGAGCAGCACCCGGTCGCCCGGACGCCACAGCTCCGCCACGCGCTTCACCGCGTCGTCGAAGCTCCCGCACAGCTCCGTCGACGGCGCCCCGGCATCGGCCCGGAAGCGGTCGAGCAGATCGGCGGAGGTGCCGCCCGCCAGCGGCTTTTCGCTGGCGGCGTAGACGGGCAGGAGCAGCACGCGCGCGGCTCCCGCGAAGGCGGGCGGGAAATCGCCGCCGAGCGCGAGGGTACGGGTGTAGCGGTGCGGCTGGAACACCGCCAGGATGCGCCCCTCCCCCGCCTGGCGTACCGCATCCAGCAGCGCGCGGATTTCGGTCGGATGGTGCGCGTAGTCGCCGATGACGCGGATGCCGCGCCCCTCCGCCACCGTCTCGAAACGCCGCCGCGGCGGACGGTAGCCGGCGATCGCCGCCGCCCCTTCGGCGGGGTCCACTCCGCACGCGACCGCCGCCGCCGCGATGGCGCCCGCCGCATCCAGCACGTTGTGGCGGCCGGGCAGCGGTACCGCCACCTCCACCGGCGCGGCCCCGCCGGGCGGCCGCAGCGCGAAGCGGGTTCCGCCGCTTTCCGCCCGCAAATCCTCCGCCCGCCAGTCGGCGCTTTCCGGGAAACCGTAGGTCGCGGCGCCGGCTTCCCTCCCGAGCGCGGCCGCCCCCGGATCGTCCGCGCACACCAGCCGCGGGCCCGTCGTCTGCGCGAGGAAGCGGCGGAAGCAGTCATGCAACCCCGCGGGCCCGTCGAAATGCTCCATGTGGTCGTACTCGACGTTCGTCACCAGCGCCAGATGCGGCGAATACGAAACCAGCGAGCCGTCGCTTTCGTCCGCCTCGATGACCAGCCACGGCGACGCCCCGCTCCCCGCCGGCGCGCCGTCCGGCGGCAGCTCCCCGCCGATGCACCACGACGGCTCCCGCCCCGCCGCCCGCAGGATGCACGCCAGCATCGCGGAGGTCGTCGTCTTTCCGTGGGTCCCCGCCACCGCCAGCGTGGACTTGCGCGCCGCCACCGCCGCCAGCACGTCGCCGCGGCGGAAAAGCGGAATTCCCCGCGCCGCCGCCGCCGCGCGTTCGGGATGCTCCGGCGCGAGCGCGGGCGAATACACCACCCAATCCGCCCCGTCGGGATGCGCCGGATCGTGCCCCGTCGCGGCCGGTATCCCCTCCGCCCGCAGCCAATCCAGCGTGCGCGGCGTCCCCGCGTCGCACCCCGTCACCCGCTGCCCCATCCCCGCCAGGAGCCGCGCGAGCCCGGCCATGCCGATGCCGCCGACCCCCATCATGTGCACGCGCGACCCCGGTGCATCCAGCCACCGGTCGATGGCCGCGCGATCCGGTTCCAGCTGCCGCTCCATGTCAGTGCAGGAAGTGCCGCACCCCCGTGAACACCATCGCCAGCCCCGCCGCGTCCGCCGCCTCGATGCAGGCCCCGTCCTGCTTCGAGCCGCCCGGCTCCACCAGATACCGGATGCCGGCCGCCGCCGCCGCTTCCACGTTGTCCGCGAACGGGAAGAACGCGTCCGACACCAGCACCGTCTTCGCCAGCACCGCATCGCGGTCGAGGCCCAGGCGTTCGATGTTCTCCACCGCTTTCGGGATCGCCAGCTTGCGCAGCGCGTCCACGCGGTTGGGCTGTCCGGCGCCCATGCCGAGGATGGCGTACCGCCCCGGCGCGTGCTCGAACGCCAGGACGATCGCGTTCGACTTCAGGTGCTTGCCCATGCGGATTCCGAACTCCGCCACGGGCCGCAACGCCTCCGGGAACGCCGCCCGCGTCACGGTCTGCCACCCCTCCTCCGCCCCCGCGTCCGCCGTCTGCCGCAGCAGCCCGCCGCGGATGCGCCGCGTGCGGAGCGAGCCCGGCGCCGCCGGCGCGAGGTCGCGATCCAGCGAAATCAGCCGGATGTTCTTCGACTTCGCCCGCAGGAACTCCAGGGCGCCGTCCTCGAATCCGGGCGCGACGACCGCCTCGACGAACCGCCCTTTGAGCACCTCCGCCGCCGCGAGATCGACCCGCCGCGTCAGCGCGATCACCGACCCGTACGCCGACACCGCGTCCCCCTCCCACGCCGCCGCCAGCGCCTCGGCCGGCGTCGCGCCCGTCGCCGCGCCGCACGGATTGGTGTGCTTGACGATCACCGCCGCCGGCGCGTCCGCCAGTTCGCACGCCGTTTCCAGCGCCGCGTCGCCGTCCACGTAGTTGTTGTACGACATCTCCTTGCCGTGCAGGATCCGCGCCGAGGCGAGATTCGCCTCCTCCGGTGCCGGGACGTCCCGCACGAACGCCGCCGCCTGGTGCGGATTCTCCCCGTACCGCAGCGGGGCGCCCGCCCCGAACCACGCCGCGATCGCCGCGTCGTACGCCGCCGTGCGCGCGAAAACCTTCCCCGCCAGCTCCCGCCGCAGCTCCGCCGTCACCCCTTCCGGCGACGCCACCGCCTCCAGCACCCGACCGTAGTCCGCCGGATCGCATACCGCGACCACCGACTCGTGGTTCTTGGCGGCCGCCCGCAGCATCGTCGGCCCGCCGATGTCGATCCGCTCGATCCCCGGCGCCCGCTCGAACGGATACAGATCCACGCACACCAGATCGATTTCCCCGATGCCCAGCCCCGCGCACGCCGCATCGTCCTCCGCGTTCCCCCGGCGGCGCAGGATGCCGCCGTGGATGGCCGGATGCAGCGTCTTGACCCGTCCGCCGAGGATTTCCGGGAATCCGGTCACGGCCGACACGTCGGTCACGGCCACCCCGGCCTCCCGCAGGGCGGCGGCGGTACCGCCGGTGGACAGGATTTCCGCGCCGGCGGCCACCAGCCCGCGGGCGAAACCGGCGATGCCGGACTTGTCGGACACACTCAAAAGGGCACGTTTGATTTTCATGGCCCCCGACTCTACCCCCTCCTTCCCCTCCGCGCGAGCCGAAAACCGCCCCTGTCTTTCATGGCGGGAACCATGGCCCGGAAGGCGGCCAAAAACGACTGTTTTCCCGTAATCTCAAAACACGTCCGCGCTCGCGGGTTGCCAGCGGCGGGCGGACGGGGTAGAGTGCGCGGTGCCATGAGAACGATCGCCATCTACGACACCACCCTCCGCGACGGCGCACAGGGCGAGGGCATCCATTTCTCCCTCTCCGCCAAGATGCGGCTCGCCGCGGCGCTGGACCGGTTCGGCATCGACTACGTCGAGTGCGGCTTCCCCGCGTCCAACCCCGCCGACCGCGAGTTCTTCGCCCGCCTCCCGGAGCTCGGGCTCAAGCACGCGCGGCCGGTCGCGTTCGGCAGCACGCGGCGCCCCGGCTCCGCGCCGGGACGCGACGCGGGGCTCCGCGCGCTGCTGGAGTCGGGCGCGCCGGCGGTGGCGGTCTTCGGCAAGAGCTGGGACCTGCACGTGGAGCACGTGCTCAAGGTGACGCGCAAGGAGAACCTCGCGATGATCGCCGGCAGCGTGAAGCACCTGGCGAAGCACGGCCTCGAGGTCTTCTACGACGCGGAGCATTTTTTCGACGGCTGGCTCGCCGACCCGGAGTACGCGCTGGCGACGCTCGACGCGGCCCTCTCCGCCGGCGCCTCGCGCATCGTGCTGTGCGACACGAACGGCGGGCGGCTCTCCACCGAAATCGCGGCCGCGTGCATGGCCGTCAAGGAGCGCTTCCCGGACGCGGCGTTCGGCATCCACACCCACGACGACTGCGGCCTCGCGGTGGCGAACGCGCTGGCGGCGGCGGTGGTCGGCGCCGGACTCGTGCAGGGCACCGTCAACGGCTACGGCGAGCGCGCGGGCAACGCGGACCTGTGCTCCCTCTTGCCGTGCCTCGCGCTCAAGATGGGATACAATCTCTCCTGCGCCCCGCAGCTCAAGGACCTGCGGAACCTCTCGCGGCTGGTGGACGAGATGGCGGACCGGCGTCCCGACCCGCGCCGGCCGTTCGTGGGCGACAGCGCCTTCGCCCACAAGGCCGGGATGCACGCGGACGCCGTCGCGAAGGACCCCGCCACCTACGAGCACGTCCCGCCGGAAGCCGTCGGCAACCGCCGGCGCATCCTGGTCAGCGAGCTCTCCGGCAGCGGCAACGTCGCCGTCAAGACCCGCGAGATGGGCCTCGCCCTGCGCAAGGATTCGCGGCAGGTCGGCGACATCCTCGACCGGCTCGAACGCCTCGAATCCGGCGGCTACCAGTTCGAATCCGCCGACGCCTCCTTCAAGCTGCTCGTCCGCAAGACCCTCCGCAAGCACGTGCCGTTCTTCGAGCTGCTGGGGTTCAACGTCGTGGTGCAGAAGCGCGACGCGGCGAGCCCGGCGACCACCGTCGCGACCATCAAGGTCTCCGTCGGCGGCCAGACCGAACTCACCGCCGGCGAAGGCGACGGCCCCGTCGACGCCCTCAACAGCGCCCTCCGCAAGGTCCTGCGGCGCTTCTACCCCTCCATCGACGATGTCGCGCTCGAAGACTACCACGTCCGCATCCTCGACCCCGAAACCGGCACCCGCGCCACCACGCGCGTGCTCATCGACTCCTCCGACGGCAAGAACCACTGGGGCACCGTCGGCGTCAGCGAAAACATCATCGAAGCCTCCTGGGAGGCCCTCGTCGACAGCGTCGAATACAAACTCATCCTCGACGCCGCCACCCCGCCGCCCTCCGCGCCGCCGCCCGCGCCATGAGCCGCCCCGACCCCGACCTCGCCCCCGTGTGCCGCCTCATGCGGGCCGCCATCGCGGGCCCCTCCGGCCGCCCACGCTCCCCGCTCCCCGCCTCCGCCTGGAAGTGGGCCACCGGCGGACAGCTCCTCCGCGCCCGCCTTGCCGGACGCATGGCCACCGGCCGCCACGTCCCGCGCAAGACCTGGATGCCCGTCGCCGCCGCCATCGAACTCGTGCACGCCGCCTCCCTCCTGCACGACGACGTCATCGACGGCGCCCTCCTCCGCCGCCACGCACCCGCCCTGTGGACCCTCTACGGACCGCGGCTGGCCATCCTCGCGGGCGACCTCCTCCTCGCGTCCGCCTTCGACCTGCTCGAAGGCTCGGGCCGCTCCGCCCGCGCCGTCGTCCCCTACCTCGTCAACGCCGCGCGCATCACCTGCGTCAGCGAGATGCGCCGCGAACTCGCCCCCCGCCCCGCCCCCGGCACCCCGCCGCCCACCGACGACCAGATCCTCGAGCTCGCCTACGGCAAGACCGGCCCCCTCTTCGGCGTCGCCGCCGCCGGTACCCTCCCGCCGGGCACCCCCGACAAGCGCCTCGCCTTCTGGGAAGAAACCGGCAACGAAGTCGGCGTCATCTACCAGATGGCCGACGACATCGCCGACGCCACGTCCACCGACGCCGACACCGGCAAGACCATGGGGCGCGACGCCGCGCGGAACCTTTCCACCTGCGCCCGGTTCGCCACCCCCTCCACCCTTCGCGAGCGGCTGGATGAACTGGATATGTCCGTCGCGCTCTCCCCGATCCCCACCCCCGACGAACGCCTCGCCTTCACGATGTTCCTGCAAGGCGACTTCCTCCCCGCCCTCCGCCCGCTGCAACGGACCTGACCCCCTCCCTTCAGCCCCCCAACCGCTCCCCCTCCCGCAAGGCCCGGCCGCGGCAATAGGCCGCGCCGTCCATCCGGTTCTTCCCCGCCGGCTGCACCTCCAGCAGACGCAGCGCCCCGCCCTCCCCGCACGCCACCAACGGGCCCTCACCGTCGCACGAAAGCACCGTCCCCGGTTCCGCCTTCGCCCCCGCCGTCCCCTCCGCCCGCACCCGATGCACCTTCAGCAGCGACCCGTCCGGCACCGTCGTGTACAGCCCCGGCCACGGCGTGAAGCCCCGCCAGCGGTTCACGATTTCCCCCGCCGGCGCCGACCAATCGATCCGCCCGTCCTCCTTCCTGAGCTTCCGCGCCAGCGTCACCCCCGCCGGATCCTGCGGCACCGGACGCGCCGTACCCGTGCGCAGCGCCTCCAGCGCCGCCAGCAGCAGCTCCGCCCCCTTCGCCGCCAGCCGCGCCTCCAGCTCCGGCGCCGACTCCTCCGGCAGGACCGGCGTCCGCCAGCATTCCAGGATGTCCCCCGCATCCATCTCCGGCGTCACGAAAAGCACGCACACCCCCGTCTCCGCGTCCCCGTTCGCGAGCGTCCACTGGATGGGGCTCGCCCCGCGGTACCTCGGCAGCAGCGACGGATGCACGTTCAGCGTCCCCCATCGCGGCACCGCCAGCAGCGGCCGCTTGAGGAACTGCCCGAAATCCGCCACCACCACCACGTCCGGCTCCAGCCCCGCGATGGACTCCACCATCTCCGGCGACGACACCGCCTCCGACTCCACTGGCACGATCCCCAGCTCCGCCGCCGCCCGCTTCACGCTGCACGGCAGCAGCTTCTTTCCGCGCCCGCCCGGCCGGTCCGGCTGTACCACCACCCCGGCCAGCACCACCCGGTCCGACCCGTGCAGCGCCCGCAGCAGCGGACACGCCAGATCCCCGGCACCCAGCAACACCACTCTCGTTTTCTCTTCCATGCCCCCACCCTACCACGCCCCGCCCCCCGCGCCAAGCCCCCGCCCGGAACCCCTTTTGAGATTACAGGAAACCACTTGATTTTTCTCCGTTTTCCATCCATCATCCCCACCATGAACGCCCCCCCACCACCGCCCCTCGCCTGGATCGTCGTCCGCCGCGGCGAAGCCGCCTCCAAGTGCACCATCCGCCCCCTCCGCGGCACCCCCGGACTGGTCTTCCTCCGCTACCCGCCGCCGCGCCCCGCCACCCCCGCCGACTTCCCGGACGCCCTCCTCCTGGCCCCCGGCGCGCCGCCGCTGACCGACGCCGACGCCTCCCGTCCGCTCCTCCTCCTCGACGCCTCCTGGCGCCACGCCCTCACCATGGCCAAGGCCTATCCCGGCCTCGAAACCCGCTCCATCCCCCCCGGATGGCGCACCGCCTACCCGCGCCATTCCAAGGTCACCGACGACCCCGCCGACGGCCTGGCGACGGTCGAAGCCCTCCACGCCGCCCTGGCCCTGACCGGCCGCCGCGACGACACCCTCTTGGCCCGTTACCCCTGGGCCGCCGACTACCTCCGCCTCAACGCCCCCCTCCTCGCCGCCTGCCCCGCCCCGCCGGACGGGGCGGCGCCCCCTGCTCCGCCACAAAATTCGTCCCTCCCCCGGAAAAACCTTGCAACGGCGGCGGCGGAAGCGTAAAGTGCCGCCCCAATCAATCAAAACAGCAAGCAAGTCGATACAGTAGAAAGACATTATGGACAGCACAGTCAAAGCCGCCATCCGCCAGGAATACCAGCAGCACGAGAACGACACCGGGTCCGTCGAGGTCCAGGTCGCCCTCCTCACCCGGCGCATCAAGGATCTCACCGCCCACCTGCAGTCGCACAAGGGCGACCACAACTCCCGCCGCGGCCTCATCGTGATGGTCAGCAAGCGCCGCCGCCTCCTCGATTACCTCAAGGGCAGCGACACCGCCCGCTACCAGAAGCTCATCGCCAGCCTCGGCCTCCGCCGCTAGTGCGCCCAAACGGGGCCGGCGCACCCCGCGCCCGCCCCGCCCCCGGCACGCTGGCGGCCCCTGCCGCGGCCGTTGACGGGCGGAGTTTCGCAAAAAGCTTTTCCCATCCACGCGCCGCGACGCGCCGCGTGGTTCCGTCGTGTCCGGGTGGCAACGCGTTTTCGATCACCATTTCCGCAAGTCAGAAGCAGTAGCAAGAAAGCAAGCAAGAAGAAGGAAAGAGAAATGAGAAACACCACATCCGTCAGCATCCCCCTCGGGAGCAAGACCATGACGTTCGAGACCGGGCTCCTCGCCCGCCAGGCCGCCGGGCAGGCCACCTGCCAGCTGGGCGAGACCATCGTCTTCTCGGCCGTAACCAACACCAGCAAGCCCCGCGAGGGCATCGATTTCTTCCCGCTCCAGGTCGAGTACCGCGAGCGTTTCTACGCGGCCGGCCGCTTCCCCGGCGGCTACTTCAAGCGCGAAGGCCGCCCCACCGAAAAGGAAATCCTCACCGCCCGCGTCACCGACCGCCCCATCCGCCCGCTCTTCGCGGAAGGCTTCTTCAACGATGTCCAGATCAACAACATGCTGATCACCGCCGACGGCCAGAACGAGAGCGACATCCTCTCCATCAACGCCGCCAGCTGCGCCCTCCAGCTCAGCGAACTGCCCTTCCTCGGCCCGATCGGCGCCGTCCGCGTCGGCCGCATCAACGGCCAGTTCGTGCTCAACCCCGACCAGTCGCAGATGAAGGACAGCGACCTCGACCTCGTCTACGTCGGCCGCCACGACCTGCCCATGATGATCGAAGGCTCCGCCAAGGAAATCTCCAACGCCGACATGGTCGCCGCCATGAAGTTCGGCCACGAAGCCGTTGAGAAGATTTGCGAAGCGCAGGACGAACTGCGCGCCAAGATGGGCCTGCCCAAGAAAGTCTTCACCGAGACCCTCCCCGACGAAGGCCAGCTCGCCAAGCTGCGCGAAATCTGCGCCGCCGACCTCGAAGCCGCCCTCTTCACCGTCAAGAAGCAGGAACGCCAGCAGAAGATGGCCGCCGTCTTCGACGCCGCCTTCCCCAAGATGGTCGAAGCCTACGGCGAAGAAGTCATGACCGAGAACCTCTTCAAGAAGCTCTTCGACTGCATCGAAATCGAGCTCGTCCGCAACGGCGTCCTCGAAAAGCACAAACGCATGGACGGCCGCGCCACCGACGAACTCCGCCCGCTCAGCGCCGAAGTCTCCGTCCTGCCGCGCGTGCACGGCAGCGCCCTCTTCTCCCGCGGCGAAACCCAGGCCATGGGCGTCTGCACCCTCGGCACCGGCCAGGACGAACAGGAAATGGACGGCCTCACCGGCGGCCCCATCAAGAAGCGCTTCACCCTGCACTACAACTTCCCGCCGTACTCCACGGGCGAAGTCAAGCGCCTGGGCGGCCTCAACCGCCGCGAAATCGGCCACGGCGCCCTTGCCGAGCGCTCCATCCGGCAGGTCGTCCCCGAGGACTACCCGTACTCCATCCGCCTCGTCTCCGAAATCATGGGCTCCAACGGCTCCTCCTCCATGGCCTCCATCTGCGTGGGCACCCTCGCGCTGATGGACGCCGGCGTGCCGATCAAGTGCCCCGTCGCGGGCATCTCCATCGGCCTGGTCACCGGCGAAGGCAAGGACCCCGTCCTGCTGACCGACATCATCGGCGCCGAAGACCACTGCGGCGACATGGACTTCAAGGTCGCCGGCACCCGCAAGGGCATCACCGGCTTCCAGGTGGACCTGAAGATCCGCGGCCTCGCGTGGGACCTCGTCGCCGGCGCCTTCGACCGCGCCTACCAGGCCCGCCTGAAGATCCTCGACAAGATCGAAGCCACCATCCCGGCCCCGCGCGCGGACCTCTCCCCGTACGCCCCGCGGATCGTCGTCGTCAACATCAACCCCGAGAAGATCGGCGCCCTGATCGGCCCCGGCGGCAAGAACATCCGCCACATCACCGAGACCACCGGCACCCAGATCGACATCGAGGACGACGGCAAGGTCTCCATCTTCTCGAACAACAAGGTCAACCTCGACGCCGCCCTGCGCGAAGTCCAGGCCCTCACCGCCGAGCCCGAGGTCAACAAGATCTACCGCGGCAAGGTCACGGGCGTGAAGGACTTCGGCTGCTTCGTCGAATTCCTGCCCGGGCAGGAAGGCCTCGTCCACATCAGCGAACTGGCGGACTTCCGCGTCAACCGCACCGAAGACGTCGTCAAGATGGGCGAAGAGATCTGGGTCAAGTGCCTGAGCGTCGAAGACAACGGCAAAGTCCGCCTCTCCCGCAAGGCCGCCATGCACGACAAGGGCCTCAAGGCCTGATCCCCGCAGCCACCCCTGCCACGAGGCCGCCGGCACCCCCGGCGGCCTTTTCCGTGGCCGGAGAAAGGCCCCCCATGGACCCACACGCCTTGGAACTTCTCATCCTGAACGCCGCCTGCGACGACTGGGAGAACCTTGCCGGCATCCGCGACTCCGTCCAATCCGCCCCGCAAGGCACCCCCGTCGCCCCCGCCGACCTCGGAGCCGCCCTCCTGCACCTCGTCCGCGCCGGCCACCTGGCCGCCCACGAATTCCGCGGCGGCACCTTCGTCCCGCTCCCCCCTTCCGCCGTCGCCGCGGACGCCATCCCCCGCCTCTGGTACTTCACCACCCCCTCCGGCCGCGCCCTCCTGGACGCCGGAGAAGCCTTCTTCGATACCCCCTCCCGCTGACCCTGCGCATCAGGAACCCACGTCCCGGGGCCGCGTGAGGTTATGGAAAAGCGGGGATTTCCACATGTTTTCAAGCGGACATGGATGAAGAAACCATGTGGCCGTTTTGAATACCCCGTTGCGTCCGCACGGCTCCATCCACGCCCCATTGGAATCCCATGTACGCGGCGGGCAGGGGACGGCCCGCCCTACCGTCGAGCAGGGCGGCGAGTCCCTCCGCCGCCACGCGGACGGTACGTGTTTCTTGTCACAACGGATGCGCGGACACTCCCCCTCCCCCCCCCGTTCCGTGCCCGCCTGGACGCGGACGAATCCTTTGCCCCCCCTTGATGGTACGTCTCCGCAGCCAGATTGCCGACTGCATTTGAAAATACGAAAAATATTGATATTCTACCGTTTTGCCCCCCATTCCCCCCTCCATGAAAAAAATCCCCCTTCCGCCAAGCAACGGAGGGGGGAGATTTGTCCGGGAAACGCCCGATAGAATCAGATGCAGTAGTCCGGCTCGGCGGGGGCGGCGGGGGGCGCGGGCGGGGCGAAGCGGCGTTCGTCGCGGGCGACGGCGGCGAGGGTGGTGGAGCGGAGGGCGGCGGCGAGGGCGGCGTCGGCGGCGCCCCAGGCGCGTTCGGCGGCGCAGCGGCCGTGGCGCGGGCAGGAGCCGGGATGTTCCAGGCAGGGAACCAGCGCGAGGGGGCCGTCGAGGGCTTCGGCGATGTCGAGAAGGGTGATTTTTTCGGGGAGTTTGGCGAGAGTCAGGCCGCCTTTCGCGCCGCGTTCGCTCTCGACGAAGCCGGCGCGGCGGAGGGGGACGGCGATGCGGCTGATGAATTTTTCGGAGATGCCCTGCGAGGCTGCGATCTCCTTGATGGGACGCGGGGCGCCGCCGCCGCGGACGGCGAGATCGACGAGGATGCGCAGGGCGTAGCGGACTTGGGCGGTGATTTTCATTCGGTTTTCCTCTCGGAAACGATCCTGCCCCCGGCGTCCGAAAAAAGCAACCGAAAAAGTTGTGATTTTGTTGTTGACAGGCACGCCGCCCTCGCGTAGAGTCCGCGCCATTCACAACCGAAGAGGTTGTATAACCAATGTAAAAACATCGAAAACCGAAAGGAAAACAACATGTCGAACATCCACGAAAAGATTACCGAACTAGTCGGGAACACGCCGCTCGTCCGCATCCGCAACCTGAACAAGGGCGCGGCGGAAGTGGTCGCCAAGGTGGAGTATTTCAATCCGGGCGGGTCGGTCAAGGACCGCATCGCGCTGGCGATGGTCGAGGCGGCGGAGGCGTCCGGCGTCCTCCAGCCGGGCGGGACGCTGATCGAGCCGACGAGTGGCAACACGGGCGTCGGCCTGGCGCTGGTCGCGGCGGTCAAGGGCTACCACCTGATCCTGACGATGCCGGACACGATGAGCGTCGAGCGCCGCAAGCTCGCCGCCGCGTACGGCGCGGAGCTGGTCCTCACCCCCGGCAAGGACGGCATGAAGGGCGCCATCGCCAAGGCCGAGGAGCTGCACGCGGCGACGCCGAACTCGCTCATCCCGCAGCAGTTCGAGAACGCGGCCAACCCCGAGCGCCACTACCGGACCACCGGGCAGGAAATCCTGCGCGACACGGACGGGCAGGTGGACATCTTCGTGGCGGGCGTCGGGACGGGCGGCACGCTGAGCGGCGTCGGCAAGGCCATCAAGGAGGCGAATCCGGCGGCCAAGGTGTTCGCGGTGGAGCCCGACACCTCGCCCGTCCTGTCGCAGGGCCACGCCGGGCCGCACAAGATCCAGGGCATCGGCGCCGGGTTCGTGCCGAAGACGCTCGACACGTCCATCTACGACGGCGTCATCCCGGTATCCGCCGAGGACGCCGGCGCAACCGCCCGCGCCGCCGCCAAGGAGGAAGGCCTGCTCGTCGGCATCTCCTCCGGCGCCGCCCTTTTCGCCGCGCTCGAACTGGCCAAGAAGCCCGAGTTCGCCGGCAAGCGCATCGTCGTGCTCCTCCCCGACACCGGCGAGCGCTACCTCTCCACCTGGCTGTTCGACACCGCCGGCTGAGTCCCCGCAGGGCGATTGCAATCGACGGCAATCGATTGCAATCGACTGCAATCGAAAACAAAACCAACCCACCCCAAAGGAAAAACCCATGAGCTTCCACATCGAAACCCTGGCGATCCACGCCGGACAGAACCCCCACGGCGATCCCGCGACGCTGGCGCGCGCCGTCCCCGTCTACCGCACCACGGCGTACAACTTCCGCGACAGCAAGCACGGCGCGGACCTCTTCGCGCTGCGCGAGCTGGGCAACATCTACGCGCGGCTGATGAACCCGACGAACGACGTCCTGGCGGCGCGCCTCGCCGCCCTTGAAGGCGGCGCCACGGCGCAGACGCTCTCCAGCGGTACGGCGGCGATCTTCTTCACCGTCACGAACATCGCGCGCGCCGGGGACGAGATCGTCGCCGCCGACAACCTGTACGGCGGGACGTTCAGCCAGTTCGACGCCATCCTGCCGAACGCGGGCATCAAGGTGAACTTCACGCCGGTCAACGACTTCGCGGCCGTCGAAGCGGCGATCAACGAGAAGACGCGCCTGCTCTTCGTCGAAGCCGTCGGCAACCCGGCGCTCGACATCGCCGACCTCGACGGCTACGCCGCCTTCGCGAAAAAACACCACCTGCCGCTCGTCGTCGACGCCACCTTCACGCCGCCGCCCCTCCTCCGCGCCATCGACCACGGCGCCGACCTCGTCATCCACTCCCTCTCCAAGTGGATCGGCGGACACGGCGCGGGCATCGGCGGCGTGGTCGTCGACGCCGGGAAATTCGACTGGACCGACCCGAAGTTCGCCCTCTACAACGAACCCGACGGCGGCTACCACGGCCTGCGCTTCGCCCACGACCTGCCCGACCCGCTCAAGCCGGTGGCGTTCTCCCTGCGGCTGCTGACTGTCGGCATCCGCAACCAGGGGCCGACGCTGGCGCCGGACGCCGCGTGGATCTTCCTGCAGGGCGTCGAATCCCTGCCGCTGCGCATCGCGCGCCACAGCGAGAACGCGCTGGCCGTCGCGAAGTACCTGGAGAAGCACCCCAAGGTCGCGTGGGTCAAGTACCCCTCGCTCTCCCAGCCCGACCTCGCGGCCAAGTACCTCCCCAACGGCGCGGGCGGAATGGTCGTCTTCGGCATCAAGGGCGGCAGCAAGGAAGCACGCGCTTTCGCCGACGCCCTCAACGGCGAAATCTTCTCGCTCCTCGCGAACGTCGGCGACGCCAAGTCCCTCGTCATCCACCCCGCCTCGACGACGCACTCCCAGCTCTCCGACGAAGACCTCCGCAAGGGCGGCGTCCTCCCCGAACTCATCCGCCTCTCCATCGGCCTCGAGCACATCGACGACATCACCGCCGAACTTGACCGCGCCTTCGCCGCGATCTGACGTCCACGGAAAACATGGGGGCTGGATTTCCGTACTCCGGCGTTTCCAGCCCCGTTTGAAACCTCCTGTCACCCCAACAGAAAGGAATCATCATGGTCAAACGATGTACACCTCGAATGTGCCACCCCGACAACGACCCTTCCGGCTGAACCGGCGGACCAACAACAAAACAATATCAAAGCATCATCCCGGCCGGTTCGGCTTTCTGGAACCAATCAAACCCATTCCAACAAGAAAGACCGACCATCATGAAAAAAACTATCCTTTCCACTGCGATTTCCACCTTTCTCCTTGCCGTGGCGCCAGCCTTCGCGGGCGTCCAGGCGTCGGACGAGGTGGTGAACGGCGTCGTCGGCCACGGCGACTACGGTTTCGGCTGGTTCGGCAACGTGGACGTGATTCCGGTTTCGTGGCTCGCAGTCGGCGGGGAAAACAAAAGCGGCATCGACGCGGACAAGGTGCGCAACCACGACTACTACGATCTGCACGCGGCCTGGTTCGCCACGCCTTCGCTGACGTTCGTCGCGGCCTACGTGGACACGGGCGGCAAGAACGGTTCGCGCCTCGGCGTGGGCGAGGGCTTCGTCCTTTCCGCGCAATACCAGTTCTAGCCCGTCCCGCCCGCGCGGCGCCTCTCCCCGCGCCGTGCGGGCGGCTTTCCAAGACCCCCAAGCAATGAAACTCACCCTCGAACGCGCCCGCGAACTGCTCGCGGAAACCACCGACGACCCGAAGCTGCTCGTCCACGCGACGAACGTGCGCGGCTGCATGGAGGCGTTCGCCTGCCGTTTCGGGCAGCCGCCGGACGAGGTGGAGCACTGGGGTGCGGTCGGCCATCTCCACGACTACGACTACCAGCGCTTCCCGGAGGAGCACCTCGCCCACACGGAATCCGAGCTGCTCGCCGCAGGCGTGGACCCCGCCGACGTGCGCGCCATCCTCAGCCACGGCTGGGGCATCTGCAACGACGTGAAGCCCGAAACCGATCTCGAAAAGAGCCTCTATTGCGCGGACGAGCTTTCCGGCCTCGTGTGGGCCGCCGCGCTCATGCGGCCGGGGGGCATCTCCGACCTCGAGCCCCGGAGCGTCGTCAAGAAGTTCAAGGACAAGCGCTTCGCCGCGAAATGCTCGCGGGAGGTCATCCGGCGCGGCGCGGAGCTGCTCGGCCTCGACCTCGCGGACGCGATTGCCGTCTGCATCGAGGGCATGAAGCCCCACGCCGCCGAAACCGGCCTGCTCCCCCGCCCCGCAACCGCCGCCGCCCCGGTTCCCCCGCCATGAAAAATCCCGTTTCCCCGCCTGCCGCCCCGAAGCGGCTTCTGACCATCCAGGACATTTCGTGCGTTGGCCAGTGTTCGGCCACGGTGGCGTTGCCGGTCGTTTCGGCGTGCAGTGTGGAGTGCGCGGTGCTGCCGGGCGCCGTGCTGTCCAACCACACGGGCGGCTTCCCGTCGTGGACGTTCCGCGACCTGACGGACGAGATGCCGCGCATCGAAGCCGAGTGGCGCAGGCAGGGCATCCGCTTCGACGCGTTCTACACGGGCTACGTCTGCCCGCGGCAAATCGGGCCGATTCTCTCGCTCCTGTCCTCGTGCGCCGCGCCGGGAGCGTTGCGCTTCGTGGACCCGGCGATGGCCGACAACGGCAAGCTCTACGCGGGCTTCGGCCCGGACTTTCCCGCGCAGATGGCGCGCCTCTGCGCCGGGGCGGACTATCTCCTGCCGAACCTCACCGAAGCGGCGCTGCTGCTCGGCCGGGAGCCCGTGCTGGAGGGCTACGGCCGCGCGTTCGTCGAGGAAACGGTCGCGGGGCTGCACGCACTCGGCGCAAAGAACGTCGTCCTCACGGGCGTCTCGTTCAATTCGGTGCAACTCGGCACTGCGGTTTCCGACGGCGAAACCCTCCGCTACGACTTCAACCCGCGCCTCCCGCGCAACGTCCACGGCACGGGCGACCTCTTCGCGGCGGTCTTCGCGGGGGCCGTCCTGCGCGGCCGCGACGCTCTCGGCGCGGCCGCGCTCGCGGCGGACGTCGTCTGCGCCGCCATCGAGACCACGCCGGAATCCCACTGGTACGGCGTCGCCTTCGAGCGCGCGATCCCGCTGCTCGTCTCCCGGCTGGAAGGAGCCCACGGGTGAACTCCGCCGCCTGGGGAAAGCTCGCCGCGTTGCGCGCGGAACTGTGCGGCCTCGGGTCCGCCGCCATCGCGTTTTCCGGCGGCGTCGATTCGACGTTCCTGCTGCGCGTGGCGAAAGAGGGGCTTGGCGGGCGCGTGGTCGCCGTCACCGCCCGTTCCCGCTCGTTCCCCGCGCGCGAATTGGAAGCGGCCGCCGCCTTCTGCCGCGCCGAGGGCGTGGAACACGTCGACCTCCAGGGCTACCGCACCGGCAGCATGAACGAGCCGCTTCTGTCCGCGTCGGGACCCGCCGGACACGCAACCACCCGCACCCCCTGACCCGCCGCCGCCATGCTCCACCTTGAATCGAAAGCCGTACGCGACGCCCTCTGGTCCGCCCGCTTCGGGCTGGAGCGCGAGGCGTTGCGGGTGACGCCGGAGGGGCGGATGGCCCGCACGCCGCACCCGTTCCCGGCGGATGACCCGCGCATCGTGCGCGACTTCTGCGAAAACCAGCCCGAAATCAACACGGGCGTCCACGACACGCCCGCCGCCGCCGTCGCGGAGCTGGAATCGATCGACGCCGCCCTCCGCGCCACCCTCGCCGCGCGCCCCGCTCCGGAGCGCCTGTGGCTCTACTCGAACCCGCCACCCCTCGCGGACGGGGACGACGTGCCCATCGCGCGCTTTGACGGCCCCCGCGCCGGGAAAACCGCCTACCGCGAACACCTCGCCGCCCGCTACGGCCGCCGCAAGATGGCCTTCTGCGGCGTCCACGTCAACGTCTCCTTCGGCCCGTCGCTGCTGGCCGCCGACTTCGCGGCCGCGGGCGGCGCCGGCGACCTCCGCCGCCACGCCGACGCGCTCTACTGCGAACTCGCCGCACGCGCCGCCGAAGCCGCCTGGCTCCTGGTCGCGCTCATGTCGGCCAGCCCGGTGGCGGACGCTTCGCTGCTGGGGGGCGGGGGCGGCGGCGGGGGGCTGTTCGCGGGGTTTTCGTCCTTCCGCTGCTCGGAGCTGGGCTACTGGAACGACTTCGTGCCGGTCTTCGACTACACCGACGCCCCGTCCTGGGCGCGCAGCGTCGCCCGCCACGCCGAAGCGGGCCTCATCGCGGCCCCCGGCGAACTGTATTATCCCGTCCGCCTCAAGCCGCGCGGACCCAACGAGCCCGGGGCGCTGGCGGAGGGCGGCGTGGACCGCATCGAACTGCGGATGTTCGACCTGGCCCCCTTCGCGACGGCGGGCGTGGACGCGCGGGACGTGGCCTTTGTGCACCTCCTGCTCCTGCGGCTGGCGGCGTTGCCGCGCGCGGCGCATCCGGCCCGCGCGCAGGTCGCCGCCGTCCGCAACGCCAAGGCCGCGGCCCGCCACGACCTGCGCTCGGCGACCATCCTGCATCCCGACGGTCGCGCCGAGCCGGTGCGCGACGCCGCCCGCCGCGCCC
>CACXEY010000036.1 GCA_902766695.1 uncultured bacterium
CCTCCCCCTCCTCCTCCGCCCCGCCCTCGGCCCCGTCCTGGCCGGCAACCTCGCCGCCGCCGCCAATCCCGTCTGGATCGCCCTCCTCTTCCCTCTCCTCCTCCTCCCCCTCCGCCGCCCCTGAAAGCCCCCCTCCGCCCTCCCTGCCGCCCCCGTCGCCCCGCAATTTTGAGATTACGGGAAACCGTCCATTTTTCCCGTGTTTTCCGTCATCCTCCCGCCCATGAACGTATCCCCCTTCTTCCGCCAGATCCCGCTTGCAATCCGCGCCGGATTCCGTACAACATTCCGTCCGCGTTCGGATTCCTCCGGCGCATGACCGCCAAGTTTCCATGAGCCTCTACCCCGTCACCCCCGAAAAAGAAGCCGCGCTCCTCCGGCGCATGGACGAGCTGGGCATCCGCGAAACCGACCTCGACGAACGCTTCGTCCGCGGCGGCGGCAACGGCGGGCAGAAAATCAACAAGACCTCCTCCACCGTCGTCCTCCGGCACATCCCGACGGGTCTCGAAGTCCGTTGCAGCCGCGAGCGCAGCCAGTCGATGAACCGCTTCTTCGCCCGACGCGAACTCTGCGAAAAGCTGGCCGGAAAGATTCTCGGCGAAAAGACCGCCCGCCAGCAGGCCCGCGAAAAGATCCGCCGCCAGAAGCGCAAACGCTCCAAGCGCCAGACCGCCCTCATGGTCGACGCCAAGAAGCGCCACGGCCAGACCAAAGCCCTCCGCCGCGCCCCCACCCCCGACGACTGACCGCCGCTTCCACGCCCCCCCCGGAAACGAAAAGCCCGTGACGGCCATCCGCCACGGGTAAAAAAAATGGAGCGAGCGATGGGACTTGAACCCACGACAGCCACCTTGGCAAGGTGGCGCTCTACCACTGAGCTACGCTCGCTTCCGAAGTTGTCCGTACCATACCACATCCCCTGCCGCACGCAACACTTTTTTTCGGAAAATCTCGCCCCCGGAAAAACCGCCCCGCCCGCCTCCGGCGTTTCCCGTCCGCTCATGGGCGTGGAAGCGGGCTGAAAACGATGGAAACGTCCGTGTTTTTCCTGTTTCCAAATCCATCCGGGCACCCGGTGGAAAGCGACTCCTCCGATGTCCGGAGTCCGAGGTCAGGGTTCCGATGCGGGCGCGAAGGCGAGCCCCGCGAGCGCCAGCGGCAGGAGAGAGGCGGGATCGGCGGCGGGGGCGATCCAGCGGGGGATGGCGTCGGCGGGGAGGATGAGGGGCATGCGGGGATGGAGGTCGGAGAGGGGGGCGGGGGCGGGACGGGTCAGAACGGCGAAGACGGGGAGGCCGGCCTCCATGCGGTAGAGGGCGCAGAGCCAGAGGACGGGGGCGTCGGGGAGACGGATGGCGTATTGGGTCCCGGGGACGGTGTGGCCGGAGGGGCCGGGGCGGTGCTCCCATTCGTAGTAGCAGGTGGCGGGGATGGCGCAGCGGCGGCGGAGCCAGGAGTCTCGGAAAGCGGGTTTGACGGCGGCGGTTTCGCTGCGGGCGTTGACGAGAAGGGGGCCGTCGGGAAGGCGGAATCCCCATTGCATGGGGAAGGGCCGCGGGGCACCGTCACGGCCCGGCGCGAGGACGGGCACGACGTCGGTGGGACGGACGTCGCCGGCGAGGAGAAGGGGTCGCCCCGCGGCGGCGAACCGGGCGGCGAGGGGGGAGGCCTGGGCGGCGGGGGCGAGATCGCGGACGGCTTCGTTGCCGGGGGCGATGTGGAAGCGGGTGCACATCGTCTCAGCCGAAGGTCTGCCAGTCGCGGAGGAGGGAGGGGGTGGTCTTGGGGGATGGGGATTGGAGGATGTCGGCGATTTCGTCGAAGAGCCGGAAGACGGGATCGAGGGCGAGGGTACGGAGGGGGCCGGGGGTGCGGCGGCGTGCGAACCAGCGGGCGAGGTCGCGGAGGCGGCGGCGGGGGCGGGCGGCTGCGTGGATTTCGGAGGCGGCGGAAAGCCAGCAGGCGCGGGCCTGGTCCCAGGGACAGGGGGGGGCGGCGACGGGGCGGAATTTCCAGTCGAGGGCGCGGGCGTAGAGGGAATCGGCGAGGGCTTCGCGGCGGTCGCCGGCGCGCCAGCGGTAGGCGTGGCGGGCGATGAGGCGGGCGTCGCCGGCGCCGAGGACGGCTTTCGTGATGTTGCGGGCGGTGAAGTCGGGGCCGCGGCCGGCTTCGCGCGCGAAGAGGAGCCCCATGCCGCGGTTGGCGAGCAGGCGTACGGCCTCGGTCCAGGGGAGTTCGCCGGCGTCGCGCAGGGGGATGCCGGCGAAGAGGTCGGCGCCGGGCGCGCCCCAGGCGTCGACGTGGCCGCGGAGGAGTTCCTGGACCATCAGGCGCTCGGCGTCGTGGCGCAGGCGGAAGGGGGTCTTGGCGGTGAAGTCGACGTCGATACCGAGGCGCTCGGTCCAGTCGGCGGCGAGGGGGGCCAGGGCGCGGGCGAGGCGGGCGGCGTCGCGGTCGGTGGCGCCCTCGGCGGCGATGGCGAAGAAGTCGAGGTCGTTGGAAAGGGTGCCGTCGGGCTTGACGCCGCCTTCGCCGCGGCCGTAGCCGCCGCCGAGGACGACGCCGGCGAGCCCGGGTACGGCCAGGCGGTCGAGATCGGTACGGATTCCGGCGATGGCGCCGTCGACGATGCGGTCGGCGTCGGGTGCCTGCCAGGCGTGCGGCGGCATCAGAGCTGGGCGGCGAGTTCGCGGATGCGGGCGACGAGTTCGCCGGCCTTGGCGGAGTCGCCGAGCTTGGAGGCGCCGCGCAGGGCGATGGCGGCGGCGGCGGTCTCGGTGTCGCCGGCGACGAGGGCGTTGCCCTTGATGGCATGGGCGGTTTCGTCGAGGCGCTGCCAGTCGGCGGTGGCCAGCCGGTCGGCAGCTTCCTGGGCCTTGGCGTGGAGGGACGTGACGTATTCGGCGTAGATTTCGGCGACGATGTCTTCGTCGCCGCCGAATTGCTCGGACAGGAAGGCTTTGCAGCAGGGTTTCATCGGATGGCTCCTATCGGTGGTGGGCGGTTGGTGGAATCAGGGATTGGACGGGGGTTCGATTTCGGGGGGCTCGGGGACGGGTGCGGGGGCGTTGGGGTCGGTGTCGTCGGGGTCGAAGGGGATGTGGTAGATGGTTTCGTTGAGCACGCCGTAGCGGTTGCGTTCGACACCGGTGCACAGCTGCCGGACCATCAGGCGCCCGCGCCCGCGCCCGCTCCAGACCTGGTTGGCCAGGTCGAAGGCGACGTCGGTGCTGCCGGCGGCGACGAGGAGGCTCGGGTCGGGCGTCCCGCAGTCCCATACGGTCAGTTCGGCCTCGCGGTGCCCGTTGCGTTCGCGTTCGCGCAGGCGGACGCAGACGGCTTCGCGCAGGCGCTGGGGGTAGTCGAAGCCGTGGTCGTGCAGGTTCATCAGCTTTTCCTCGAAGACGAGCTGGACGCGGGTCGAGAGGATCGCGTCCCATCCGCGCCCGGTGCACCAGGCCTCGATCTCGCGGGCGGTGCGGTCGATGTCCTCGGTGTTGACGGCGACGGCGGCGTCGAACACGCCGTCGCGGTGGAGGCGGGCGCCGAAGAGGACTTCGGTGACGTCGTCGCCGAAGTGGGCGTAGCCGAGGTCTTCGCAGGCGGCCATGAACTTGTAGGGGGCGGCGACGATGGAGCTGTCGAGGCGGGCGTCCAGGATGAGGCCGTCGCGGATGCGCTCGCGGTCTTCGTCGGGGAGCGGTTCGAGGCCTTCGGGATCGCGCGCGATGTCGAGCACGCCGTCGGTGTGGGCCACGCAGACGGCCGTGGGCGTGAGCGGGGTGGTGACGACTTCCTCGGGGCCGTAGACCGTGTCCGGCATCAGCCCGATCGGGAGGCCGCCCAGGTGCGAGGGGTTGACATCGACCGCCCCCCCGCGGGCGGGGTCGAGCACCACCAGGTCGGGCGCGCCGCAGCTCATCCATTCGACCGTGCTTTCGAGCGGGCGGTGGATGCAGATGAGGGCCGTCATGTAGGAGACGTCGGCGAGGTTCTCGCGGAAGAACCGCTGGAGGAGGTTCGCGACGTCCGCCGGCCCCATGCGCGGGGCGCCGTCGTCGTGGCCGAGCTGGCGGAGCTGGGACTGGACCGCGGTCATGGCCAGCGCGGCGCTCACGCCGTGGCCCTGGACGTCGCCCAGCACGAACAGCCAGCAGCCGTGGCCGAAGGGGACCGCTTCGTAGAGGTCGCCGGAGACTTCCTCCTGCGGCTTCCACCAGGTCGTGTAGAATCCGTGTTCCAGCATCAGCGCGCGGACCGGCAGCATGCTGCGCTGGACCTGCGCCGCCAGCGCGAGCGCCTGCTTCGCCTCCGCCGCCTGCCGCTCGATGAAGCGTTCGACCCGGCGCGACCCCACGATGCTTTCCACGCGCTTGAGCAGGACTTCCGCGCGGACGGACTTGGGCAGGTAGTGGCTGTTGGCGTCTTCCAGGATGCGCTTGAGGAAGCCGCCGCCCTCTTCCGGGTCGAGCGCGGTCATGAAGAACATGGGGATCGTCGCGTCGAGGCCGCGGACGATGTCGCGGAAGACGAACCCGTCCATGCCTTCCATCACGATGTCGGTGATGATGGCGCGGAACTGGCGGAAGTCGTCGCGCTTGAGCAGGGCCATGGCTTCCGGGACGGAGGCGACGGCGACGGCTTCGTAACCGAGGCGGCGGAGCTTGGCGGCGATGGTGAGCCGGATGAGGCGCTCGTCGTCGAGGACCAGGATTTTGGTTTTGCCTTTGTCTACCGCCATGTTGCCGTTTCCTTTTCCGTAGCCGTTCCTTTCTACACCGCCGCGCGCCCGCGTTCAACCCCAAAGCGGGGAGGGGGCTCTCCCATTTGCCGGCGAAGGGGCCGGCGCCCGCCTGCCCCCTCCTACCTCCCCTCCCCCGCCCCGCCGGCGTCGCGCCGGGCGCGCGGAGGCGTTTCCCATGGCATCGTTCATGGAAGGGAGAATGGCGGCCGGCAGGGGGAAAACAAGGGATTTTTCCTGTTTCCAAAAACATCCGCCGACCGCCCCCGGGCGGGGGCGCCCCCCCGTTGCGACAGGACTTCCTTTTCCGGCAGGGGCTTGGTAGAGTCGCCCGCGCAAGGCCGGGAACCGCCACGGGAATGCCGCCACGGCAGGCGTCCCCGGAAGCGCGGATTCCCCGCCGCGGGAAAAGAGGAACACCCATGAACGACGACTTCATCGCCTTTTGCGGACTCGATTGCAGGACGTGCGACGCCCGCATCGCGACGGTCCGCAACGACCGGGCCCTGCACGAAAAGACCGCCAGGCTCTGGTCCGAACTCAACCACGCCGACATCACCCCCGAAATGACCGTCTGCGAAGGCTGCCGCCGCGACGGCGCGAAGACACCCTACTGCGAATCCCTCTGCCCCGTCCGCCGGTGCGCGCGCGAAAAGCGCGTGGAAACCTGCGGCGGCTGCGCGGACATGGAGACGTGCCCGAAGGTCGGCGCGATCATCGGCGGCAACGCCGCAGCGCGCCGCAACCTGGAAGGAGGCCGCCGGTGACCTCGTACAAGCTGGTGATGCCGGGGGACCTGAACCACTACGGTTTCCTGTTCGGCGGGAAGATGCTCATGTGGGTGGACGAGGTGGCCTGGATGGCCGTCAGCGGGGAATACCCCGGCTGCAACTTCGTCACGGTCGGCATGAGCGAGGTGACGTTCCACAAGAGCGTGCACCCGAAGTCGGTCCTGCGCTTCGAGACCGTCCGCCGGCGCGTCGGCCGCACGTCGGTGACCTACCGCGTGGAAGTCTTCCGCCGCCACATCGCCTCGACCGAGGAGACCGGCGTCTTCACGACCGAAATCACCTTCGTCCGCGTCGACGCCAACGGCGGCAAACTGCCGGTCCCGAAGGACGGGGAGTCCTGACGGCCCCCGGCCCGGGCCGGGACCTTCTTCCGTCGCGCTCCCCGGCGGGGGACGCACACGGCCGGCGGCTCGTTGGAACCCCGGAAAATTTTTTCCATTCATTGGAAAACCGCCGAAATTTTTTTCCAATCATTGGAAAAAACGGACCGGATTTTCCAACCATTGGAAAATATTTTTCCAATCATTGGAAAACTTTTCCAACCATTGGAAAACCGGCGGGCGGCTCAGGGGGCCGGGTCGGGCGGCAGGACGGGGGCCGGAAGGCGGGCGAGGTTGCGGTTGAAGGCGGGCGAAAGGTCGGCGAGGAGCGTGCAGGCGAGCGTGCGGAGGGCGTCGTCGCCCAGCGGGGCCAGCGCCAGCGCGTCGGGCGGGATGGCCGCGGTCCCGGCGCGCGCGAGATGGTCGGCGATGTGCAGCGCGAGGGCTTCGGCCGTCGCCGGATCGACCAGGACGCCGGACGGGCCGCCATGCCAATCGACGGACGGGAACGCGGCATCGAGTTCCGCCCCGGCGAAGAGGCCGGACTGCTCCGGGTCGTTGAGGAGCAGGATGTCGATGTCCGCGTACTGGAGGGTGCTGCCGTCGCCGCGCCAGGAGGCGCCGTCGTACGCGGCGGAAAGGAAGCGGCAGAGGCCGGCGATGCCGTCCGTCGCCGGATCGGCCCCGCCCACGCGCACGAACAGGGCCCAGTCGCCGGGTCGGACGTCCGCCCCGTCGCGGAGGCTCCAGTTGGTCCGGGCGTCGCCGTCGTCGCGGAGGCGCGCGAAGCCTTCGCGGAAGGTGGGAGCCGTGAAGGAGGAGACGGCCGGGTTCCAGCGGAGGATGAAGAGGTTCGAATAGGGGACGTCGGAGATTTCGGATTCGGTCGGGAGGGGATCCGCGGGGAATTCGAGGAGGGTCTCGCCGGGGAGGGCGGCCTCGGGCACCGGGAATTCGGAGGCGGGCGCCGGGTCCAGGGCCGGTTCCGTGTCCGGGGACGGCGCCGGGGCGCGGCAGGCGCCGGGGAGGGCCGGAAGGAGGACGGCGAGCAGGACGGCGGGAAGGCGGCGGAAGGAAAAGTGGTTCATGGCTGGTTTCCGGTTGGTGGATGGTCGGGGTTCTGGATTTCGGGGAAAGGATAGTGGGAGGGCGGGGAAAAGGGAAGTGGGAAAAACGGGGCGGGCGGGGCTGTCGTTCATGGGCGGGGAGGATGGGGAGAAAGGACGGAAAATGTATGGTTTTTCCGTAATCTCAAAAGTGGTTCCGGGCGGGGGACGGGACGGCCGGGAGCGGGGACGAGTCGGCGGTTGCAAGGCGGGCGGCGGGATGGCATGATGGTCGGGTTATTTGGAGACAACATGAAACCGATCACGAAAATCCTCGAAGAGAACGCGGCGCAGTGGCCGAACGACGTCGCGCTGGTGGAAATCAATCCGCAGGAGCTGGAGACGCGGCACACGACGTGGAAGGAGTACTCGCTGATCGAGTCGAGCCCCATCGAGGCGTTCCGCAGCGAGATGACCTGGGCGGAGTTCGACGAGAAGGCGAACCGCTTCGCGAACTTCCTGCTGACCCGCCGCGTCAAGCGCGGCGACAAGGTGGCGATCCTGCTGATGAACTGCCTGGAGTGGCTGCCCATCTACTTCGGCGTGCTGCGCGCCGGCGCGATGGCCGTCCCCCTCAACTACCGCTACACCGCCGAGGAAATCCGCTACTGCCTCGACCTCGCAGACGCGTCGGCGCTGGTGTTCGGCCCCGAATTCACCGGCCGCGTGGAGGACATCGCGGACCGCATCCCGAAGGTGGGCCTGCGCCTCTACGTCGGCGAAGACTGCCCCACCTTCGCGGAATCCTACAACTCCCTCGTCTCCTACTGCTCCGGGCGCAAGCCGGCCATCGAGTACGGCCTCGACGACGACGCGGCCATCTACTTCTCCTCCGGCACCACCGGCTTCCCCAAGGCGATCATCCTGACGCACCGCTGCCTCGCGCAGTCGGCCGAGATGGAGCAGAAGCACCACGGCCAGACGCGCGACGACGTCTTCCTCTGCATCCCGCCGCTCTACCACACGGGCGCCAAGATGCACTGGTTCGGCTCCCTGATGACAGGCGGCAAGGCCGTCATCCTCAGGGGCATCAAGCCCGAGTGGATCCTGCGCACGGCAACCGAGGAGAAATGCACCATCGTCTGGCTGCTCGTGCCATGGGTGCAGGACATCCTGGATGCCATCGACAGCGGCCGCATCAAGCTTGACGACTACCTTCTCAGCCAGTGGCGCCTGATGCACGTCGGAGCCCAGCCGGTTCCGCCTTCGCTCATCAAGCGCTGGCTCAAGGTCTTCCCGCACCACCAGTACGACACGAACTACGGACTTTCAGAGTCCATCGGACCGGGCTGCGTGCATCTGGGAGTCGAGAACGTCGACAAGGTCGGAGCCATCGGCAAGGCCGGATACCTCTGGGAG
>CACXEY010000037.1 GCA_902766695.1 uncultured bacterium
CCCCCGCTGGCTCGACTGGATTTACCCTCCCCCCTGACCCCCCACCCACCGACCGCCCGAACAACCGAACTTCCGAACAACCGCCCCCTCAAATAAAGGAGTTTTCCCATGAGAAAGACCAAAATCGTATGCACCATCGGCCCCGCCTCCGAGAACCGCGAGACGCTCAGCCGCATGATTGACGCGGGCATGAACGTCGCCCGCCTGAACTTCTCCCACGGCTCCCACGAAGAGCACGCCGCCAAGATCGCGCTCATCCGCGAAATCGCCGCAGAAAAGGACCAGCCCGTCGCCATCCTCCAGGACCTCGCGGGCCCGAAGATCCGCACCGGCGAATTCGAATGCGGCAGCATCGAGCTCAAGCCCGGCGACTTCTTCACCCTGACCTCCCGCGACGTCCCCGGCAACGAAAAGGAAGTCGGCCTCACCTACCGCGACCTCCCCAAGGACGTCCAGCCCGGCGACACGCTGCTGCTGGCCGACGGCGCCCTCGAACTGCGTGTCGAGAAAGTGGCCGACACCGACATCTTCTGCCGCGTCATCCTCGGCGGACGCCTTTCCAGCCACAAGGGCATCAACCTGCCCTCCCGTTCCATCCGCGCGCCAATCCTGACGAACAAGGACTACCAGGACCTCGCCTTCGGCCTCTCCCAGGGCGTCGACTACGTCGCCCTCTCCTTCGTCCGCTCCGCCGCCGACATCGAAGTCGCCCGCGCCTACATGCGCGCCCAGGGCAAAGTCCGCCCCATCATCGCCAAGATCGAAAAGCACGAAGCCCTCAAGGACCTCGACCGCATCATCGACGCCGTCGACGGCATCATGGTCGCCCGCGGCGACCTCGGCGTGGACATCGACATGGAGAAAGTGCCCACCGCCCAGCGCCAGATCATCTCCAAGGCCAACCTGGCGGGCAAACCCGTCATCACGGCCACGCAGATGCTCAAGAGCATGACCGACGCCCCCCGCCCGACGCGCGCCGAAGTCACCGACGTCACCAACGCCGTCCTCGAAGGCACCGACGCCGTGATGCTCTCCGAAGAGAGCGCCATGGGCCTCTACCCCGTCGAAGCCGTCGCCACCATGTCGCGCATCGCCGAAGAAGCCGAAAAAGGCTACGACCGCCGCGCCTGGACCGACCAGCTCAAGCACATCCCGCCGCAGGGCGCCTCCGAAGCCCTCGCGCGCGCCGCGTGCGACCTCGCCGAAACCATCCGCGCCAAGGCCGTCATGATCGCGACCCAGTCCGGCGTCACCGCCTGCCAGGCCGCCAAGACCCGCCCCTTGCAGCGCATCCTCGCGGCGACCAGCGACCCGCTGGCCTACGACCGCATGGCGCTCGTCCGCGGCGTCTTCCCCATGCGCATCCCGCCCGTCGAGCGCCTGACGCACCTCTTCGAAGCCATGCTCGAAGCCGCCATCAAGCACGGCTACGTCGCCTCCGGCGACCAGGTCGTCGTCACCGCCGGCTTCCCCCTTGGCAAGACCGGCGTCAGCAACCTCATCCGCGTCGCCACCGTCCCCTGAGGCCCCCGGAACGGCAACCGCTCACTCGTCACTCGTCTCTCGTCACTCGTCACTCAACCCAGGAGTTGCACATGTCCATGATGCCCGACCTCCAATCCTCCCTCCTCTGCGACGACGTCCGCCAGGAACGCACCGGCAAATTCATCCTGATCGGAATCTTCGACATGCTGGGCAGCGCGACCTTCCCGCTGCGCCACCCGCGCATGTACCTCGTGACCCGCTGGTGCTCGGGCGAAGGCGAATTCGCGCAGCAGACCAGCATCCTCGGCCCCGACATGCAGCCCATCGCGCAGGGCCGGCGCATCCCGGTCCGCCTGGCGAATTCCGAAGCCAGCGCCACGAACATCGAAGTCTTCCTGAACACCGAATTCCGCGCCCCCGGCCTCCACTGGGTGGAGATCTCCCTGGACGACGACCTCAAGCTCCGCTTCCCCCTCCGCGTCCAGAAAATCAATCCCCCGCCCGGCCAGCAGCAGCCCCCTCCCTCCTCCACCCACTGACGCGCCCATGTGCCTGGCCATTCCCGGACGCCTCCTCACCATCGAACCCGGCGAAGGCTTCGACCGCCGCGGCCTGGTGGACTACGGCGGCGTCCGCCAGCGCGTCTCCCTGGCGTTCCTCCCCGACGCGGCACCCGGCGACTACCTCCTCGTCCACGTCGGCTACGCCATGACCCGCCTCGACCCCGCCGCCGCCGAAAAACTCCTCCAGGACATCTCCTCCGACCCCGCGCCTTCCGCCAGCGCCGGATAGGGGGATTGGCGGCGGTGCCTCCGCGCATCCCATTCGCCGGAAATCGCACCCTGGCTGCTTCGGGCCAGTCCAATGCATTTGAGATTACTTCATTCCCCCTTGTTTTCTGCGCTTTTCCGGCATCCCTTCCGTCTTGGGCGTGTCCCCTCCACCTCTCCGGCGCGATTTCTCCACAACCCGGTTGCGGCGGGAGGGTGGGGGATGGTATGGTTCGGGGCATGAAAACGCTCGTCGTCATCGGATCCGGTCCCGCCGGTCTCACCGCCGCCCTCTATGCCGCGCGCGCCGGCCTCGCCCCCATCGTCCTCGAAGGCCCCGCACCGGGCGGGCCGCTGGTCAACACGCCGCGGATCGAGAACATTCCCGGATTTCCCGACGGGATCGGCGGATTCGAGTTCATCGACAACCTGCGCCGCCAGGCGGAGCGCTTCGGCGCGGCGTACCGCGGGGCGACGGTGACGGCCTTCGCGCCGCGCGACGGCGGCGGCGCGCTGCTGACGCTCGACGACGGCGAAACGCTGGAAGCCGATGCGGCCGTCATCGCGACGGGCGCCGCGCACCGTCTCCTGGGCGTTCCCGGCGAGGCGGAGCTGGCGGGCCACGGGGTGTCCTACTGCGCGACCTGCGACGGCGCGTTCTTCCGCAACAAGCCCGTGGCGGTAGTCGGCGGCGGCGATACGGCGTGCGAGGAGGCGCTGTTCCTCGCGCGGATGGCGTCGTCGGTGACGCTCATCCACCGCCGCGACGCGCTCCGCGCCTCGAAGATACAGGCCGACCGCGTGCTGGCGGACCCGAAGATCGCCGTCCGCTGGAACCGCACCGTCGCGGCCCTCGACGCGGCGGACGGCAAGCTCGAGGCCCTTCGCCTGCGCGACACGGCGTCCGGCGCGGAGGAGACGCTGCCGGCGGCGGGGCTGTTCGTGGCGATCGGGCTGGTGCCGACCTCGGCGCCCTTCTCGTCGGTGCTGGCGACGGACGCGCAGGGCTATCTCGAAGCCGACGGCGTGTTCTCGTCGCTGCCCGGCGTGTTCATCGCGGGCGACGTGGCGGACCCGGTGTACCGCCAGGCGGTGTCCGCGGCCGGTTCGGGCTGCCGCGCCGGCATGGAAGCCATCCGCTATTTGGAGTCCGCGCCATGAGCCACCATTCGTCCAAGCACCGCCATCTCACCGCCGAGGAAAAGCGCCTCTACGGCCGCCTCCTCGCCCTCTGCCGCCCCTACACCGGCCGCCTGCTGCTGGCGGTCCTGTTCGGCCTGATGTTCGGCGGATCGCTCTTCGGCCTGCTGGCGGTGGGCAAGAGCGGCGTCGCGAACATCTTCGGCGGCGCCGGCGGCCGCATCACGGCGCTCCAGGACGCGGTGTCGGCGTGGATCGACCGCGTGTACAGCGGCGGCGTGGACCACTCGGCGTTGCTGATGGGCGCACTGCTGGGGCTGCTCGTGCTGCTGGCGCTGCTGCGCGGACTGAGCTTCTTCTTCAGCAAATACCTCATCGAATGGGTGGCCCAGCGCGTGGTGATGGTGCTGCGCAACGAGCTGTTCTCGAAGATCCTCCACCTTCCGCTCCTCTACTTCACCGGCTCCCGCACCGGCGAACTGATGTCGCGCACGCTCAACGACACGCAGCTCATCGAGAAGAGCATCACCGAGGTCATCTGCGACCTCGTCCAGCAGCCGTTCGTGCTCGTCGGCGCCGCCTGCGCGCTGCTGATCACCGACCTGCGCCTCGCGCTCATCAGCCTGGCGGTCTTCCCCGTGTGCATCCTGCCCGTCATGCTCTTCGGCAAGCGCGTCCGCCGCCACGCCAAGGCCGGACAGGAACGCATCGCCGACCTCTCCAGCATCCAGCAGGAAGCGATCGCCGGGGCGGCCATCGTCAAGGCCTTCGGGATGGAGGACCGCGAACTCGACCGCTTCGCCCGCCAGAACGCCGACTTCTTCCGCCGCCAGGTCAAGATCGTCGCCTCCCGCGCCGCCGTGAACCCGCTGATGGAGCTGTTCTCCGTCATCGCCGCGTGCCTGATCCTCGTCTACTCCCGCTACGCGGGCCTCGCGCTCGAAGACATCCTCGTGTTCATCGTCGCCATGGTCGCCATGTACGACCCGGCCAAGAAACTCTCCCGCGTGCACCTCGTCATCCAGCAGAGCGCCGCCGCCGCCGAACGCGTCTTCGCCATCCTCGACACCGAGGACACCGTCGCCGACCTCCCCGGCGCCACGCCGCTGCCCGCGCCCGTGAAGGAAATCCGCTTCGACGGCGTCACCTTCTCCTACAAACCCGGCGCCGCGCCCGTCCTCGACGACGTCACCCTCTCCGCGCGCGCAGGCGAACTCGTCGCCCTCGTCGGCGGCTCCGGCGCCGGCAAGACCAC